>NCIF01000012.1 GCA_002256785.1 Hydrogenophilales bacterium 17-61-9
GCGCGTGCCGGTGACCGGCGCGGTGATCGTCACCACGCCGCAGGACATCGCGCTGATCGACGCGCGCAAGGGCCTCAAGATGTTCGAGAAGGTCGGCATTCCCATCATCGGCGTGGTCGAAAACATGAGCCTGCACATCTGCTCGGCCTGCGGTCACGAAGAGCGCATCTTCGGCGAAGGCGGCGGCGAGCGCATGTGCAAGGACTACAGCGTGGAATTCCTCGGCGCATTGCCGCTGGATGCCGCGATCCGCGCCGATACCGATGCCGGCACGCCGTCGGTGGTGTCCGACCCGGATGGCCGCGTCACCGACATCTACAAAATGATCGCACGCCGGGTTGCCGTCAAGATTGGCGAAACCGCTGAAGATCACTCCAACAAGTTCCCCAACATCGTTATTTCCAATACCTGATGAGCATCAAGTCCGACCGATGGATCCGCCAGATGGCGGCTGAGCATGGCATGATCGAGCCGTTCGAACCGGGACAGGTCAAACAGGTCGGTGGCCGGTCCATCGTGTCGTACGGCACGTCGAGCTATGGCTATGACGTGCGCTGTGCCAGCGAATTCAAGCTGTTCACCAACCTCAACAGCACCATCGTCGATCCCAAGGCGTTCGATCCCAGTTCGTTTGTCGAGGTCGTGGGCGATTCCTGCATCATTCCGCCGAATTCTTTTGCGCTGGCGCGTACGGTGGAATACTTCCGTATTCCGCGTAGCGTGCTGACCATTTGTCTGGGCAAGAGCACGTACGCGCGTTGCGGCATCATCGTCAACGTGACGCCGCTGGAGCCCGAGTGGGAAGGCCACGTGACGCTGGAGTTTTCCAACACCACGCCCTTGCCTGCGCGCATTTATGCCAACGAAGGCGTGGCGCAAATGCTGTTCCTCGAGTCCGACGAAGTGTGCGAAACCTCGTACCGCGATCGCGGCGGAAAATATCAGGGCCAGGTTGGCGTGACGCTGCCGAAAATTTAATCCCCGCGACACCGGGGATTCGTATAATCCGCTTTTCTTAATCCGCCCCTTCCTACGGCTTCCCTCTGGAGCAGGCCATGCGCTTTCGTTTTCCCGTTGTCATCATTGACGAAGACTTCCGTTCCGAGAACGCTTCCGGGCTGGGCATCCGTACCCTGGCCGAGGCGATCGAAAAAGAAGGTATCGAAGTGCTCGGCGTCACCAACTACGGCGACCTGACCTCGTTCGCCCAGCAGCAGGCGCGCGCGTCGGCGTTCGTGCTGTCTATCGACGACGAGGAAATGGCGGGTTCGGACGAAGACACCAATATTGACTTGCAAAAATTGCGCAGCTTTGTTGAGGAAGTGCGCTTCCGCAACGCCGAAATCCCGATTTTTCTGCATGGCGAAACCCGTACCGCACGGCATATCCCCAACGACATCCTGCGCGAGCTCAGCGGTTTCATCCACATGCTGGAAGACACGCCGGAGTTCCTGGCGCGATACATCCTGCGCGAAGCGCGGACCTACCTTGAATCGCTGGTGCCGCCTTTTTTCCGGGCGCTGACCCATTACGCGGCGGACGGGTCGTATTCCTGGCATTGTCCGGGACACTCGGGCGGCGTGGCTTTTCTGAAGTCGCCGATCGGCCAGATGTTCCATCAGTTCTTCGGCGAAAACCTGCTGCGCGCCGACGTCTGCAACGCGGTCGACGAACTCGGCCAATTGCTCGACCACACCGGCCCGGTGGGCGCGTCGGAGCGCAACGCGGCGCGCATCTTCAACTGCGACCACCTGTTCTTCGTCACCAACGGCACCTCGTCGTCGAACAAGATGGTGTGGCACGCCACCGTGGCGCCGGGCGATATCGTGGTGGTCGACCGCAACTGCCACAAGTCGATCCTGCACGCCATCATGATGTGCGGCGCGATCCCGATTTTCCTGACCCCGACGCGCAACCACTACGGCATCATCGGTCCGATTCCGCTGGATGAATTCCGCCCGGAGAACATCGAGAAGAAAATCGCCGCGCACCCGTTCGCCAGGGACGTGAAGCGCAAGCCGCGCATTCTCACGATTACCCAGTCGACCTACGACGGCATCCTCTACAACGTCGACATGATCAAGGAACTGCTCGGCGACTATATCGATACCCTGCATTTCGACGAGGCCTGGCTGCCGCACGCGACCTTCCACGACTTCTATCGCGGCATGCACGCCATCGGCAAGAACCGCCCGCGCGCCAAGGATGCGCTGGTGTTCGCCACCCAGTCGACCCACAAGCTGCTGGCGGGCCTGTCCCAGGCCTCGCAGATCCTGGTGCAGGATTCGGAGACGCGCAAGCTCGATTTCCACCGCTTCAACGAGGCCTACCTGATGCACACCTCGACCTCGCCGCAGTACGCCATCATCGCCTCGTGCGATGTGGCGGCGGCGATGATGGAGCCGCCCGGCGGTCCCGCGCTGGTGGAGGAGTCGATCCGCGAAGCGCTGGATTTCCGCCGGGCCATCCGCAAGGTCGATGAGGAGTTTGGCGATTCCTGGTGGTTCAAGGTGTGGGGTCCGCAGAAACTGGCGGATGAAGGCGTCGGCGACCGCGAGGACTGGATGCTCGGCAACGACGAGCGCTGGCATGAGTTCGGCCATATCGCCCCTGGTTTTAACATGCTCGACCCGATCAAGGCGACCGTGATTACGCCGGGGCTGGACATGGAGGGCGCGTTCGCCGATTGGGGCATTCCGGCCGCGATCGTCACCAAATACCTGGCCGAGCACGGCGTGATCGTGGAAAAAACCGGTCTGTATTCCTTCTTCATCATGTTCACCATCGGCATTACCAAGGGTCGCTGGAACACGCTGGTGACCGCGCTGCAGCAGTTCAAGGCCGATTACGACGAAAACCAGCCGTTGTGGCGCGTGCTGCCCGAATTCATCCTGAAGCATCCGCGCTACGAGAAAACCGGCCTCAAGGACCTGTGCGACCAGATTCATGCGGTCTACAAGGCCAATGATGTGGCACGCCTGACGACTGAAATGTACCTGTCGGAGATGGCACCGGCGATGAAGCCGGCGGATGCCTTTGCCAAGATGGCGCACCGCGAAATCGAACGGGTCGCGCTCGATGAACTTGAAGGCCGCATCACCGCGATGCTGGTCACGCCTTATCCGCCGGGCATTCCCCTGCTGATCCCGGGCGAGCGTTTCAATGCCACCATCGTGCGCTATTTGCAGTTCACCCGCGATTTCAACGAGAAATTCCCCGGATTCGAGACCGATGTGCATGGATTTGTCGACGAGGTGGTCGATGGCAAGACCCATTACTACGTCGACTGCGTGATGTGACCGCGGCTGACTGCTTGATTTGTCAGGTAAAAAGCGTATGATTCTCGATCCCCGGTTTGCTGGGGATTGTTTTTTGGATACCGGCTTTTTTTGGGCCATTTTGACCTTGCTCTACCGCACCGCAGCGGGGGGCTGAACCGAAAGGAAACTTGATGCGGCATTACGAAATCGTATTTATCGTCCACCCCGATCAGAGCGAGCAGGTACCCGCCATGATCGAGCGTTATCGCGCTAACCTCGCCACGCGCGGCGGCAGCGTTCACCGTCTGGAAGACTGGGGCCGCCGTCAGATGGCTTACCCGATCCAGAAAATTCACAAGGCGCATTACGTGCTGATGAATATCGAGTGCGACCAGGAAACCCTGGACGAACTTGAGCATGGCTTCAAGTTCAACGATGCCGTGCTGCGTCATCTGACCATCAAGCGCGACGATGCCGTGACCACGGCTTCGCCGATGATGAAGGAAGAGAAGTCGCGCGACATCCTGGAGTCGGCCAAGCCGGAAGCTGCAAAAGAAGAGGCCGCCAAAACAGAAGCCGCGGCTGAACCCGCTGCAGCTTGAGTGAGTGAATCGGCTGGTCATCAGCGGAGTCCTTATCCAGGTTGATCCTGTGCGTTACAGCCCGGCGGGCGTGCCCATCGCTGAAGCGGTCATTCAACACCGCAGCAGTCAGACAGTGGCTACGCTTGCCCGGCAAGTTGAATGCGAGTTGACGGTGCAGGCGAGCGGATCGCTTGCCGGACAGCTGGCTCAACTGACCACCGGAACGCAGGTCAAACTGGAAGGCGCGTTGAATCGACGCAGCGTGAACAGCCGACAACTGATCCTGATATTGAATCGAATCGAAAAGGAATAATCATGGCACGTCCCATGGGTGGTAAATCAGGCGGCAAGTTCGCCAAAAAAGGCGGCCGCGACAGTGGCAACCGGGGTCTCTTCAAGCGTCGCAAGTTCTGCCGCTTCACCGTCGACAAGGTGGTTGAGGTCGATTACAAGGACATCGAAGTGCTGAAGGAATTCATTGCCGAAAACGGCCGCATCATTCCGGCGCGCATTACCGGCACCAAGGCGCATTACCAGCGTCAGTTGAGCACCGCGATCAAGCGTGCGCGCTTCCTTGCGCTCATGCCTTACACCGACCTGCATTAAGGAGACGACCATGCAAATCATTCTGATGGACAAAGTCGTCAATCTGGGCAGCCTGGGCGACGTGGTTAAAGTGAAAGACGGTTATGCCCGCAACTTTCTGATTCCCACCGGCCGCGCGCGTCGCGCCACGCAAGCCAACATGGACGCGTTTGCCGCGCAAAAAGCCGAGCTGGAGCGCGTGGCAGCCGAGAAGCTGGCCGAAGCGCAGGCGCGTGCCGCCAAGCTGGAAGGCTTCAGCGTGACCGTGAGCCAGAAAGCCGGCGTCGACGGCCGTTTGTTCGGCTCGATCTCCAATGCGGATATTGCCGATGCGCTGGTAGCGCTTGGTCATGCAGTGAGCAAAATTGAAGTCCGCATGCCGGAAGGCCCGCTCAAGGCCATCGGCGAATACGCCGTGGTTCTGGGCTTGCACCATGATGTGGCGGCCAACATCACCGTTGTGGTGGTCGGCGAACAGTAAGTTCGCTGCTTCTCCAAAAAAGGGAGCCATGGGCTCCCTTTTTTGTTTTGCCCGGCCGGATATACCCGGCTGTTCACGCCTTATCCACAGCCTTATCCCTTGGTGGGGGTGGGGCGGGAGACTAGAATCCTGCCATGGCTGCTATCCACTCGTTGACGACACATTCCGATTCCCAGCTGGCGCAAATGCGTCTGCCGCCCCATTCGCTGGAAGCCGAACAGGCGGTGCTGGGCGGCCTGCTGCTGGACAACAGCGCATGGGACCGCATCGGCGATGTGGTGTCGGAAAGCGACTTTTACCGGCAGGACCATCGCCAGATTCTGCGCGCGATCGTGCGGCAGATTGCCGAAAACCGGCCGGCCGATGCGGTAACGGTGACCGAGGCGCTGCAATCGATGGGCCAGCTCGAAAGCGTGGGCGGCCTGGCCTATATCGTCGCGCTGGCGAGCAATACGCCGTCGGCGGCCAACATCCGCCGCTATGCCGAAATCGTGCGCGAACGTTCGGTGATGCGCCGGCTGGCCGAAGTCGCAACCGGTATTGCCGACACTGCTTATGCGCCGGCCGGGCGTAGCGCCTCGCAATTGCTCGACGAGGCCGAAGCCAAGGTATTCGAGATCGCCGAATCCGGCAGCCGGGGCCAGGCGGGCTTCACCGAAATCAAGCCCTTGCTGAAAGAAGTGGTCGAGCGCATCGACGAGCTGTACCACCGCGACAACGATTCCGGCATCACCGGCGTCCCTACCGGTTTTCACGACCTCGACCAGAAAACCTCGGGTTTTCAGCCGGGCGATCTCATCATTGTCGCCGGGCGGCCGTCGATGGGTAAAACCGCGTTCTCGCTCAACATCGCCGAAAACGTCGCGCTCGACACCGGCCTGCCGGTGGCGGTGTTTTCGATGGAAATGGGCGGCACCCAGCTGGTGATGCGGATGATCGGCTCGGTCGGCAAGCTCGACCAGCATCGCCTGCGCACCGGCAAGCTGGGCGAAGACGACTGGCAGCGCCTGACTTACGCGCTCGGCAAGCTCAATGAAGCGCCCGTTTTCATCGACGAATCGCCCGGACTGAATGTGCTGGAACTGCGTGCGCGTGCGCGTCGTCTGATGCGCCAGTGCGGCAAGCTCGGCCTGATCGTGATCGACTACCTGCAGTTGATGTCGGGCAATGGCTCGGGCGAAAACCGGGCAACGGAGATTTCGGAAATCTCGCGTGCCCTGAAGGGCCTGGCCAAGGAACTGCATGTGCCGGTGGTGGCGCTGTCGCAGCTGAACCGCGGCCTCGAACAGCGCCCCAACAAGCGTCCGGTGATGTCCGATCTGCGCGAATCGGGCGCCATCGAGCAGGATGCCGACGTCATCCTGTTCATTTACCGCGACGAAGTCTACAACCCCGACACCCAGGACAAGGGCACTGCGGAAATCATCATCAGCAAGCAGCGTAACGGCCCGATCGGCACGGTGCGGCTGGCCTTCATCGGCGAATACACACGGTTTGAGTCGCTGGCGCAGGCTGGGTCTTATTAAGCATGCGCCCCATCCAGGCACGGATTTCCATTGGGGCCATGGCGCACAACCTGCGGGTGGCGCGCAGCCATTCGGGCGCAGCCCGGGTGTTCGCAGTGGTCAAGGCCAATGCCTATGGTCATGGCCTGTCGCGCGCGCGGCGCGCTTTTGCGTCGGCAGATGGCTTTGCCGTGCTGACGCTGGAGGAGGCGGCCAACCTGCGGCTGATGGGGGTAGAGCAACCCATCCTGTTGCTTGAAGGCATCTTTGGCCCGGACGAAATCGCCACCTGCGCCGAGCTGGATTTGTGCCCGGTGCTGCACCATGCGGCGCAGCTCGACTGGCTGCAGCAACAGCCGCCCGCTCGACCGCTCCAGGTCTTTCTCAAATTCGACAGCGGCATGCACCGGCTGGGTTTTCCGCTTGCCGGGCATGCGGCCATCGTCGCCCGCGTGCGCAGCCTGCCCGGGGTGGCGGGCGTGACGCTGATGACGCACTTTGCGCAGGCGGATGAAGCCGTGGGGGTGAGTTGGCAGTTATCCCCTTTTCTGAACGAACTCGCCGCCCATGATTTGCCCTGGAGCAGCGCCAATTCGGCGGCCCTGCTGCGCTATCCGGAAACCCTGGGGATGTGGACGCGTCCGGGCATCATGCTGTACGGCGCATCGCCATTTGCGGATCAATCAGCCGCCGAACTGGGGTTGCGCCCGGCGATGACGCTGCAATCGGAAATGATCGGCGTGCAGACCCTGCAGCCCGGGGAAGGGGCGGGCTATGGCCTCTTGTTTCGCGCCGAGCAAACGATGCGCGTGGGCGTGGTCGCCTGCGGCTATGCCGACGGCTACCCGCGCCACGCCTTGACGGGCACGCCGGTTCTGGTCAACGGCCGCATGAGCCGAACCCTGGGGCGAGTGTCGATGGACATGCTGTGCGTGGACTTGAGCGAATGCGCCGAAGCCGGGGTGGGCACGCCGGTCGTGCTATGGGGCGAGGGGCTGCCGGTCGACGCGGTGGCCGCAGCGGCCGGCACCAACAGCTATGAGTTGCTGTGTGGCCTGGCTGCGCGGGTGCCGGTGGAAGAAATCGACTGAGCCGATTCAGTGCGTGGCCTGGGCGATCGGCCCCAGCGGAAATAAAGTATAGAGAACCCGATGCCCGCCTGCCGAAGGTTCAGCGCGTATGGGCAAGGGGTGGATGGCGGCGGCGGATTGCGTATTGACGCCCGATGCCGTGTTTTATGGCACAGGCCCGGGTCCGGAGAAACACTCCAGATGGCGTTCTCCCCGGATGACGTCGCCGCAGTGAAGGGCGCCGACTGCCGCATTCAAGGCCGCGACAAACCCGTCAAAGTCGGCAATGCCTTCGTATGTTTCCATCCACACGATCGGATCGTCGCAGCGATTCAGGCGCCGTGGCGGCTGGCCGCAATGCGAGGCCATGGTGACCAGCAATGCATCGATCCGGGACGCGGCCAGACTGGCCAATGCCGGATCGATACGGTAATAAACGTAAGCGTGCCGCACTTATTCCGGCATGGCGTAGGGCAGCGGTTTCAAACTCAGTGCTGCGCCGTCGGCGGCTTTCAGGTGCAGGGTTTGCGTGTTCGCGCTTTCGACCTGAACGACGGCCAGCAGATCGAACCCGCCGGTTGGCGCCGGAGCTGCATTGACCACCGTTCCGGTGACCTGACCCTCGAAGTCGGCGCTGTATAAATTGTCGCCCGGGGCGGCCTCGACCGCCACATGCGCGAGGAACATGCGGCGCTTGAGCTTGCCCAGATACTGGCTGCGGGCGACGATTTCCTGGCCGGGATAGCAGCCTTTCTGGAAGTTCACGCCGCCGATGACTTCGAGGTTGACCATCTGCGGGACGAACTGCTCCTGCGTTGCGGCGACGATCATCGGGATTCCCGCATTGAGCCGCAGCCAGTCCCACACTGGCGCGCCGACCGGCGTGGCCGATTCGCGCAGCGCCCGCCACACCGCAGCGGCGCGCACGGGCGCGATCGACAGCACGAACTTGTCGTCGCCCACCCGGATGACCTGGCCGGCATCGACCGCGACCGACCGCATCGCGGCCTCGGGCACGCCGCCCATCGCCGCTGTGACGGCTGCCGCCGCCTGTTTGCCGGCCACCACCAGCCGCACGCTCTCGTCGCTGGCATCGCGCGCCTGCACCTTGGCGCGCATGATGAACATGGAAAGCCGCTTTTGCACGCTGGGCAGAATGTCGCCTGACAGTTGCAGGCAATAATCCTCGCCCTGTCGCCACATCAGGAAATTGCCAAGCAGGCGTCCCTTGGGATTGCAGTAAGCATTCCACTGCGCGGTGTCGGCATGCAGTGCGCGCAAGTCATTGGTGAGCTGGCCTTGCAGGAAGCTGGCGGTTTCCTCGCCGCGAAACGCGATGACGCCAAGCTGCGACAAATCCGCGACAATGGTGCCGTTCGCAGCGGCGTTCCGCTCCGAGGCCGGGTCGCCATAGTTCAGTACGGTGCTGCCTTCAATTGACGCGCCTTGAGCGTGCAAAAAAGTAGTCCAGGATTCGGTCACGATGCGGTCCAGTCAAAGGGGAGTGCGATGAAGCCTAAAAGTGTACACGCTGATGCGCAAGATTGAGCCCAAACCCTCACGCGTGTTGGGGCTGTTGCTATTGGGCATGGCGGCGCTTTCAATGGCCGCAATCTATCTCGCGGCCCTTCCCGCTGTCATTCAATTGCTTATGGGCTTGGTCGTGGCGGGTTTGAGTGTCTGGGGTTGGCGGCGTGCGCACTTTACAGAGGTCTTGCGGATCACTGCGGACGGCATGCTGCAATGCCAGGATGATGAGGGAGAATGGCGCGACATCGAGGTGCTGGGCGACAGTCTGGTGTCGCCTGCGCTGATCGTTCTTCGCTATCGCGTTGAGGCACAGCGGGTGCGAACGCGGGTGTTGTTGCCCGACAGTGCGCATGCCGGGGATTTGCGCCGTCTCAGGGTGTCTCTGCGCTGGGCACGCCGCACACGCTCGGACACAGCGTCCCCGGACGCGGGTTGAGCACGGTATTGCCGGCAATCGGCAGCGTCTCGGGGTAGTCGCGGCTGTAGTGCAGGCCGCGGCTTTCCTGCCGCAGCTGGGCCGAGCGGATGATGAGATCGGCGCTTTGCACCAGATTGCGCAGCTCGATCAGGTCGTTGCTGACGCGGAAGTTGCGGTAAAACTCGTCGATTTCATCCCGTAGCAGGCGGATGCGGTGGGTGGCGCGCGCCAGCCGCTTGTTGGTGCGCACGATGCCGACGTAATCCCACATGAAGCGGCGCAGCTCGTCCCAGTTATGCGAGATCACCACCTCTTCGTCGGGGTCGGTGACGCGGGAGGCGTCCCATGGCGGCAGGTCGAGCAGCGGGGCGGACGGGGTGGCCAGAATATCGGCGGCGGCGGCATGGCCGAACACCAGACATTCCAGCAGCGAATTCGATGCCAGCCGGTTGGCGCCATGCAGGCCGGTGAAGGTGACTTCGCCCACGGCATGCAGGTTGCACAGGTCGGTGCGCGCGTTCATGTCGGTGACGACGCCGCCGCAGGTGTAGTGCGCGGCCGGCACCACCGGGATCGGCTGGGACGTGATGTCGATACCGAGTTCGAGGCAGCGACGGTAAATCGTGGGGAAATGCTCGCGCACGAAGTCGGCCGGCTTGTGGCTGATATCGAGATAGACGCAGTCGATGCCGCGTTTTTTCATCTCGAAGTCGATCGCGCGCGCCACCACGTCGCGCGGCGCGAGTTCGGCGCGTTCATCGTGATAGTGCATGAAGCGGCTGCCATCGGGCAGCCGTAAATATCCGCCTTCGCCGCGCACCGCTTCGGTGATGAGGAAGGATTTGGCGTGCGGGTGGAATAAACAGGTGGGGTGAAACTGCACGAATTCCAGATTGGCGACGCGGCAGCCCGCACGCCAAGCCATCGCAATGCCGTCGCCGGTCGCGGTGTCGGGGTTGGTGGTGTAGAGATAGACCTTGCCGGCGCCGCCGGTCGCCAGCACGGTGTGGCCGGCGGCGAAGGTTTCGACCTCGCCGCTTGCCTTGTTCAGCGCATAGGCGCCATGGATTTGGCGTTCCTGTCCGCCGGCGTGCTTGCCGCTGATGAGGTCGATGGCGACATGCTGTTCGAAGGTGTCGATGTTGGGATGCGCGCGCACGCGGTCGAGCAGGCTCGTTTGCACAGCATGCCCGGTGGCATCGGCCGCGTGCACCACGCGGCGTTTGGAATGGCCGCCTTCGCGCGCCAGATGCAGCCCGCCGGGCGCCTGCGGGTCGGGGGTGAAGGCGACGCCATTGCGGGTCAGCCAGGCGATCATTTCATTGGCCTGGCTGGCGACCCGCCGGGTGACCGTCTCGTCGCACAAGCCGCCGCCGGCGACCTGGGTGTCGTGAACATGGGCCTCGATCGAGTCGCCGCTGTCCATTGCGGCCGCGATCCCGCCTTGCGCCCAGTCGCTGGCGCCGTCGCTCATCCGGCGCTTGGTGACAATGGCGATACGGCGCTGATCGGCAAGCTTGAGCGCGGTGGTGAGTGCGGCAAGACCGCTGCCGAGAATGAGGACGTCGTGACTATGCATAATGAGTGGGGCGATGATAGCAGGCTTGGGCCGTGCCAGATTAAGCGGGTGGGGGGTGAACTATTTTCCCCGGGGATGTTCACATACGCCAGAAGATGCGGTCACGTATACTTCGAAAATAATCAAAAAGCAGCAGGGAGATATGTCAGACCGCGAATTGGATCAGGTGCTTGTAGAACGCGCCCAGCAGGGTGACAAGCGTGCGTTCGAGTTGCTGGTGATCAAATACCAGCGCAAGCTCGGGCGGTTATTGTCGCGCATGGTGCGCGATGCGGCGGAAGTGGAAGATATTACGCAGGAGGCCTTTATCAAGGCCTATCGCGCGCTGCCGGGATTTCGGGGCGAAAGCGCGTTTTATACCTGGCTGTACCGCATCGCCGTCAACACCGCCAAAAACTATCTGGTTGCGCGCAAGCGCCAACCCGTGTCGAGCGACGTGCTGTCGGAAGACGCGGAAAACTATGAAGACGGCGATTTGTTACGCGACATTGCCACGCCGGATGCGGAACTTCAGACCAAGCAGATCGCCCAAGCAGTGAATGTGGCAGTTGACGCGCTGCCCGAGGAATTAAGGACCGCCATTACGTTGCGCGAAATCGATGGCATGAGCTACGAAGAAATCGCACAAATGATGGCGTGTCCGATCGGAACCGTGCGGTCGCGGATTTTCCGCGCACGCGAGGCCATTGCGGAAAAAATACGCCCGATGCTGGGCACGAGTCAGGATAAAAGGTGGTAACCATGTCAGCACTTCTCAAATCAGAACCGCTTTCCCCCGCCGAACAGGATGACGCCGGGCGGCTCATGCTGTCTGCCGTGCTCGATGGCGAAGCGAGACGCGCCGATATCGAGGCTTGCATTGCCGGGCTGAAGCACGATGAAGCGTTACGGAAAAACTGGTCCGAATACCATCTGATTGGCGATGCGATGCGCGGAACGGACGCCGCGCCGGCTGACTTCATGGCACGCTTCTCGGCACAACTGGCGGCCGAACCCACTGTGCTTGCGCCTCGACGCAGTGCGTGGCCACAGCGCGTGGCAGTGGCCTCGTTCGCCTCGCTTGCGGTGTGGGGCGTGGTTGCGGTGACCGGTTTGACCTCGGACGCGCCGGGCGTTCCCCCCTTGTCGGCAATGCCGGCGGCGCAGCAGGTCGCATTTGAATCTCGCCAGGCGTCCGCGGAATCCCGCCTGGCGCCATATCTTGTGGCCCACCAGGAATTTGCCCCCATGGCTGTCGCATCGCCTTACCAGCGTGCGGTCGAGGTGGTGGTGGAGCCTCGTTAAATGCGGACAGTCAACGTTTGGCAGCGGAAGTGGTTGGCGATCGCGTTTGCAGGCTTGGTGGCATTGCCTGGTGTGGCGCAGGCCGATGCCGCGCTTGAATGGCTGAATCGGGCGGCGGTTGCCGCCAAGCAGCAGAATTTCAGCGGCGTCTATGTGTATCACCATGGCGAGCACGTCGAAGTGCAACGTGTGCTGCATCGCGTCGACGCCACCGGCGAACAGGAAAAGGTCGAGGTCATGGATGGCTCGCCGCGCCAGTTCCTGCGGGTTAATAGCGATGTGTTCTGCTATCTGCCGGACGGCAAGCATGTGCGGCTTGAGCGCAATACCTCGCGCCGTTTTTTCCCCGCTTTATTGCCGGCGCAACCGGCGGCCCTGCTCGGCTACTACGAGGCGAAACTCGGTGGCTCGGAGCGCGTGGCGGGCCGCGCTTGCCAGATTGTCACCCTGGAGCCGCGCGATGGCTATCGCTACGCCACGACCCTGTGGCTGGACAAGCGTACTGGATTGCCTCTCAAGTCACGTGTCGTCAATCACAATGGCGGCGTGGTGTCGATGTTTGTGTTTTCGGAAATACAGATAGGCAAAGCTCCGGATGCGTCGCTGTTTCGCAATGACTTGACGGGCAAGCGTGTGATGAACGCGGGAGTCGATATGCCGGTTGATGTCGCCTGGAGCGTGAAGCCCCCCCCAGGTTACGAACGGGTACAGGGCGCAGTGCGTTCGCTGCCAGGCAAGAAGGCGCCGGTGACGCATCTGGTGTATTCGGACGGGCTCAGCGTGTTGTCGATGTTTGTGGAGCCGGCTGATCTGCAAGCGGAAAGGCTGCATGGCTTGTCGGCAGAGGGCGCGATCGGCATTTACGCGCGTGAGGTCGATGGTTACACCGTGACGACGCTGGGCGAGGTGCCGAACCTGGCGCTGATCGAAACCGGCAACTCGGCCAAAAAGCAATAAACCCCATGCTGGAACAAACCGCCGAAGTCACCAAAACCGCGTCGGATGGCGTTTGGGTGCAGGCTGTCGAGCCGTCTGGCTGCGGCACCTGCGGCGGCCAGGGATGTTCGACGCGCCGCATTGCCGAATTGTTTCAGCGCAAGCCCAGACAGTTTCAGGTCGATTGTGACTTGTCGCTGTCGCCGGGCGATCGCGTGGTGGTCGGCATTGCCGATGGCAGCGTGCTTAAAAGTGCGTTGCGCGCCTATGGCCTGCCGCTGGGATTGATGCTGGCAGGCGCGCTGCTGGCACAGGCGGTGCAGCCCGGCGACGTCTCCGCGCTGATGGGTTTGTTGTTGGGCGGCGGCCTGGGCTGGGCGATCGGACGGGGCGGGCGGGCGCCGCGTCCCGTGGTGCTCAGGCGCGAGGATGTCCATGTCATGAAGAAAGGAAAATCATGATGAGAACCGTTCTGGCAACGATGGCGCTGGTATTTGTTTTGGCTGGCCCGGCGTCGGCCAGGGATGTGATGGATGTGGCGGACCTGGTCGAAAGGCAGGGCCCGGCCGTGGTCAACATCAGCACAACCAGACTGGTGAAACGGGGCGCGGAAGGCTTGCCGTTTGCGCTCCCCGATGACGAGGCGATGCAGGAATTCTTCCACCGCTTTTTCCCCGGCCGGCCGGGCGGACCCATGCAGGACATTCCGGCACGCGGCGCGGGATCGGGCTTTATCGTCAGCAGCGACGGCTATATCTTGACCAACGCGCATGTAGTCAAAGGCGCAGATGAAGTGGTGGTCAAGCTGATCGACAAGCGTAAGTACACCGCCAAGGTGGTGGGCGCAGATCCCCGCACCGATGTGGCCGTCATCAAAATTACCGCCGCCAGCCTGCCTGCCGTCAAGCTGGGCGATCCCACCAAATTGCGCGTCGGCGAAGCGGTTGCGGCGATAGGTTCACCGTTTGGTTTCGAGAATTCGGTGACGGCCGGTATTGTTTCCGCCAAGGGACGTTCGTTGCCGTCGGAAAGCTATGTGCCGTATATCCAGACCGATGTGCCGATCAACCCCGGCAATTCCGGCGGACCGCTGTTCAACATGCGGGGCGAAGTGGTCGGCATCAATTCGCAGATATACAGCCGCAGCGGCGGCTATCAGGGCGTTTCGTTCGCGATTCCGATCGATGTGGCGATGGAAGTGGTCGATCAGCTGAAAACGGGCGGCAAGGTCTCGCGCGGCTGGCTCGGCGTGGTGGTTCAGGAAGTGACCGCCGATCTGGCCGACTCGTTCGGACTGGATCGTCCGCGCGGGGCGCTGGTTTCGCAGGTGCAGCAAGATGGCCCGGCGCACCAGGCGGACTTGCGGGCGTCGGATGTGATCCTGTCGTTCAATGGCAAGACGGTGGAAAACTCCGGCGATCTGCCGCGCATGGTGGGCCTGGCCAAGCCCGGCGCCCAAATCCCGATGGACGTCTGGCGCAAGGGCAGGGTTCAGCATTTGAGTGTGGTGCTGGGCGAGCTGCCTGCCGACAAGCCGGTGGACGGTCAGGACAGCAAGACCTATTCACGCGGCGGACTGGCCTTGTCGGAGCTCAGTGCGGAACAGCGGCGCGCACTCGAGCTCGACCATGGCGTGCTGGTCGAGGATGCCAAGGGCGACGCGGCGCGCGCGGGCATCCGCACCGGCGATGTCCTGCTGGCAGTCAACAACATTAAAATCGCTACGGTGGCGGCTTTCCGCAAGGCGATCGCTGCCGTACCGGCGGGGAAAAGCGTGGCGATCCTGGTGCGGCGCGGCGACGGTTCCCTGTACATTCCGCTGAAGATAACGGGTGAGTAAAACGCTGATGCTTCTTACGCGGGCCGGCTGCCCGCTGTGCGACGAGATGGCGGCAAACGTCCGTGCGCTGATTGCGGGAACCGGGCACAGTCTGGCGCCCGTGGATGTGGATGCCGATCCGGCGCTCAAAACCCAATACGGCTGGGACGTACCCCTGTTGTTCGATGGCAGCACCGAGATTTGTCGACACCAACTGAATCTGCCTGCGTTTCGGGATTGGCTACGCGCCCACCCCTGAAATCCGTTAAAATCCACGTAGTTATCGCATCCCTTGTCGGGCACGGAAACGTGCCCGTTTTGCTGTGTCCCAGAACCTGATCCGCAATTTTTCCATCATCGCCCATATCGACCACGGCAAGTCCACGCTCGCTGATCGCCTGATCCAGCAGTGCGGCGGCTTGTCCGACCGCGAGATGGAGGCGCAAGTGCTTGATTCCATGGATCTGGAGAAGGAGCGCGGCATTACCATCAAGGCGCAGACCGCCGCGCTCACTTACAAGGCGCAGGACGGCAAGACCTACCGCCTGAACCTGATCGATACCCCCGGCCACGTCGACTTTTCCTACGAGGTGTCGCGTTCCTTGTCGGCCTGCGAAGGCGCGCTGCTGGTGGTCGATGCCTCGCAGGGCGTCGAAGCGCAGACCGTGGCCAACTGCTACACTGCGATCGACCTCGGCGTCGAGGTGATCCCGGTGCTGAACAAGATCGACCTGCCGGCGGCCGATCCGGACCGCGTGGCGGAAGAGATCGAGGACATCGTCGGGCTCGACGCGAGCGAGGCGGTGCGCGCCTCGGCCAAGTCCGGCATCGGCATCCCCGAAATCCTCGAAGTGGTGGTGAAGCAGGTGCCGCCGCCGCGCGGCGACGAAAGCGCGCCGCTCAAGGCCTTGATCATCGACTCGTGGTTCGACAACTACGTCGGCGTGGTGATGCTGGTGCGGGTGGTCGACGGCGTCCTGCGCCCCAAGGACAGGATCCGCTTCATGGCCAGCGGCGCGCAGCATCTGACCGAGCACGTCGGCGTGTTCACCCCGAAATCGGTCGACCGGCCGCAGCTGTCGGCGGGCGAAGTCGGTTTCGTCATCGCCGGCATCAAGGAACTGAAGTCGGCGCAGGTGGGCGACACCCTTACCCTGCTCGACCGCCCCGCCAGCGAAGCGCTGCCCGGCTTCAAGAAGGTGCAGTCGCAGGTGTTCGCCGGGCTGTATCCGGTCGAGTCGCACGACTTCGAGGCGCTGCGCGATGCGCTGACCAAGCTGCAGTTGAACGACGCGGCGCTGCAGTTCGAGCCCGAGGTATCGCAGGCGCTCGGCTTTGGCTTCCGCTGCGGCTTCCTCGGCCTCTTGCACATGGACATCGTGCAGGAACGGCTGGAACGCGAGTACGACATGGAGCTGATCACCACCGCGCCGACGGTGGTGTACGAAGTGCTGATGAAGGACGGCTCGATGGTCAGCGTCGAAAACCCGTTCAAGCTGCCCGAGCTGTCGAAGATCGAGGAAATCCGCGAACCCATCATCACCGCGACGATTTTCGTGCCGGAAGAATTCGTCGGCAACGTCATCACCCTGTGCAACCAGAAGCGCGGCATGCAGATCGACATGCAGTACCACGGCCGCCAGGTGATGCTGCGCTACGACCTGCCGATGAACGAAGTGGTGATGGATTTTTTCGACAAGCTCAAATCCACCAGCCGCGGCTACGCTTCGCTGGACTACGAATTCAAGGCGTACCGCGCGGGCGATCTGGTCAAGCTCGACATCCTGGTCAACAACGAAAAAGTCGACGCGCTGTCCTTGATCGTGCATCGCGCCACCAGCGTCTATCGCGGACGCGAACTGGCGTCGAAAATGCGTCAATTGATCCCGCGCCAGATGTTCGACGTGGCGGTGCAGGCGGCGATCGGCGCCAATATCATCGCCCGTGAGAACGTCAAGGCCTTGCGTAAAAACGTGCTGGCCAAATGTTATGGCGGCGATATCTCACGGAAGAAAAAGCTGCTGGAAAAGCAGAAAGCCGGTAAACGCCGCATGAAACAGGTCGGCAACGTCGAAATTCCGCAGGAAGCCTTTCTTGCGATTCTTCAGGTCTCGGACAAGTAATCATCATGAACTTTGCGCTCATTCTGTTTGTTGCACTCGTTGTGACCGGGGGGATATGGTTACTCGATGTGCTGTTTTTGAAGCGTGGACGCGACAGGGATGCGAGGGAACCGCTGCTGGTCGAATACGCCAAGAGCTTTTTTCCGGTTATTTTGATCGTGTTCGGTTTGCGCTCGTTTCTGGTCGAACCGTTCAAAATTCCATCCGGGTCGATGATGCCCACGCTGCTGATCGGCGACTTCATCCTGGTCAATAAATACACCTACGGTATCCGCTTGCCGGTTCTGAATAAGAAGGTGATGCAAGTCAACAACCCGGAGCGCGGCGACGTCATGGTTTTCCGTTACCCCGACGATCCTGGTCTGGATTACATCAAGCGGGTAATTGGCGTGCCCGGCGATGTGGTTGAATATCGCGACAAAAAGCTGAGCATCAACGGAAAACCCGTCAGCACAGCCAACACCGGGACTTATAATTATGTGGGCTCCGGGCTGAACTACATCACCGCGATGGTATACAACGAGCAGTTGAATGGCGTCGGCCACAGTATGATGACCGAGCCCGGCAAGCCCGCAGTGTTTCCGCCTCAGGTGGCGGACTTTCCCTCCCGGGAAAACTGCTCTTACAATGCCGAGGGCGAGGGTTTTGCTTGCAAGGTTCCAGCCGGGCAGTATTTCATGATGGGCGACAACCGCGATGCCAGCAATGACAGCCGTTACTGGGGCTTCGTGCCGGATGAAAACATCGTAGGCAAGGCATTTTTCATCTGGATGAATTTTGAAAACTTTGGCCGCATCGGCACAACGATTCGTTAAAGGAGACACCATGTACCGTGCTCGTTCCATGCAAAATCAACAACGTGGCGTGACCATGATTGGGTTTTTGTTCGTTGCTTTTGTGCTGATTATGGTGGCCTTGCTGGGAATGAAACTGGTCCCGGCCTATATTGAGTTTTTCTCGGTGAAGCAGATTCTTGCCGTAATGGGGCAGGACAGCGACCTCAAATCGAAAAGCAATGGCGAAATCCGGAATGACTTCATGAAGCGCGCCAATGTGGGCTATGTGACCGTAGTCAAGCCCGAGGATATCAGTATCGATCGGCGCAACGGCGTCGCGGTCATTACAGCCGACTATGCTTTTCGCACAAAGCTTGTGGGCAATATCAGCCTGGTAGTTGATTTCAGCGCCAGCTCGGACCCTGACGCCGTACCTGCCCAGATTGAATAATCCGTTGTTGAATCAACGCCTGCAACAGGCGTTGGGCTACACCTTCATCCGGTCGGAACTTCTGGAACAGGCACTGACACACCGGAGTTATGGCGCTGCCAATAACGAGCGACTCGAATTTCTGGGGGACTCGGTGTTGAACTGCTCGGTTGCGCGCAGGCTGTACGAAGCGTTCCCCGATTTGCCGGAAGGCAGCTTGTCGCGTCTGCGGGCGAATCTGGTATGCCAGGATACGCTGGCCGAAATTGCGGTTTCATTGAGATTGGGTGAAAGCCTCTGGTTGGGTGAAGGCGAACTCAAGAGTGGTGGATTTCGCCGTCCCTCGATCCTGGCCGATGCGCTTGAGTCCCTGTTCGGGGCCATATTCCTGGATGCGGGGTTTGATGAGGCGCAGCGCGTCGTGCGCGGCCTGATTGATCCATTGGTGGCCAAAATCGACCCCAGGGCATCAGGCAAGGATGCCAAGACGCAATTGCAGGAAATGCTGCAGTCGCGTCGTTTGCCGTTACCCGACTACCAGTTGGTCGAAACGCAGGGTGAGGCGCACGATCAGAGTTTTATCGTTGAGTGCGTGTTGACCAAACCCTTGCTTAGCACGCGTGGTGTGGGCAAAAGTCGCCGCGCAGCAGAACAGGAAGCCGCACGCGAAGCGTGCGCCGCATTGCAAAAATGAACAGGCTGCAAAATGAGTGATTACAAGTGTGGCCTCATCGCCATTGTCGGCCGGCCCAATGTGGGCAAGTCCACCCTGCTCAATCGCATTGTCGGGCAGAAAATCAGCATCACTTCGCGTAAAGCGCAGACCACGCGCCATCGCGTCATGGGGGTTCATACCACCGACGACGCGCAGTTTGTGTTTGTCGACACCCCGGGATTCCAGACGCGTCATAGCAACGCAATGAATCGCACGATGAACAAACGCGTGCGCGAAACCTTATCGGATACCGACGTGGTGATGATGCTGGTGGAGGCGGGTCGGCTGACGGATGGCGATCGTCAGGTAATGGCGCTGTTGCCCACGGATCGCCCGGTGATTCTGGTCGTAAACAAGATCGACTTTGCAAAGGACAAGGGCGCACTGATGGCTTTCCTGCAGGACGCTTCGGCCGCGCATGCCTTTACTGAGGTTGTGCCGGTTTCAGCCAAGCAAAGCAATAATCTCGACGAGTTGCTCAAAACGGTGCAAGCCCATCTGCCGGTCAATGCGCCCTTGTTCGGCGAGGATGATGTCACCGACCAGACCGAACGCCAGTTGGCGGCCGAACTGATACGGGAGAAAGTGTTCCGTCTGAGCGGTGAGGAAATCCCATATGGCGTTGCCGTCCAGATCGACAAGTTCGAAGAAGAAGGCAATCTGCGCCGCATTTTTGCCACCATCCTGGTCGACCGCGAAGGCCATAAGGCCATCATCATCGGCAAGGGCGGAGAAAAGCTCAAGACGATTTCCACCCAGGCACGGCTCGATATGGAGCATGCCTTTGACAGCAAGGTGTATCTGGAAGTCTGGGTCAAGGTCAAAGGCGGCTGGGCCGACGACGTGCGGATGCTGAAGTCGCTGGGTCTGGATTAAACAAAGCCGGACTGAAGCTGCATGTCCACTGACGCACGCGTTAACAACGAACCGGGTTTTATCCTCCACACCTATCCGTTCAAGGAAACCAGCGTGGTGGCGGAAGTGTTTACCCGCAGCCACGGCCGCATTGCATTGATTGCACGGGGTGCGCGGCGGCCTGCCTCAGCGCTGCGCGGTTTGATGCAGCCATTTTCCCCGCTGTTGCTCTCCTGGTTTGGAAAGTCCGAACTGAAAACCCTGCATGCTGCCGAATGGCAGGGCGGCCTGATGGCGCCCCAGGGACGTGCGCTGATGTGCGGCTTTTATCTCAATGAATTGCTGCTGCGGCTGCTTGCGCGCGGCGATGCGCATGAGTTGCTGTATGACCGTTATATCGCCACATTCGAACAGCTGGCAGGCGAGGCCTGCAGCACGGATTACGAACGGATTTTGCGCCGCTTCGAAAAGAACCTGCTCAGCGAAATTGGCTATGGCGCCACCTTCGATGTCGATGCAGACAGCGGCGCACCGATCGAGTCAGACAGGCGCTATGTGTTTCAACCCGAACGTGGGGCCCTGCGTTCCCAGGAAGCCTTCAACGTCAGTGGCCAGTCCGGCTGCCCCGTCTCGGGTCAGACCTTGATTGACCTGGCCGCCGATCACTTCGAAAGCCAGACGACGCTGATCGAGTCGAAGAACCTGATGCGGACCCTGATCAATCACACCCTCGGCGCCAAGCCGCTTTATACTCGTCAGCTCTTGCGCGACCTCACTGAACTGAACTCATGAGCATCTATCTCGGCGTCAACATCGACCACATCGCCACCCTGCGCCAGGCGCGAAAAACCCGTTACCCCAGCCCGGTCGAAGCCGCGCTGATGGCAGAAACCGCAGGGGCCGACTCGATCACCCTGCACCTGCGCGAAGACCGTCGCCACATCCAGGATGCCGACGTCGCCATCCTGCGTCAGGTGCTCAAAACCAAGATGAACCTGGAGATGGCCGTCACCGAGGAGATGCTTGTGATTGCCTGCAACACGCGCCCTCAGGATGTATGCCTGGTGCCAGAAAAGCGGGAAGAACTTACCACCGAGGGCGGACTCGATGTGGCAGGACAGCACGCCAAAATGAAAGCCGCCTGCGCACGTTTGGCCGATGCGGACATCCGGGTATCGCTATTCATCGATGCCGATTCGGCTCAGCTTGATGCCGCACGATCGGTGGGTGCGCCGGTCGTCGAAATTCACACCGGCGCATATGCCGACGCCCAGACCGGGTCTGCGCGTATTGCGGAGTTCGAGCGCATTCGCAAGGCCGTGGCCTACGGTCGTAGTATCGGCCTCACCGTCAATGCCGGGCATGGCCTGACCTATCACAACGTGCAGGCCATTGCCGCGCTGCCGGGCATCCACGAACTCAACATCGGCCACGCGATCGTCGCGCAGGCGCTGTTCGTGGGCTGGAAAGAGGCGGTGGCGGAGATGAAGCGGCTGATGGTGGAAGCTGCGGTCTAGCGTCGTGAATCATAAATATCGATACATAAAACGGCGTCTTTTTCCGCATGGCGGCGTTGCGCGTCGTTGCCATAGAGCTGGCTATGTCGCCCACCCGCAAGGGGTAGGCCGTGGTTGTAAAGCCGATAAATCGGCAACAACCACGCTCCACCCGCGAGGGGCAGGCCGTGGTTGTAAGCCGCTAAAGCAGCAACAACCACGCTCTCCTTGCGCCTTGCCCTGCGAAAAAATCCATCCGTTTTATCCTGTCCCGCTATTTATGATTCGCGACACTAGCGGATTATTTTCTGCTTCAGCTTGATGCGGATATAGAGCAGGACCATCACCGCTACTGCGCCCAGCGTGACCCATGTGATGAGGTGCAGGTTTTCGCGGATGGCTTCCTCGTTGTGTCCCAGGCTGTAACCCAGCAGGGCGAGGATGGTCACCCATATGCCGGCCCCCAGACTGGTGTAAAAGCTGAATGCGGCGAGATTCATCCGTGCCAGACCAGCGGGTAAGGAGATGTATTGGCGAACCGCCGGGATCAACCGGCCGGTAAACGTCGATATGTGGCCATGGCGAGCGAAGAAGTCTTCCATGCGCTGCAGGCCGCTTTCCTTGAACAGGACGTACTTGCCGTAGCGCAGCAGGAATGGCCGTCCGAGTTTTACCGCGAGCCAATAGTTGAACAGCGCGCCGACCAGGCTGCCGCCGATGCCTGAGAGGATCGCCAGCACCAGGTTCATCTCGCCCTTGTAGGCCAGATAGCCCGCCGGGATCATGACGACCTCACTGGGGAAGGGAAAGAAACTCGACTCCAGCGCCATCAGGATGAAGACGCCGGTGTAGCCCCAGTCGTGAACGGTGGCGAGAATCCAGGCGATGAAGTCGTGCAGCATGGGAGGGGT
>NCIF01000013.1 GCA_002256785.1 Hydrogenophilales bacterium 17-61-9
TATACCCTGACGGCACGTACCGCATGAGCACTCCACCGCGTCTTTTCATTTCCTACAGCTGGTCCACGCCTGAGCATGAACAATGGGTCATTGATCTCGCCACAGAGCTTGTCAACAGTGGCGTTGAAGTAATCCTTGATAAGTGGGATTTGCGCGAAGGCCACGATTCCGTCGCTTTCATGGAAAAAATGGTTACCGACCAATCAATTTCCAAGGTCATCCTCATATGCGACCAAGTTTATGCGAGTAAGGCCGACGGTCGCGCGGGAGGCGTTGGAACTGAAACCCAGATTATCTCTGGCGAGGTCTATTCAAAGCAGGATCAGGACAAGTTTGTTGCTGTCATTGCTGAAAAGGATGCAGAGGGTAAGCCTTACTTACCCACCTATTACAAATCGCGTATCTATGTCGATTTGAGTGAAAGTGATCGGTACTCGGAGAACTTCGAAAAGCTCTTGCGATGGATCTTCGACAAACCGCTTTACGTAAGACCTGAAATTGGCAAGCCGCCCTCGTTTATCGTAGAGCCGGACGCACCCGTGCTAGGAACTTCTGCTCTAGCGAAACGGGTTGTTGAAGGATTCAAAAACGACAAAGGTTATGTGCGCGGTGCGCTTGATGAATACCTTACTGTCTTTTCTGAAAATTTTGAGAGATTTCGCATTGCGGGCGGCGATGGTGAACCCGATGACCGGATAGTCAAGTCAGTCGAAGAGTTTTCGCCTAGTCGAAATGAGTTCATCCAAGTCTTTACAGCACTCACACAGTACGCGGATACTCAATCATATATGCCTGTTGTTCACAGGTTCTTTGAGTCGCTTATTCCCTATCTCTCTCGTCCACCACATATCAATCAGGGGAATGAAACAGACTTTGACAATTTCAAGTACATCGTCCACGAGTTGTTTCTTTATGCGCTCGCTCTGCTTCTGCGCAGTGAGTATTTTGAATCGGCGGTTTATCTTCTCTCGCAGCCTTACTATGTCCCCGGTAACTCCGAATATGGGAAGAATGCTACGGTGTCCTACACTGTTTTCCGAGACCACATGAAGTCCTTGGAAATCCGCAATCGGCGACTCAATGCAAATCGTCTATCACTCAGGGCCGACCTTCTTGAGCAGCGTTCCAAGTCCTCTGGTGTTCAGTTTCGGCATATTATGCAAGCTGATTTCGTTTGCTTTTTTCGCGCCGATTTGACCGACTCGACTGGCTACGACAAGTGGTGGCCAGAAACGCTACTTTATGCAGCCAGACAATATGGCCCTTTCGAGCTATTTGCTAGGTCGACTTCGAAAGCCTACTTGACGCGCACTTTGACGTTATTGGGTGTCTCCAACCTGGATGCGATAAAGGCGAAGCTTGACGAGTACGCTGCGGACAGAAACTCCCTTCCGCGTTGGCAGTTCGATTCATTTAGTCCAACGACTTTGATCGGATTCGAACAGCTTGGAACGAAGGTATAACAAGTCATTCCAGCGGACCGTCAATAAGCTGCACTTTTTGCCGTCCGCTGAATTCCAACGTTGAGCGTCTGCTTTCCGAACCGGCCAATTTCCGCTTTGGGTCGCAAGCAGACCCAATAAACGTCAACCCTCAGCTCGCCAGCAACAAAAACAGCAACAGCAAATTCAGCGCAATCGAGGCGGCGGCGACCAGGGGCCAGGCGCCGGCCGGCGAACGCTCGATGAGCGGCGCGCGGCGGCGCAGCAGCGGGCTGGCTTCGCCGCGTTGCAGGGCGAGCAGCATTTCTTCGGCCGTTTCGAAGCGCGCATGGGGTTCGCGCGCCACCGCTTTCAGCAGCACGCTTTCCAGCCAGGGCGGCAGGCCGGTGCGGGTTCGATGGCGGCCAGATCCAGCCATACACGCCCGCCTTCAAGCTTGACGGGATACTCGCGCGCGCAGCCCTGGTCGGGCGCAACGGCGCAGCCGGAATCGAGTTCGATGTTCCAGCCATGCAGCGGGCACGTGACTTTTTTGCCGTGGACGATTCCTTGCGACAGTGGCCCGCCCTTGTGCGGGCAACGGTCTTCCAGCGCAAAGATTTCGTCGTCGGCATTGCGGAACACCGCGATGTCGAGGCTGCCGTGACGCACCACGCGTGCGCCCAGTCTGGGGATGTCATTCACATCCAGGATGTCGGTCCATTGGTTCATGTCGGCGCCTTATGCGGTGATGGTTTCGAATTCGTGTTTGAGCTTGCCCTCTTTGGCGCGCTCGACCCACGGATCGCGTTCGACAGACAGCGCAAACACCAGACGCGCGTACAGCGCGCGGCGGCCTTCGTGGTCGTCGAGAATTTTCTTCTTCACGTAGTCGAGGCCGACGCGTTCGACGTAGTGCACGGTGCGGTCGAGGTAGCGCGCCTCTTCGCGGTACAGCTGCAGGAAGGCGCCCGAATACTCCATCACTTCCCGGTCGGTTTTCACCTTGACCAGGAACTGCGCGACCTCGGTCTTGATGCCGCCGTTGCCGGCCACATAGATTTCCCAGCCGGAATCGACGCCAATGATGCCGACGTCCTTGATCGCGACCTCGGCGCAGTTCCTCGGGCAACCCGACACCGCCAGCTTGACCTTGTGCGGCGCCCACATCTTGAAGAAGGCCTTCTCCAGGTCGATGCCCATCTGCGTCGAGTTCTGGGTGCCGAAACGGCACCACTCCGAGCCGACGCAGGTCTTCACCGTGCGCAGCGCCTTGCCGTAGGCGTGGCCCGACGGCATGTCGAGATCGGCCCACACTTTCGGCAGGTCTTCCTTCTTCACCCCGAGCAGGTCGATGCGCTGGCCGCCGGTGACATGCACGGTCGGGATGTTGTATTTTTCGGCCACGGTGGCAATGCGGCGCAACTCGGACGGCGTCGTGTTGCCGCCCCACATGCGCGGGATCACCGAATAGGTGCCGTCTTTCTGGATATTGGCGTGGGCGCGTTCGTTGATGAAGCGCGACTGCGGATCGTCCTCGGCCTCGCCGGGCCAGGTGGAAAGCAGGTAATAGTTGAGCGCCGGGCGGCAGCTGGCGCAACCGTTGGGGGTGCGCCATTCCATGAAGGTCATCACCTGCGGAATCGACAGCAGCTTGCTCTGCCTGATCGCCGCGCGCACTTCTTCGTGGGTGTGGTCGGTACAGCCGCACACCGACCTGGTTTTGGGGGTGGCGGAATAATCGCCGCCGGCGGTCACCGCCAGAATCTGCTCGACCAGCCCGGTGCACGAGCCGCACGAACTCGACGCCTTGGTGTGCTTCCTCACATCCTCCAGCGTGAACAGGCCCTTCTCGCGGATGGCCTTGACGATATCGCCCTTGCACACGCCGTTGCAACCGCACACTTCCATGTCGTCGGTCATGGAAGCAGCCTTGTTGATGCCGCCGTGGCCGAGGTTGCCGCAATGGTCCTGGCCGAACATCAGGTGGTCGCGCAGTTCGCTGACGTTCTTGCCGTCGCGCAGCAGGGAGAAATACCAGGCGCCATCCACAGTGTCGCCGTACATCACCCCGCCGACCAGCTTGTTGTCCTTGATGACAAGCTTTTTGTAGACACCGCCGATGGGGTCGGAATACAGGATGGCTTCGGTGCCCTCGCCGCCGGTAAAGTCGCCGGCGGAAAACAGATCAATGCCGGTGACCTTGAGCTTGGTCGAGGTCACCGAGCCTTCGTAGCGGCCGATGCCGTAATGCGCCAGATGGTTGGCGCAGACGCGGGCCTGCTCGAACAGCGGCGCAACCAGGCCGTAGGCGATGCCGCGGTGCGCGGCGCATTCGCCGATCGAATAGATGCGCGGGTCGAAGGTCTGCATCGTGTCATTGACCACGATGCCGCGATTGCAGTGCAGGCCGGCCGATTCGGCGAGCGCAGTGTTGGGACGGATGCCGACCGCCATCACCACCAGGTCGGCGGGCGCGGAATCGCCGTCCTTGAATTTGATTTCGGACACACGGCCGTCCGCCCCGGCGACCAGTTCGGCCGTCTGCTTTTGCAGCAGGAACTTCATGCCTTTTGCTTCCAGGCTCTGCTGCAGCAGGCGCGCTGCCGGCTCGTCGAGCTGGCGTTCCATCAGCCACGGCGCGATATGCACCACGCTCACGTCCATGCCGCGCTTCATCAGGCCGTTGGCGGCTTCCAGGCCGAGCAGGCCGCCGCCGATGACGACCGCGTGCTTGTACTGGCTGGAGGCGCGGATCATCGCATCGACGTCGGCGATATCGCGGAAACTGATGACGCCCGGCAGACCGGCGCCCGGCACCGGCAGGATGAAAGGATTGGAGCCCGTGGCCAGCAGCAGACGGTCGTACTCGGCGCGGGTGCCGTCTTCGGCTTCGACCGCACGCGCCTTGCGGTCGATCTTCACGACCTTCTTGCCCATGTGAAGATTGATATGGTTCTCGCGATACCAGTCGAGCGGGTTCAGCACGATGTCGTCCACCGTCTGCTCGCCTGCGAGCACCGGCGACAACAGGATGCGGTTGTAGTTGGGATGCGGTTCGGCGCCGAACACGGTGATGTCGTAAAGGTCGGGCGCCAGCTTCAGCAACTCTTCCAGCGTGCGCACACCGGCCATGCCGTTGCCCACCATCACCAGTTTCATCCTGGGACCCTGTCCCATGGGCGTACTCATGTCCATCTCACCACTCCAAACAAAAAACTCAAAAGTGATGACCGAGATACGCCGTTGCATTCGGTCTGCCTTGTTGCAGGTACTTACACCACATCCACACTAAGCAATCAGCATGCCAGACTGTCATGGCCGCCTGGACGCCCTGTTTTAAAGGGTTTCAGGCTCGCTGCCCAAAACGGCCCGGGTTATTTCGCACCATCGCGGTGCCGGGTCGCGCAACGTGCACCAAAAGTCACGCAGCCACCCGGCCAAACCCGTTGATCGCGGTAATCGCGCGCGCCTGATTGAGGTCTTCGGTATACCCCGCGGCATACAGACACGCCGCCAGCTGATTGCGGATCGGCAACGGCAGCGACACGTGGTCGTGCATGACCTCGCTGATCCAGGCGCCGGTTGCACGGGCATCGAGTGCGGGCAGATTGTCCAGCGTGGACAGCGTCGATTGCGCTTCATAGATACCTTGTCCCTGCCCGTCCTGCACCAGCACCATGTCCGGCCGCAACAGCGGATTGGCAAACGCTTCGCCCTCGCAGCCCTGCATCAGCAGCGCATGGCCGCCCAGCGCTTCCAGCACGGCGCGCGTCGTTGCCATGTCCGCCCCGCTTGAAACGGGCGTGACGCGCACCGAGCGGTCGCCCAGCACATCGGCCAGCGCCGCCAGCCGCGTCACCCAGCCATCAATGCCCAGTCGCGCGCGCAAGGCCAACAAGGAAGCCAGACCGGGGTTCAGCAACGCCACCGGCGCAAACGCCAGCCCGTCGTCGCGCAACCCCGCATTGACCTGCGCCGTGGTGCTGCACGGCATGATGCCCAGCTCGCGCAGCACGTAGGCCGCGGCCACGCCGCCGCCGCCTTCGAGCACGCCATGAATCAGCACCGGCACGCCAAAGCTTTTCAGCAACAGCGCCAGCAGCGGGGTGAGATGCGGATGGTTGCGCACGCCGCGATAAGCCGGCAGCACCACGGTGCGACAGGGACCGTCAGGCGCAACAAAATCAGGCAGGCGATCGGCCAGCGCCGCATGCAGACCCAGCCAGGCATCCAGCCCCGGATCGTGCTGGTTGAAGGCGACCAGAAAGGCCGCGGTTTCCAGCTCCGGCACGCCGCCGTCGAGCAAGGCCGCGCCCAGCGCGCGCGCCTCGGCAAAGTCGAGGCCTTCGCCGGCTTCGATCTGGCGGATCAGGGAGGCATAGCTCATGCCGCCGCCCGATGCCCGGCGATCATCCGCTTCAGTTCCGGCACGCAGGAGCCGCACTCGGTGCCGCATTCAAGGGTACCCTGCAGGCCTGCGAGATCGGCGCCGCCGGCAATCGCCGCGACGATATCCGGCTCGGCCACGTTGCGGCAGTTGCACACGATGCGCCCGCGCCCGGCCTGCCCAGCCGGCGCCTGCCCAAGCGGCGCCAGCAGCCAGTTCCGCACTTCCATGGCCTGCGCGCCTTCGGCAATCAGGCGCTTGATCCAGTCGCGCGCGGCGGTTTCGCCGGAAAGCCGGGCGCCGGTGATCACGCCCTCGTCCACGCGTACTTTTTTCCAGATGCCGCGACGGGCATCCTGATAGCTCATGGTCAACAGCGGATCATCCAGCCCGAATGCCACGTCCATTTCCTGCACCAGCGATTCGGGCAACGGGCCTACGCTCGCCGTCTCGAATACCAGCACCGTGTTGTCGCGTCCGGTGAGTCCGGCGGTCGCGAAATCGAAGCGCCCGATAAAGGGCTGCGCAAGCCGCAGCAAATCGGCGCCGTCGCCCCGCCGCATGATCGTCCGCCGGTAGGGGAGCACGGCCTGTTCCACCTGCACCGCGGCATGCTTGAGCTCGGGCTGCCTGGAAACCGGATCGAAGCTGTCGAGCGTCAGCGCATTGACGCCCATCCCGGCCATGAAGCGGCCGCCCCAGTGCATCGGGATGAAGACCTGGCCGCCGCGCAATGCCTCGCTGGCCTGCACCTTGATGACGAGGCTGCCGCGGCGGCTTTTCACCGAGACCAGGTCGCCGTCGTGCAGCTGGCGACGTTCCATGTCCTGGCGGTTCATCGACAGCAGCGGCTCTTCGACGTGGGCGTAAAGCCGCGCCACCAGCCCGGTGCGGCTCATGCCGTGCCACTGGTCGCGCAACCGGCCGGTATTCAGATGCAGGGGATAGCGCGCATCGATGGGTTCGGCCACCGGCCGATACGGCGCGTTGTAAAAATGCGCCCGACCTTGCGGCGTGGGAAACACGCCGTCTTCATACAGGCGCGGCTTGCCTGTTGTCGCGCCTTGCGGCAGCGGCCATTGCTGCGGGCCGGCGTCGAGCAGGGCGTAGCTCAGGCCGGTGATATCGAGATCGCGGCCACGGGTCGATTCGCGGTGTTCGTTGAACACGTCTTCGGGACAGGTATAGGGAAACATCCGTTTGCCGTCGCGCCCCAGCGCGTCGCCCAGCTTCCACGCGAATTCGACCACCGCCTGGCAATCGGGACGCGCCTCGCCCGGCGGCGCAACCGCCGCGCGCATCCGCGAAATGCGCCGCTCGGAATTGGTCACGGTGCCGTCGCTTTCGCCCCAGGTGGCCGCAGGCAGCAACAGGTCGGCGAATTGCACCGTTTCGGTATCGGCAAACGCGTCCTGCACCACCACGAATTCCGCGACCCGCAGGGCTTCCTGCACCGCCTTCTGGTTGGGCAAGGATTGCGCGGGGTTGGTGCAGGCTATCCACAGCGCCTTGATTTCGCCCGTGCGCGCGGCCTCGAACATTTCCAGCGCCGTCTTGCCGGGTTGCTCGGGCACGGCATCCACCCCCCATAGCCGCGCAACTTCGGCCCGATGTTCGGGGTTCGCCATATCGCGATGCGCCGACAGCAGGTGCGCCATGCCGCCCACTTCGCGCCCGCCCATCGCATTGGGCTGCCCGGTCAGCGACAGCGGCGCCGCGCCCGGCTTGCCGATATGGCCGGTGGCCAGATGCAGGTTGATCAGCGCAGCGTTCTTGTCGACGCCGCAGGTGGATTGATTCAGCCCCTGGCAATACAAGGACAGCGTCGGCCCGGCGGCAAACCAGCGCGCGGCCTGAACAATGTCGGCAGCCGCCACGCCGCAGATCGTGGCCACTTTTTCCGGCGTGTATTCGCGCACGGTCTCGCGCAGCTTTTCCCAGCCGTCGGTGTGGGCGGCGATGTAATCGCGGTCGATCAGCTCTTCCCACAGCATCACGTTCAGCATGGCGTGATACAGCGCCACATCGGTGCCCGGCAAAATCGCCAGGTGCAGATCGGCTTCCGCCGCGGTATCGGTGCGGCGCGGGTCCACCACGATCAGCTTCTGCTTGGGGTTGGCCTGGCGCGCGGCCTCGATCCGGCGAAACAGGATGGGATGCGCAAACGCCGTGTTCGACCCGGCAATGAACAGCGTGCCGGCGTGGTCGATATCGTCGTAACAGCCCGGCGGCGCATCCGCGCCCAGCGTCGCCTTGTAGCCCGACACCGCGCTCGACATGCACAGCCGCGAATTGGTGTCGATATTATTGGTGCCGATCAGGCCCTTGGCGAGCTTGTTGAAGACGTAATAATCCTCGGTCAGCAACTGGCCCGAAATATAAAAGCCCACCGCATCCGGCCCATGCTCGCGGATGATCGCGGCAAAGCGCGCGGCCGCATGCGCCAGCGCCGCCTCCCAGCTCACGCGCCGGCGCGGCGCTGCCTTGCCGGCGCGCAACGCGGGATACAGCGCGCGGCCCGACGCCTGCGCCGACAAGGCCAGCGTCGACCCCTTGGTGCACAGCTTGCCGTGGTTGGCCGGATGCGCAGGATCGCCGCGCACGCCGGTAATCTTTCCGGCGTGCGACTCGATCAACACCCCGCAACCGGTGCCGCAATAACAACAGACAGATGAAACAACAGACATGATGACTCCTCGTGCCTGTCTGTATGCAGGGTCTGTGCCAATCCATCACTACGCAATCATTTCAAGGGTTTGGCGGCATTCAAACCGATGCGGCGCAGGCGATGCGCTCATCCACAGTGCATGGGCGGGAGGATGCGCCGCAAATTGGTGCGCGGCATGGGGTGGCAGGGCAATCAAGCCTGCTCCAGGCGCGTGCGCATCGTGCACAATAGGGGGCGCATCCCCGGACGATCCAACCAAGCTTCACCAGACCATCATTGCCCGGTCACACTTCCTGAGAACAATGCATCGTGCGGCATAGCCATGTCGCCATCGCTCACACAACCCATCGTTTCAGGAGAGTTCCAATGAAATCATCCACGCTTGTCCTGTCCTTGATTACTGCATTCGCGGCCTCGGCGCATGTCCAGGCAGGCTCCACTGTGAATGGCCCCATGTCGTTCAACCCCATCGCCAGCTCCGCCTACGGCATGGAAAATGATGCCGATATCGCCACCACCCCCTGGGTCATCCCCAGCGGTTACGTCCAGTCCATCGTCTCCGACGAGCGCAATCTGGACATCTACCTTGGCAACGACTGGAACGACATGAACACGGTTAACGAGACCGGCAAGCACGCCGGGCGTTACCTCTACCGTACCCACGAAGTGCGCGGCAGCAACTCCGCGCGCGTCGACGGCGGCAGCGGCGGTGCGGTCTCCGTGGTGGACCTGGAAACCGGCGTGGCCAAAGAAGTGGCCGGTCGCGCCGACTGGGAAGCGCTCGACGGCATCATCTGGACGCCCTGGCAGACCATCCTGTTTGCCGAAGAAGTGATCGATTCCGTCCTCCCCGACCCCGCTGCGCCCAATGCCAAAAGCGGCCTGGTGTATGAGCTCAGGCTCGACCCCAAGGACCTCATGTCCGCTGAGAGCGTAAGCGTGCGGCCGATGCTGGGCGCCCTGTCCCATGAGGGACTCGAGATCGATGCCGAAGGCAACGTCTACGTGATCGACGAAGCCCGCACCGGTGCGATCTACAAGTTTGTGCCGGAAACCTACGGCGATCTTTCCCGCGGTCAGCTGTATGCGCTTAAAGTGATGAACGGCGCCAAGACCGGCGCCGCCGAATGGCAGGCCCTGGACATGGCCCAGGTGCAGATCAGCGCCCGTGTGGCCGCTGCCGCTGTGGGCGCCACCGAGTTCTGCCGTCCCGAAGACCTGGAGCGCATCGGCAGCACCCTGTATGTGGCGCTGACCTGCGAGGATGTGGACAACCCCGCCAACACCAGCGGCAAGAACGCCGCCGGCTACGCCGTGGGCGCCGTGCTGGCGCTCAACCTGGGCGAGCAGCCTTCCACGAAATTCGTGGTCGCGCCCGGCAAGAACGTTCCGTTCGAGGTTCAGCCCACGGCTACCACGGCCGGGGTAACCGGCTTTGCCAAGGTCGACAATCTGGCCAACGGTCCGGACGGCAAGCTGTGGATGGTGGAAGACAACAACTTCAGCGACATCTGGGTGTATGACCCGAATTCGGAAGACGCCAACGGCGACGGCTACCAGGATGGCGTGCATCTGTTTGCGTCGCTGAAGGACAAGCCGGCCGAAGGTACCGGAATCTACTTCGGCAAGGATCCGCACACCCTGTTCGTCAACGTGCAGCATTCCGACACCGGCAACGACAAGACCATGGCCATCACCAAACCGAAAAACTAAGCCTGGGTCACCCGCGGCGCCGCGACAATGACTGACAGCTGAAAGTCGTTGCGCTGCCCTTCACATCAGCCCCCTGCCAAACAGGCAGGGGGGGTTTTTGCCCGCCTGTCGTCAAACGGCAAACGACACGCCCGGACTGAATGCCCGCGCGCGCAACACCCCATCCGCTCAGACTTTATTTCCCTGAAAGCCGGTCGATTCCATGCAGAAATCGGTTGCGCGCACCGGGGGCTTCCCTGGTCGACCCGTACCGTGACGGCGGATGCGCCGCGTTCGACTACCCGGGATAGCGGCCGCCCGGCTCAGCCCGCCAGCGCCAGGCGCTCGCGCAGGCTATCCAGCGCCACCTGCTCGCCGCGCACGCGGAAGCACGCGCCTTCTTCCTCGGCGCGCTCCTCCAGCACCTCGCAGCGCGCGAACAGTTCGCCGCGCAGCTGCTGCGCCGACCACGGCAGCAACAATTCGGCCTCGACCAGGTCCTTCTGAAAAAACCTGACAATCGCCTTGTGCAACGTTGCAACGTCGTCGGGGTTGCGCGCGCTCATCACGATGCAGCCTGGATATTCGGCGCGCAGCGCGGCTTCGCGTTCGGCTTGCGCCGCCGCATCGCCGACGTGGTCGATCTTGTTGAAAATGCGCAGGCGCGGCACCTCCTGCGCTTCGATCTCGTTCAGCACGTGTTCGGTGGCTTCGATCTGCCGCTCGAAACCGGGATCGCTGGCGTCGATGACATGCAGCAGCAGCGACGCATCCAGCGCCTCTTCCAGCGTCGACTTGAACGACGCCACCAGCCCGTGCGGCAGGTTCTTGATGAAGCCCACTGTGTCGCTGACCAGCACGCGCGGAATGCTCTCGGGATACAGCGTGCGCACGGTGGTGTCGAGCGTCGCAAACAGCTTGTTGGCGACCAGCACCTCGCTGCCGGTGAGCGCGCGCATCAGGGTCGACTTGCCGGCGTTGGTGTAGCCCACCAGCGCCACGCTGGCGAGACTTTGGCGCCCCTGCCGCCGCGCGCGCTGCGTCTTGCGGTCGGCATCCATCGCGGTAATTTCGCGCTGCAGCTCGGCAATGCGGTCGCGGATCTTGCGCTTGTCCAGCTCGGCGCCCGACTCGCCGGCGCCGCGCCCGCCCACCCCGCTGCGCTGCCGCCCCTGCGGCCCCGCCAGCTTCGCCGCCTCGCGCAGGCGCGGCGCCAGGTAGCCCAGCCGCGCAATCTCCACCTGCGCGCGTGCAGCCGGCGAGCGCGCGTTGCGATGGAAGATTTCAAGAATGACCATGGTGCGATCCATCACCTGGCAGCCGACCTCGTTTTCGAGGTGGCGCGCCTGCGACGGCGAGATCTCGTGGTCGACGAAAATGACGTCGATCGGGTCGGGCGACACTTGCGCCGGCGCGTCGTCCAGCCCCTCGACCACGGTGGACAGGCGATACAAGGGATTCAGCGACCCGGCATCCTCATCCGGCTCACTGTCACCGGCAGCATCCCCCATCACAAAATGGCGAATCTCCTGCCGCTTGCCTACCCCCAGATACGCCGTCGAATCGAAGCCGGCGCGTTTCTGCGTAAACGTGCGGACAACCGTAAACCCCAGCGTCTTCGCCAGCTCGCGCAGCTCGGTCAGCGACGCCTCGAACTCCATATCGCTCACCCCCGGCAACTGGACCGATGCCACGATGGCGTACTGGGGCTTGTCTTTGGCTTCTGTTTGCATGCGGGTGAAGGACTTCTGTTGGATGAGCAGGGGTGGGCATTATCCGCCAATGTAGTCGGTGCCGGTATGACGTCATGCTCAGGAACCCGGATCAAGTCCAAGCCTTCTACTGGCGGGCCTGCGGTTTGCAGCGCCCGGCCAAGACCGATGGGAGCCGCTGCGGGATGTTTTCCGGGCGAGGACGTCAGCCGTCATCCTGGCGAAATGAAAAACGACGCCAACCCTGTAAGCTTGTAATTATTGCCGCTGTGACCTGGCAGCTGTTGCGGGCCGTTCGGCATCAGAATCACGTATGGCAACCGGCAATCCCCCACAAACTGAAGAATGAACCCGATGCTTGATTACGCGCAATACATCAAAATGTTCATCGGCCTGCTGGCGATTCTGAATCCGCTCGGGGTCATACCGCTGTTTATCGGCATGACCGCCGACGAGAGCACCAGGCAACGCCGCAAAACGATTGATATGGTGGCCATCGGGGTGACGATCATTCTGCTGGTGGCGCTGTTTCTCGGCGAACAGCTGTTGCGCTTTTTCGGCATCACCATCGACTCGTTTCGGGTGGGCGGCGGCATTCTCGTGTTGTTGATGGCGATTTCGATGCTGCATGCCAAAACCAGCCTGATCAAGCAGACGGACACAGAGGCTGACGAATCGATCGAGAAGGAGTCGGTGGCGATTGTGCCGCTGGCGATGCCGCTGCTTGCCGGACCGGGTGCGATCAGCACGGTGATTCTGGCGGCACACAAGGGACACGGCGTTGTCCACTACCTGATGATTGCGCTGGTCATTGTGCTGTTGGCCGGGGTGGTGTGGGCGGTGCTGCGTTTGTCGCCCTGGATCGAGCGCCGCATCGGCTCCACCGGGATCAATGTGTTTACCCGGATCATGGGCTTGATCCTGACGGCGATTGCGATCGAGTTTATTGCCGCCGGGATCAAGGGCATGTTTCCGGTGCTGGCGAGCGCGTAGCGTTTGCAGGCACGCCTGACACGGGCCGCTGCGTGAACAGGCCTTAACCAAACTGTATCGGCGCGCCCGTTCTGTCAAAAGCCATGTACTTCGACAGATCGCCGCCCGTCGCCACCGCTTGCATCATCATTTTAAGCGGCTGCTCCGCCTCGTCCGGGCTCGGCGCCACACCATTTCGACCGGAAAGCGCGGCCAGCAATACGATTTGCCAATCCTGTTTCGTGCGCTCGGATTCAGCCACCAGATCAGCGAAGCTGCCCAGTTCATCCAGGGTCTTGTCCACACTCATGACGGGCTGTAATTCGCCCCCCTGACCCGAGTGAAAGCGGCTTGCCTTTTCTTCCCCATGATCTCTGGATAGCGATGCCTGTAAAAAAACGAACAATAAACGCTGTGGCTCGGCTTGTTGCCTGGCGACGGCCAAAAGGGATTCGTAATCGGTGATGTGCATGTCTTTAATATTCCAAGGTTATTCAAGGGGAGCGGATAGATAGGGACAAGCGACGACGGTCGCGTTGAGTCCATCACCTGGTCATTATCGGACTTCCCGGCTTCGTCGTGTGTTCCCCTGGTTCGGAAGCCCTGTCGGCTTGCCCGGGATCAACGGGATATTCCGGTGCTGGCGGCAATTCCGCTTTGCCGCTGAAGTGAACATGCCGCCCATTCAGCCCCGCACAGTTCGCTATTCTTGATTTATGTAACATAATTCAAGCATGACTGAATCGACAAAATCCCCTTGCGGCGGACCGCGCCCCGGCGCCGGCCGCCCGCCCGGCGAACCCACCAAGGTGATCCGCCTGCCGCTGCGTCTGCTGCCGGCGGTGCAGGCCCTGGCCGCGGCCCCGCCCGGCACGCGGATGCCGCACCCTGCGGCCTCTCATCTCGCGCTGCCGATGTTTGGCCACAAGGTGCGGGCGGGGTTTCCGTCGCCGGCCGACGACTATGTGGAGGCGTGGCTGGACCTGAACGAGCATCTGGTAACGCACAAGGACGCGACGTTTTTTGTACAGGCAACGGGCGACTCGATGACGGGCGCGGGGATACAGGAAGGCAATCTGCTGGTGGTGGACCGTGCGCTGGAAGCCAGGCACCGCGACATTGTGATCGCGGTGGTGGATGGCGAAATGACGGTGAAGCGGCTGGACAAGCGGCGCGGCCGGATTCGGCTGCTGGCCGAAAATCCGGCCTATGAGCCGATCGAATTCCAGGACGGGCAGGAGCTGACGGTCTGGGGAGTGGTCACCAGCGTGATCCAGCGCTTCAAGCGATGACGTTCGCGCGGGCAGGACTGAAGCAATGAGTTTTGCACTCATTGATGGCAATAACTTCTATGTCTCCTGCGAGCGGGTGTTCAACCCCCGGCTGGAGGGCCGGCCCATGGTGGTGCTCTCCAACAACGACGGCTGCGTGGTGGCGCGTAGCGCCGAGGTCAGGGCGCTGGGGGTGAAGATGGGGGTGCCGTGGTTTCAGATAAAAGACCTGGCCGCCCGTCACAACATTCTGGCGCTGTCGAGCAACTACCCGCTCTATGCCGACATGAGCAACCGCATGATGGGGGTGCTGGGCAGTTATTCGCCGGAACAGGAAATCTACAGTATCGACGAATGCTTTCTCGGGCTGGGCGGTTTTGCAGCCGGCGCGCTGCCCGCGATCGGGCAGCGCATTCGGCGGCAGGTGCGGCAATGGGTGGGGCTACCGGTGTGCGTGGGCCTCGCCGCGACCAAGACGCTCGCCAAGCTGGCCAACCACTGCGCCAAAATGAATCTGGCCGGGGCCGATGGCGTGTGCGATTTCGGTCAGATTCGTGCCGACGAGCTGACCGCGCTGTTCGACCGGATTCAGGTCAACGCGGTGTGGGGCGTGGGCCGCCGCCTGACCGGGAAGCTGGCCGGCATGGGCATCGCCACGGTGCGCGCGCTGCGCGACGCCGACCCCGCGCTGATCCGGCGCGAGGCCTCGGTGGTGCTGGAACGCACGGTGCGCGAGCTGCGCGGGATGTCGTGCCTGGCGCTGGAAGACGTGGCGCCCAACACGCAGCAGATCATGGCGTCGCGCTCGTTTGGCGAATACGTTTACGCGCTCGCCGAGCTGGAACAGGCGGTGTCCACCTACATTGCGCGCGCCGCCGAGAAGCTGCGGCGGCAGCGCGCGCTGGCGAATGCGGTGCAGGTGTATATCCGCACCAACCCCTTCAGCGCGCGGCAGCCGCAATACCAGCGCGGCATCACCGTGCCGCTGACGCAGGCGACCAGCGACACCATGCGGCTGACGCGCGCGGCCTTGTGGGGCCTCAAGCGCATTTACCGGCCCGGCTTCGCCTACCAGAAAGCCGGCGTGATGCTGATGGACCTGCACGGCGAAGACCAGGTGCAGGGCGTGCTGTTTGCCGCCGCAGCGCCCGCGCGCCCGGCGCTGATGGCCGTGATCGACCGCGCCAATGCGCGCTGGGGCGGCGGCACGCTCAAGCTGGCGGCCGAGGGGGTGCAAAAACCGTGGCAGATGAAACGTGACTGGGTCACGCCGTCCTGCACCACGCGCTGGGACGCGCTGCCGAGGGTGCGCTGAGCGGTGCGGATGCGTTGCCCTGAACACGCCGGTCGAGCCTGGCAGGAACACCGGCATTCACGGCAAATCAGCTTACCTCGGCCGTTGCCAGGAGCAGGCCGCCCCATAACAGCCCACGGGGTGCGCGTGCTTCCAGTGCTTGCGCCCAGCGTGAGCCGGAAGGCAGGAAAATTGCCGAGTGCAGCGCGAGGTTGCGCACGGGCAAGCGATCGAACAGCGCGCGCACTTCCGGCGCGGTGCGCCAGTGCGCGCCACGATAGGCCCCCCTGCCGCCGCCCCTGCCTTTTTGCCCATACAACAGACTGTGCCGGTTGAGCCAACCGATCGACACGCGCTTGCGCGCAACCCGCACGCATTCGGCTACCGCTGATTGTTCATCTTCCACAAAACACAGGGCGGTAATGGACAGCACGTGATCGAAGCTGCTGGATTCAAACGGCAATGCGCGCGCATCGCCTTCGACCCATTGCAGGTCTGGACGGCTGTGCGCGCGTGCATAGTCAAGCCACGCAGGGTTGGGATCGAGGCCGGTTGTGACCAGCCCCGCAGCGGCTGCGTGCCGGGTGAACCAGCCCGTGCCGCAGCCGACGTCAAGCAGGCTGTCACCCGCTTGTGCCGCCAGCTGTTGCGCCGCCAGTGCGTATTCGGTTTCGCCGACCCAGCGCCCGCGCGGGGTGGCGTACCAGGCATCGTAGTCGGCGGGGGTCATGCCGCCAGCGCCGCCCGGCGCAGGCGGCGCTCGATGCCGAGGGTCGCAATCAACGCGGCGACCAGCAGCGGCACCACGGCGAGGTTCAGCGTAACCCAGCCGAAGCGGTCGTAGAGCCAGCCCGCCGAAAGGGTGGCCAGTGCCACCACGCCGAAGACGGTGAATTCATTGACAGCCTGCACCCGCAACTGTTCGGCGGGCCGGCAGGCCTGGGTCAGCAGCGTGGTGCCGCCGATGAAGGCGAAATTCCAGCCGACGCCGAGCAGCACCAGCGCCGACAGAAAATGCAGGAACTCGACGCCGGACAAGGCCAGCACGACCTGGCCGAGCAGCAGCACGAAGCCGGTCTGCATGATGCGCGGCGCGCCGTAACGCCGGATCAGGGCGCCGGTGAAAAACGAGGGGGCGAACATCCCCACCACATGCCACTGGATCACCGGCGTCACGTCCGACTGCGGCAGACCGCAGCCGAGGATGGCCAGCGGCGTCGCGGTCATCACCATGATCATGACGGCATAGCCGATAGCCGCGCTGAAAATCGCCACCCGCAGGCCGGGATGGCTCAGGATTTCACCCAGCGGGCGCGGACTGCCGACCTGCACGGCCTCCACTTTGGGCAGCCGAAGACGGGACAGCAGAACCAGCGCAATGAAACTCAGCCCGCCCTGCGCCAGATAGGAGCCGACGAATATCTGGCCGCCGATCCAGTCGCGTCCCCACTGACCAAACTGGGGACCCAGAAACGCCGCGACCACGCCGCCGGCCACCACCAGGGAAATCGCGCGGCCGGCATGATCCGGGCCGGCGGCTTCGACCGCTGCAAAGCGATAGTAATTGGCGAATCCCTGATAGCTGCCGAGCAGAAAATGGCCGATAACAAAGGGGATAAAGAGGCTTTGGTGGAGCGCGTAGGCGCACACCAGGCTGCCGCCGATGCCCAGCAGGGCGCCGACCAGAAAGCCCGGACGGCGCCCGAAGCGGCGCATCAGCCGGGCCGCCGGCAGCGAAGCGATGGCGGTGCCGATCACCATGGCCGCAAGCGGCAGCGTGGCAAGCCCCTTGTCGGGGGCGAGCATGCTGCCGAGAATCGCGGCGAGCGCCATGGAGAGGACGATGGCGGACAGCATCAGGGCCTGGCTTAGCGCCAGAATCAACACGTTGCTGCGGAAGACGGCCGGCATCATGCCGTGTCCTTATCCAGCAGCGTGGCGAGGCCGGAGGCGCCGGTCATGGGCGGTTCCTTTCGATTCAATCTGAGCAGGGACAAGGCCGTCATCATGGCATTGAACACCTGGCACCGCTCGTCGTGAAAGCACATGATCGACATGGTTTTATTTGTCGTTCCCGTAATTTGATTCCATTTTCCTGTCAGCGCAGGCCTATCAAATACGCCACCAAATCATCCAGCTGCTCCGGCCGCAAGGATGGCACGGGCATGATTGCAGCATAGCCGGGTACCCGGAAAGCGGCGGGTTCGCGCACGGCGCGACGCAGGTGACCAGGCCAGTGGATGCCGCCGGCATGCGCGAGGTCGGGCCCCAGGCCGGCCTCCGGCGCATGGCAGGCCGCGCAGCCGTGCGCGGCGTAGAGGCGCTCGCCGCGGGCAGGGTCGCCGCCAAGGCGCGCTTCTTCGCGCAAGGCAGCGGGCAGTACGCCATCAGGTCCGCTCAGCGCCTGCCATGCGGATAGACGCTTGCGCCCGGCGCGACCGTCCTCGGCGCCGTCCCAGGCAGCGAAGGCGACGGCAGCGGGCGCCCTCATCTCCGGCTTGCCGCGCAGCACCAGCGTCCAGCCGGTTGCCGTGCGCCGGGCCTGGGCGGCCAGTCGCGCACCGGGCTGTCTGGTCAGCGATCCAAAGCCCTGTGCAGACAGCCGCTCTGCCGGCTGTCCGGCGCGCCAGAACCAGACCTGAACCGGCCGACCGGGCTCGCCCATGCCCACGTACGGCAGGGTCTTGCCTGCCGGGGCGAACTGGACCGCCGCCGCGTCGGCGAAGCGGTGAGTGGCGTGCTTGTCAGATGAATCCGCGTCTGCGTCCGCCCAGGCCAGGCGCACGGCCAGCAGCCCGCCGCCCCGCAGCACGCGCGCTTCCAGCATCACGGCCTCGCCGCCCGGCCCGCCGGGCACCGTGGTTTGCGGGTACAGGCGCAACGCCGCAGCCGGCGCACGCGCCCAGGCAGCGTCATCGGGATCGAGCGGCGGCGCGATCCGGGTGTCGGCGATCCGGAGAGTCCGCTCAGACGCAGATGCGGCCCACGCCGGCACGGTGAGCAGAAGCAGCAAGCCGAGCAGCGCCCGCTTCATGGCTGCACGCCTTCAGGACGGCCGAGACGGAACATGTCGCCGTGGCGGTAGGCGATCAGCAGGTCCATCAGCGGAGAACGCTCACCGCGCGATTTTTTGTCGATTTCCTGTTGCAGGGTGGCGAGCGATGCGTCCACTGCCGGCCCGAACAGTTGCCGCAAATAATCGTCGGGGATGCGCGGCTGGCCGGTTGGCTTGCCGCCGGCGTCGAAGGTCGGCGGCGACAGCGGCGGCACGTAGTAGACGTTGGGCTGGGTGCCGTATTCCGCGTGCAGCGGCAGGGCCACTTTCCAGACGTTCACCAGTTGATGCGCGGCGCCCTCGTAATCGTCCAGGTAGGAAACGTGGCGCGCGCGCCCGACGCACTGGTAAGCGCAGGCCTGGGGGATGCCCTTTTCCACGCGCGGGTAGCAGAAGATGCATTTCTCCGATTTGCCCGCCAGCGGGTTGAAATAGATCTTCTTGTACGGGCAGGCGGCGACGCAGTAGCGGTAGCCGCGGCAGCGCGCCTGGTCGATCAGCACGATGCCGTCCTCTTCGCGCTTGTAGATGGCCTGGCGCGGGCAGGCGGCAAGGCAGGCCGGCTTGGTGCAGTGGTTGCACAGGCGCGGCAGGTAGAAGAAATAGCCGTTGGGGAATTCGCCCGCGCCCTGGTCCTCCTCCCAGTTCGGCCCCCATTGCATGGCGTCCAGCGGGCGCAGCGGCTGGTCACCGGGTTCGAACAACGTCGCTTCGTAATTGAAGTCGGCGGGAATGCCATAGTCCTCGGCCAGGCGCGGCAGCTTCCCGGGTTTGAGGCGGTCGTTGTCCCAGCCGCCGCCAGCCGCTTCCCAGTCGCGCGGATAGCCCTTGCCGGGCCGGGTCTCCACATGGTTCCAGTACATGAATTCGCGCCCGCCGCGATCCGTCCACTGCGACTTGCAGGCCAGGGTGCAGGTCTGGCAGCCGATGCATTTGTTGAGGTCGATGACCATCGCGAGTTGACGTGTGCTCATGCTGTTTTCTCCGCCTTGGTTTTTTCAACATCCACCGCCGATTCGAAGGCGATCATGTTGCCGTCCCAGTTGGGGTTGAATTTGAGGTGCCCCCAGCCGTCCACCAGCTCGATCGGCGAGAGCAGGCCCGCCACCACGTTGTTCAGCCCCAAGCGTTTGCTGAACTGGTAAGGCTCCCAGGCGTGGTCCATGACGACCGAGCCGGGCGGCACGGCGGGCATGAGCTTGGCCCGCGCCTCGAACGCGCCGACGTCGTTGAACACCCGCACCGGGTCGCCCTCGACGATGTTTCGCGCTTTTGCGGTGGCCGGGTTCAGCCAGATATAGGGCTCGCCGCGCTGCAGGCGCAGCAACTGGGCATTGCTGCGCCACTGCGAGTGGATGCCGTGGCGGGCGTGGGGGGTGAAGAAGGCGAGCGGGAAGCTGGGCGGGCGCAACGGCTTCATCGCCGTCGGCGTGGTGCAGCCGAGCTGCCTGAACACGGGATGGTCGACGTAGAACTGCTGCCGGCCCGACAAGGTCTTGTAAGGCTGGCGCAGGTAGACGTTGTGCTCGAAGGAGTGGAACGGCCGGTTGGCGTAGAGCGGCGAGTTGAAGCCGGCCTCGCGGTTGAGCGGGACGAAGCCGTGCTTCATCGCATCCTCCGGCGTCCACGGCGCGATGGCGGGGACATTTTTCATCAACCAGCGCACCACGTCCTCGTCGTTCATCAGCGTGCCGTGGTCGGTGAAGTCATCGGCCAGGTTGGCGAGATCGCGCATCACCGGCGCCGCCTTGTCGTCCCGTGTTTCCAGGAAGTCGGGGTCGGGGATGGCATTGAGGCCGCGCTTTTTCGCTTCTTTCGCGATGGCCAGGGCGAGCAGCCGGCAGATCTCCCACTCGGATTTGGTGTCGCCGATGGGTTTCAGGCCCTTCGGCGGCACGGTGATGTTGCAGAAGCGGTGATAGCCCAGCTCGCCGCGCAGGTCCCAGGACTCGTACTGGCTCTTGGCCGGCAGCACATAGTCCGCCCACAGCGCGGTGGAATCCATGCGGTGGTTGACGTCGACGAACAGGTCCAGCCCTTCGATGAAGGCCTGGCGGTAATGCGCCTCGGATTTGTTGCGTTGCAACATGTTGTCGGCAAACAGCAGCAGCGCGCGGGGCTTGCCGAAATACGCGTTGCTGGTCTGGCGGAACTGCCCGGCGAGATGGGCGATGTCCTGGGAATCGAAGCCGGCCGCGGCTTTCAGGTGGGCGTCGGGATAGTGGCGGCGCATGGTTTCTTCCATGTCGCCGTTCATCCATTCGTTGAAGAAACCCGAAGCGAAGCGCGCCGGCTTGGGGCTGGACAGCGGCCCGATGCCGCCCAGGCTCCAGTTGTTTTCGGTGTCGAGTCCGCCGCGCTCGCCGGCGTGGCCGGTGAGCGCGCAGGCCAGCGCCGCCGCCCAGCAGGTCATGGCGCCCGAGACGTATTTGTGCAGCGAAAAGCCGATGTTGACGATGGCCTTGTCGGCCTTGGCGAAATCGCGCGCCATGCGCTCGACCAGTTCGGGATGCACCCCCGTGGTCTCGCGGGTTTCGGCCGGCGGATATTTCAGCGCTTCCTTTTTGGCCTGCTCGAACACGGTGGTGACGGGTATGGCCTTGCCATCCTTGCCCTTGACTTGCCACGCGCCGCCGAGCGCGGGCCTGAGCTTGCCCAGGCGCAGCGATTTCTTGAAGTGGCCCTGGGTGCCGGGCATGGGCTGGGGCGATTGGCTTTTCTCGTCCCAGCAATAGAACACGTCGTCCTTGCCCTTGTCGCGCAGATCCCTGTGGCGCAGCAGTTCGCCCGTGTCGGTGCGCACCAGAAAAGTCAGGTCGGTCTGTTCGCGCACGAATTCGCGGTCGATGAGATCGTCGCGGAACAGCACGTGCAAGAGCGACATCGCCAGGAAACTGTCGGTGCCGGGTTTGACCGGCAACCAGTCGGTGGCGAGCTTGGCGGTGGCGTTGTACTCGGGGGTGATGCAGTAGATTTTCGCGCCGTTGTAGTGCGCTTCCGACAGGTAATGCGCGTCGGGGATGCGCGTCACCGCCGCGTTGATGCCCCACAGCACGATGGTCTTCGCAGAAAACCAGGCGTCCAGGGTATGGCCCACGGTGGCGAGCCCATAGGCCAGCGAGGCGCCGGTGAACATGTCGCCCACCGCGCTCGCCGGATAAAGGCGTTGCGCGCCCAGCAGCGAACCCAGGCGCAACGGCCCCGCGCGCCGGCCCTGGGACAGGATGCCGGTGCCGCAATGCAGCATCAGCGAAGACAGCCCGTTCTGTTCCAACGTGTCGACGACGCGCGCGGCGATATCGTCGATGGCCGTCTCCCAGCTCACCCGCCGCCACTTGCCTTCGCCGCGCTTGCCGGTGCGCTTCATCGGATGCAGCAGGCGGTCGGCCTGGACCATCTGCTTCGAGTGCACGATGCCCTTGTTGCAGCCGCGCGGATTGGCGTCCGGAATATCCGGACTGACCGGCGGATAGGCGGCGGACTGCTCCTCGCGCGTGACCACGCCGTCCTTCGCATACACCTTCCATGCGCAGTTGCCCTGGCAGTTGGAGCAATGGAAGGCGAAGCCCTGGGCGTCGCCGCGGGTGTCGAGGAATTAAACATGCCCCGCGCCGCTTGCCTGCGGGATGCAGTGCAAGGCGCGGGGGGCGAAGTTTGATTGTTCCAAATGAGCCACCCGCAACGCGGCAATGCGCCCGCACGCAAGCGGCCCGAAGGGTTGAGTCCCTGAACGGCGTCTGCGGCGTTGCAGCGCTTGGCTATGGGATGACCATGGCCGGCGCGCTGCGCCTTGCATCCATCCGTTCAGGGTCTCAACGCGGGGCATGTTTTCTCCTGACATAGGCTCTTTACCTTTCGATGAGGCGGGCCGGGTCGGCAGCCCATTCAATCCACGATCCGGGATAAACCTTCACCTTTTCGTAACCCAGCAGTTTCAGTGCCGCGTAGAGATAGGTCGAGCGGCCGAGGCCGCCGTTGCAGTAGGTGATGATTTCCCTGTCAGGGGTGAGCCCGGCCGCCTTCAATTCACGTCGCATCGCGGCATCGTCCTTGAAGGTGGCGAGATCGCCGGAGAGCCGGCTCCAGACGAAGCTTTTCGCGCCTGGCAGGTGACCGCCCTGGCGCGCGCCGCCGTTGTCCTTGCCGCTGAATTCGGCGATGCTGCGGGCGTCCACCCGCAGGACGGACGACGCTGCCAGTTCCTGCGTCTTCACTGCCCAGTCGGCGCGCGGTTGCGGCACATAGGTGGCCTTGGCGGGATGCGGCACGTCCTGGGTCACCGCGCGGCCCTCTTTCAGCCACTTGCGGTAGCCGCCGTCCAGAATGCGCACCTTGTCGTGACCGATGAAGCCGAGGATGTACCACACCGCCGAGGCGCCGCGGCCGTCGCCGGCGTCGTACACCACCACCTCGCTGTCGCGGGCGATTCCCAGCAATTCCAGTTTGGACGCGGCGAGACGCGGAAAAATGGGCAGGCCCGTCCTGGCGTTTTCCTCGGCGTCTTCCAGTTCCAGGTAAGGCAGATTCAGCGCGCCGGGGAGATGGGCGCGCGCATAGTTGTCCGCATTCTCTGCATCCACCAGCTTGACCCGACCCTGCGCCAGCTCAGTGGCGAGCTCGCCGGTGGAAATCAGGAACGATGGCCCGGCCCAGGTCACAGACCAAGGCAGCCATATCAGCAAGACAAACAGTCGCATGATCACTCCTTGCGTGGACGGATGGTTTCCCGGATCAGCCGCTGCATTTGCGGACTGTCCCAGTGCTGAGCCCCGGACTTGCCGGCCAGCAGGCGGCCTTCGCGGTCGAGCAGATACGTCACCGGCACGCCGGCGGCGCGGTAGTCGCCGGCGGTCTTGCTGTCGTTGTCCAGCAGCACGTCGAAGCCGGGCCGCCGCTCTTCCAGGAAGCGCATCACCGCGGCCTCGTTATCCGCCACGGCGATGGCGAGCACGGTGAAGTCGCGTCCGCCCATGATCTGTTGCAGACGTTGCAGCGAAGGGAACTCCTCGCGGCAGGGCGGGCACCAGCTCGCCCAGAAGTTGAGCAGCACCACCCGGCCCCGATAGCCGTGTTTGTCGCGCGTCTCGCCATCGAGGCCGGAAAGCGCGAAGGCCGGGGCTTTTAGCGGCACAGCATAGGCTTCCATGCCTGCCTCCCTGGCAAACCTGGCGAGCTTCGTCCCATCGGCCGAAGCGGGAAAAACGATCAGCAGTCCCGACAGCATCAGGTACAGGGCTGGCAACAATCCGCGCATGCCTGACATTTGCCCCCCGCGGCTACAGGCAGCCCTTGAAAAACTTGCGCTCACCGCTGGTTTCCAGCAGATCCAGCTTGACCGGCTGCAGCACGCCATCTTTGAACTCGCCGATCAGGCGCACCTTCTTGCCGTAGGCCTTGTCGAGCGCATCGGGTGCGATGCTCCGGCCCTCGCCGTAAAGAAAGGCGAGCGTGCGGCCGTCTTCCAGCAGCAGGACGGGGTGATCGACGTGGCGCAGCGGGCAATCCGCTACCTGAAAGGCTGCCGCGCACGGCTCGCCGATGATCCAGCCGTCCCAGGTCTGGCTGGCGGCATGGGCCAGCGGCGCATGCAGCAAGGCGAGCCCCAGCAAAGCCGTCCGGCGCATCTCAGTTGCCTGCCTTGATGGCGGACTTGAGGGCCTCATGCTCCTTCTTCACCTCGGTGAGGCGGCCGCCGCGGTCCTGTTTGGCCACGCCCTCGATCTCGATGACGTCCAGCATCTGCGCCAAACCGACCATGCCGTTGAAATCCCCGCCGTCCTCGGCTATGAGTTGCTCGCCGTAATACACGGCCGGCGCCCGGGACCAGGGCGCGAGGCTGGCCGGCAGCACGACGATGGGAATCTTGTACAGGTTGCTCAACTCGGCGGCGATCTGCATGTTGTTGTTGCAACGCAGCGCGGGGGGCTCGCGCACCACCAGGGTGAGCACTTTCTGCTCCCCGATCACAGTGTTGCCGGGCGGGCCTGCGAGAACGGGTTGCGCCGCCACGAAGGCCATCGACAGCAACAGGAAAAACAGGCCGGCAAACAGGTTTCGGGTATGCATGGAACACCTCCTAGATAACGCTTTTGAAAAGGATGTAGGTCGCTACGACCACCAGGAACCAGGCGAATGCCTTCTTCAGCATCTCCTGGGAAATACGCGTCGAAAAGTGGGCGCCGACGAGGCTGCCGATGACCGTCACCGCCGTGAAGCCGCCCATCGCCGCGTAGTCGATCGGCACGCCGCCCATGTAGCCTGCAAATCCCGCGTATGATTTGGCGGCAACGATAACCAGCGAGGTTCCGACGGCGGTCTTCATGGGAATGCCCGATAGCAGCACCAAGGCCGGCACGATCAGGAAGCCGCCGCCGACGCCAACCAGACCGGTCAGCACGCCGACGCCGATGCCGTGGAGGGCGATGTGCCCCATGCAGGGCGAGAAGAACGCCTGGCAGCCGCCGATCGCCGCCGTGCCGCCGCCGGCGTTCACAACGCCAGACGCCGCCGGCGCAGCCAGCTTGACGGGCTTCAGCATGCGCCAGGCGGCGGCGTACATCACCAGGGCGAACAGACCGAGCTGGATCACCACCGGCGTCAACACGCCGAGACGTGCGCCGGCAAAGGTAGCTGCCACGCCGAACAGGCCGAACACCAGCGCGACACGGACATCGACCAGGCCGCGGCGCCAGTTGTCCAGGCCGGAAACGGTGGCGGTCACCGCCACGACCCCCAGGCTCATGGCGATGGCTGATTTGGGTTCAACATGCAGCAAATACATCATCGCCGGCAACGCGATAATGGAGCCGCCCGAGCCGAACAGCCCCAGTACCAGCCCTGTGGCCAAACCGGCAAAAATGGCGGATAAAAACATGCTTAACTCCTTTTATAAAGACAAAAAAGTAGTTTTTGAAACAACTGCACGCATGGTAACATTCAAACGTTCTTTGGAGTATGCGATGGAAAAATCAGGAAGGCAAGTAAAAGATGTGCTGTATACCCAGGTGGCGCGCATCGGCAAGGCTGTGTGCAGTCCCAAGCGTCTGGAGTTGATTGATTTGCTGTGCCAGGGCGAGAAACCGGTGGAGCGGCTGGCGTCCGAGGCCGGGATTTCACTCAAGCTGGTTAGCGCGCACCTGAAGGAACTGCGGCTGGCGCATATGGTGGAAGCGCGCAAGGAAGGTAAAAACGTCTATTACCGGCTGACCGTCGAGGCGGTTGCCGACTTCTGGGTGGCGATCCGCTCACTGGCTGAAGACCGTTTGCTGGAATTGCGCGCGGAGCTGGACAAGCTGACCGAACACCCGCACGAACTGACTCCCATGGGCCGGAAAGAATTACTGGCGCGCGCGCGAAATGGCGAAGTGACGGTGCTGGATGTGCGGCCGCCAAGTGAATATGCCACGG
>NCIF01000187.1 GCA_002256785.1 Hydrogenophilales bacterium 17-61-9
ATCTACAAGGGTGTCGTCACCCGCGTCGAGCCCAGCCTGGAAGCCGCATTCGTCGATTACGGCTGCGAACGCCACGGTTTCCTGCCGTTCAAGGAAATCGCCCGTTCCTGCCTGCCTGGCGGCGGCAAGGTTCCGGAAAACCTGAAGGAAGGCCAGGAACTCCTGGTCCAGGTGGAGAAGGACGAGCGCGGCAACAAGGGGGCGGCGCTGACCACCTACGTCTCGCTGGCCGGCCGCTACGTCGTGCTGATGCCGACCAACCCGCGCGGCGGCGGCGTGTCGCGCCGCATCGAGGGCGAGGAACGCAACGAACTACGCGACACCCTGGCGCAGCTCGACATCCCCGAAGGCATGAGCCTGATCGCCCGCACCGCCGGCATCGGCCGCAGCGCCGAAGAATTCCAGTGGGACCTCAACTACCTGCTGAGCCTGTGGAAAGCCATCGACGGCGCCGCGCAGCCGCAATCCGGCGCCTTCCTGATCTATCAGGAGGGCAGCCTGGTGATCCGCGCCATCCGCGACTATTTCTCGGCGGACATCGGCGAAATCCTGATCGATACCGAAGACATCTTCGAGCAGGCGCAGCAGTTCATGGCGCACGTGATGCCGGCCAACGTCAACAAGGTGAAGCTCTACCGCGACGACGTCCCGCTGTTCTCGCGCTTCCAGATCGAGCACCAGATCGAATCGGCATTCTCGCGCCAGGTCAACCTGCCGTCGGGCGGCGCCATCGTCATCGACCATACCGAAGCGCTGGTGTCGGTCGACGTCAACTCGGCACGCGCCACCAAGGGCAGCGACGTCGAGCAGACCGCCTACAACACCAACCTCGAAGCGGCCGACGAAATCGCCCGCCAGATGCGGCTGCGCGACCTCGGCGGGCTGATCGTGATCGATTTCATCGACATGGAAAACCCCAAGCATCAGCGCGAAGTGGAAAACCGCCTGCGCGATGCCCTGCATCACGACCGCGCCCGCGTGCAGACCGGCAAGATCTCGCGCTTCGGCCTCCTCGAAATGTCGCGCCAGCGGCTGCAGCCTTCGCTCGGCGAGACCAGCTACAACCCGTGCCCGCGCTGCCACGGCACCGGCCACATCCGCGGCACCGAATCGTCGGCGCTGCACATCCTGCGCATCCTGCAGGAGGATGCGATGAAGGAAAACACCGGCGCGGTGCATATACAGCTGCCGGTCGACGTGGCGACCTTCCTGCTGAACGAGAAACGCGTCGACATCCACACCATCGAATCGCGCCTCAAGGTCAATGTGGTGTTGATCCCCAACATCCACATGGAGACCCCGCACTACACCATCACCCGGCTGCGCCATGACGAGCTGAACCAGCGCGACGCCAGCGAGCCGAGCTACAGGATGGCAACCCTGCCGGAGACCGAAGCCGTCTACCAGACCTCCCAGGCCGCCGCGCCGGCGCGCCAGGAAGCCGCGGTCAAGTCGATCGCGCCGCCGCAGCCGGTGCCGGCCGCGCGCCCGGCAGTGCCGGTCGCCGCGCCGGCCCAGAGCGGCTTGTTCGAGCGTATCTTCGGCTGGTTCAAGAAACTCGGCGAAGAAGCGCCCGCCGCCGCAGCCGCCCCGGCGGTCGCCGAACCGGTTGCCGCCATTGCACGCAGCGAACGCCCGAGCGAGCGCCGTGAGCGCAAGCCCGGCCAGCGCCGCAGTCGCGGCGAAGGGCGCGGCGAAGCCCGCAACGGCGAAGCCCGCCCGCCGGAGCCGCGCCAGAACGAAAGCCGTGCCGAACCGCGCAACGGCGAACCGGCAAAGCCCGCCCGCCCGCCGCGCCAGCCCAAACCGCGCTCCGAGGCGGAAGCCGCACCGCGCATGGCAGAGCCGGCGGAAGCCCCGCGCGAGGCCGGCAGCGAGGAAAAACGCGAACCGCGCAGCCGCCGCGGCCGCGGCAATCGCCGCCCGCGTGAAACCCATCCGGAAACCGCAGCCGGCAATGGCGGAAGCACACCACAGGCAATCGTCGAAATCGCCGGTTTCCACGCAATCGTCGAAATCGCGGGTAAGCCCAAGGCGGCGGCCCCGGCCGCCCCCGCGCAGCAGGCCTTGCAACTGGAAACGTCAGCCCCTCCGAATGCCGCGCTACCCGATAGCGTCACCGCATCCCCTGCTGCCATTCTGGCGGATCTGGCGGCCAGCACCGCCAGCCTGCAGCAGGTGGAAACCCAGGCCGCGGCGGCCGGCACGAGTGAAACCGGCGAGCCGGGCCGCCCGCGCCGCCGTCGCCGCCCCGCAGCCAAGCCGGCGGACAGCGACAGTGTCGGCCTGATGCAGGTCGAGACCAGCGCGCCCGCCGTCGATGTTGCCGCGGCACCCACGCCGGCCGCGGCCCCCCACCCCACACGCCGGCGCGCACGTCCGCAGGCGAGCGTGGCAGAGGAGCCGCTGGTGCAGGTGGAAACCCAGGCGAAATAAAGCCTGCGCCACAACAACAAGGGCCGCTTCAAGCGGCCCTTGTTGTTTGCTGCGAACGGCAGAAGCGATCAGCTACCTGAACGCGTTTTTAAGCTGGGTGTCGCCGGTAATTTCCCGGATCAGGCCCTGCACCGCATCTTCGATCATGTCGAGATTTTCCTCGAATCCCTGCGTGCCGCCGTAATACGGGTCGACCACGTCGAGATTGGGATACTTGCGGCTGAACGACAGCAATCGCCGGATCTTGCCGTGGTGATGCGCCGGTGCACGCTGGATCAGCCTGTTGTAATTGTCGCCGTCCATGACCAGGATGTAATCGAAGCGCTCGAAGTCATCGTCCGCCACCTTGCGCCCGCGCAATCCGCTGATGTCCGCCCCGCGCTGCCGCGCCGCCTGCCGCGCGCGCGGATCGGGCGCCGAGCCGATATGGTAGGCGTGGGTGCCGGCGGAATCCGTCTCCACCTCCCGGTCCAGTCCGGCGTCCCGGATGGCCTTGCGGAACATGCCTTCCGCCATCGGCGATCGGCAGATATTGCCCATGCATACGAAAAGTACTTTAGTCATGAATCGTGTTCTTCCACTCCGAATAATACCTGCTTGAGTGCCTTCAACTGGTCGCGAAGTTCCGCAGCCTTCTCGAATTCCAGGTTCTTCGCCGCATCGAGCATGTCCTTTTCCAGCTTCTTGACCTTCCTGGTCAGCGCTTTTTCATCCAGCACCTTGTATTCGGCCACCGTCTGCGCCGCCTTGAGTTCCTGACGCGTGGCGTCGGCGTCGTAGACGCCGTCGATGATGTCCTTGATGCGCTTGACCACGCCGCGCGGGACGATGCCGTGCTCGCTGTTGAAGGCGATCTGCTTGTTGCGGCGGCGCTCGGTCTCGTCCATCGCCCGTTTCATCGAGTCGGTGATGCGGTCGGCATAGAGGATCGCGGTTCCGTGCAGGTGGCGCGCGGCGCGGCCGATGGTCTGGATCAGCGAGCGCTCGGAGCGCAGGAAGCCTTCCTTGTCGGCGTCGAGGATCGCCACCAGCGACACCTCGGGGATGTCGAGGCCCTCGCGCAAGAGGTTGATGCCGACCAGCACGTCGAACTCGCCCAGCCGCAGGTCGCGGATGATCTCGACGCGCTCGACGGTGTCGATGTCCGAGTGCAGGTAGCGCACCTTGACGCCGTGCTCGGCGAGGTAGTCGGTGAGGTCTTCCGCCATGCGCTTGGTCAGCGTGGTCACCAGCACGCGTTCGCCGACGGCGATGCGCTTTCCCGCCTCGCTCATCAGGTCGTCGACCTGGGTGCCGACCGGCCGCACCTCGACCAGCGGGTCGACCAGACCGGTCGGGCGCACCACCTGCTCGACCACCTGGCCG
>NCIF01000014.1 GCA_002256785.1 Hydrogenophilales bacterium 17-61-9
CTTTCCAGTTCCTGCACCACCGCCGCCAGTCGGGCGATGGTTTCCGGCAGATAAAACAGGTCGCGCACCACCTGATACAGCTTGCCCTGGCGCGCCAGCTTCTGCAGCAGGCGGCGCATGGATGCCTCGTCGCGTCCCGCGAGTCTGGCCAGGTCGCGCACCCAGGGCGGGTCGAACGAGGCTTCGGCCAGCCCCGGGCGGATGCGCTGGTACAAGGCTTCTTCCTCCTGCGTGAGGGTGATGCGATGTGTCGGCAGATGCAGCCACGAGCCGCTGCGTTGCAGCGTGCCGTCCGCCAGCAGTTCGTCAGTCAGGGCAGCAAAGGCGGCGGCCGGCAGTCGCGGCAAAAACATGCGGCGCGCCCGCGCGGCATCGGGTCCCAGCTCGTCGGGAAACTGTTCGTGAAAACCGGCCAGGCCGGCACGCAGTTTTTCCTGCAGGCTGCGCCAGTGCGGGGCGGAAAACGCCCAGTTGCCGCTGCTGGCGTGGACGCGCATGCTGTCGGGCGGCAAGGCTCCGGCCAGCGCGTCGCGGTTCCAGTGCACGGCCAGGCGGTCCAGGTCCAGCCCCTGAATGTCCAGCAGGCGGGCTAGGCGCTGCGCCGTATCCGGGGTTTGCAGCGCGGCCAGTTCCGCCAGGCGCAGCGGCGTTTTGCGCTTGCGCGCCGGGCCGTCCGGGTCCAGCACCCGGCCGCCGCCCAGGGTATGGCGCGCGTCGGCGTCGCGCAGGATGAAGCGGTCGCCGTGGAGGGCGCCGATGGGGCGGGCGGTAACCAGTTGGGCAAGCGCGGTGCGGCCCGGCGCCAGGGTCTCGCCTTCCAGCAAGGCGACCCGTGCCACGACATGGGCCGCTCCCAGGTGCAGGTGAACCGGCGCCCAGTGCGGCAAGCCAGCGGAGGCCTGCGGAGAAAGCGTCAGCTGCACGTCGAAGCGGGCGGTCGGCGCATGCAGGCGGGGCGTGACGATCCAGTCGCCGCGCTGGATGTCGTCCTTACCGACACCGCCCAGATTGAGCGCGCAACGCTGGCCGGCACGGCCTTCCTGCGCCGACCGGTTCATCGCATGCAGGCCGCGCAGGCGCACGGATTTTCCGGCCGGGGTCAGCACCAGTTCGTCGCCCACCCGCACGCTGCCGGCAAACACGGTGCCGGTGACGATGGTGCCCGCACCTTTCAGGGTGAAACTGCGGTCGACCGCCAGGCGGAAGCCGCCCTCGCCCCGGGTCTGCGGCATCGCCTGCGCAGCTTGGTGCAAATGGTGGCGCAGGGCCTCGACGCCCTGCCCGCCCGTCGCCGAAACAGGAAACAGCGGCATACCGGCGAGTGCCGTTTCAGCCAGCAGGCGCTGCAGATCGTTCCCGACTTCGTCAACGCGTCCGGGCTCGACGCGGTCGATCTTGGTCAGCGCCACTGCGCCCTGTTTGATGCCCAGCAGGTCGAGAATGTTCAGATGCTCGCGCGTCTGCGGCATCACGCCGTCGTCGGCCGCCACCACCAGCAGCGCAAAGTCGATGCCCGCCGCGCCGGCCAGCATGGTGTGAATGAAGCGCTCGTGGCCTGGCACGTCGACGAAGCCCAGCACGCCGCCATCGGCCAGCGGCTGGTAGGCGTAGCCCAGTTCGATGGAGATGCCGCGCAGTTTTTCCGCTTCGAGGCGATCGGTATCCACGCCGGTGAGCGCGTGCACCAGCGTGGTCTTGCCGTGGTCGATGTGTCCGGCGGTGCCGACGATCATGATTGCGCCATGGTTTCGCAAGAGGCGGTGCGGCTCGCCGCGTTCAGCATGGGAACCTCGCCGGCTGCCCATTCCGCACGTGCATTTCAGCGCCATATTCCGGCTTGCGCGCTTCCACCCGCGAGGAGGCTTCGAACATTCGCCAGCCGCTTTCCGCAGACGGGCTGAACGCCGCCCTGCCCCGGCTGGTGGGCCGTATCGCGTCCGCAGCCACGGCAGCGGACGTCAGCAGGCGTTTGCGTCGTTGCATGCAGGCCCTTCTCTCTCGATCAGTTATGCGGCCAGCTTCGCAAGCTGGCCCAGAAAATCCGCTTCGTCCGCCGTGTCCAGGCAACGCAGGTCCAGACGCAGCGCGCCCTCCGCGATGCGACCGATTACCGGCAACGGCAAGCCGCGCAGCGCTGCCTCGATGGTGTGCAGCACGCCGCTTTTTCGGGTGGTGGGCCGCACTGCCAGCGCACAGCTTTCCAGCCGGTCGACCGGCAACGAGCCGCTGCCGATCTGCGACAGCGCGGGTTCGACGGCCACGCTTACCGGCCACGCAGCGAGCGCCCGTTGCAGGGCGGGCAACAGGCGCCCGGCCTGCGCCTGAATCTCGGTGCGCGGACGGGTGAGCAGACGCAATGCGGTGAGGCGTTCGGCCAGGCGGTCGGGATCGTGATACAGGCGCAGCACGGCTTCCAACGCTGCCAGCGTGAGCTTGCCGACGCGCAATGCGCGCTTGAGCGGATTCTTCTTGATGCGCTGGATCAGCTCGCGCCGTCCCACCAGGATGCCGGCCTGCGGTCCGCCCAGCAGCTTGTCGCCGCTGAAGCACACGAGGTCGGCGCCCGCCGCCAGCGATGCCTGCGGCATTGGCTCGTGGGGCAGACCGAAGCGCGCCAGGTCGACGAGCGTGCCGCTGCCCAGATCGACCACAAAGGGCAGTTCATGCGCGTGGGCGAGCTGCGCCAGTTCGCTTTCCGCCACGCTGGCGGTGAAACCCTGGATGGCATAGTTGCTGGCGTGCACCTTCATCAGCATGGCGCTGCGCGGGTTGAGGGCCTCGGCAAAATCGCGCAGATGGGTGCGATTGGTGGTGCCGACCTCGACCAGCTTCGCGCCGGCGCGGCTCATGATGTCGGGCACGCGGAAGGCGCCGCCGATCTCCACCAGCTCGCCGCGCGAGACGATTACCTGTTTCCTCGGCGCCAGCGTGTTCAACAGCAGGAACACCGCCGCCGCGTTGTTGTTGACCACGGTGGCGGCCTCGGCGCCGGTGAGTTCACACAGCAGGTCTTCCACCACATCGTCGCGGTCGCCGCGCCCGCCGGTATCGAGGTCGTATTCCAGCGCGCAGGGGTGCCTCGCCGCCATGACCAGGGCGTCCACCGCCTCTTCCGGCAACGGCGCGCGGCCGAGGTTGGTGTGCAGCACGGTGCCGCTGAGGTTGAATACCCGGCGCAGGCGCGGCGCATGCTGCCGCGCCAGATGCGCGGCGAGATGCGCCGCCAGCGCAGGCTCGGTGTAATCGGCCCGATCGCCCTGGCGCGCCGCCTGGCGGGTACGGTCGAGCACGCTGCGCAGCCCGGCGAGCACCGGTTCGCGGCCGTATTCGGCGAGCAGGGGCGCAATGGCGGTCCAGTTGAGGACGCGGTCGATCGAAGGTGGATGGGCCTGGGCGCTATGCACGATAGACAATCCCTGTTGATGGATGAAACCGCCGCTTGACGCAGCAGCGTTTTTTTATAGCTGGCTTTGAATCAGATACCAGTTGATTCCGCTTTTGTCATACCCGGTTTCGTCCATCAGCCAATCGAGCGCCAGGGCGGCGAGGTCGTCGGCGACCGGGTCGGTCAGCGGGTCTTTATCCTGCTGCATGATTTTCAGATAGGTCCGGCACTCGGGGCAGCTTTCGGCGCGCGCCACGTTGTCGCCGCCCTCCACATGGTAATAAACGATGCCGCGGGTGTTGTCGCAGTTGCTGCACTTGGCGCGCACCATGTGCCATTCCGACGCGCATAGCCCGCAATGCAGGTAGCGCAGGCCGCTTTCGGCGCCGCCGATGCGCACCACCGAGCTGACCGGATGCGAGCCGCACACCGGGCACAGATTGGGATGCTCGGGCCGCGCCACCTGGGCGGGGTCGAGCTGACGCGCAAGACCGGTCCAGTGCACCTGCAGGGCAGCGCCGATCAGCGGCGCCATGGCGGCATCCAGATTGGCCATGTCGCCCTCGAACAGGCGCGTGGCCTGTGCGTCCAGCCAGGCATCTGCGCCATCCAGTATCGGCTGCAGCGCGGCCTGCCCGGCTGCGGGCAGGGACGGCAGAACGGTCCGTGCCAGATGCCGCGCCGTGTCGCGCCAGCCGGGCGGCCAGACCAATCCGGCAGGGGCCAGCGGCGGCATGCGATATTCGCGGCATTGCGCCAGCCGTTCGGGGGCGGGCAAGCTCGACGCTGGAGCGGCATCCAGGCTTGCCTGCTGGGCCCGCGCCAGCCCGGCGACAAAACGCAGATACTCGCCCAGGGTGTGCTGTTCGGCCAGCTGCTCCAGCCGCCGGGCACGCGCCAGAAACAGGTCGGCAGGCGGCAGCCGCAGTTCGGGAATGCTGCCGGCCGCCGCTTCGATCTGGCCGGGTTGCAGGAGCGTGGTGGTCATAGGCGCGCGGATTACTTGCCGGTCATTTCGCGATACCAGGCGCGGTGATGGTGCCTGGCCCAGGCCTCGGACACTGTGCCGTGCGTCATGGCGCGAACCGTTCCCTTGACCCAGATCACCGCATAGATGTGCACGACGATGCCCAGGATCATGATCCAGGCGGCCAGCGCGTGTACGACCACGGCCACGCGCATGAGCCAAATGGGAAAGAACGGCGCGAACCACGGCTGCCAGATGAACATGCCGGAAACCAGCAGCACGGGAATACCCACCACCATGATCCAGAACAGGTATTTTTGCCCGGCGTTGTACTTGCCGGGTTCGGGCAGATTCTGGTCGCGATTTTGAATCACGTCGCCGATGCGCTTCATCCACTGACGGTCGGCCGGCGTGATCCGGTTGAAGCGCCAGAACCGGATGGCCATGCCGATGAAGAACAGGGTCATCACCCCCCCGATGAAGGGATGCAGGATGCGGGTCCAGGGGCCGCCGCCGAACAGGTGAACGAGAAAGAAAAACGCCGGGTGAAACAGCGCCAGACCCGATAGCGCGGCGAGGATGAAGGTGATGGCCACCACCCAGTGGCTGCTGCGTTCGCTGCGGGTGTAGCGTTGGATAGAGGTGCTCATGTTCGCTCCTTGATGTCGGTGAAAATGAAGAACCGGACCGCTTCAGTCCGTCTCTTCCTCCTCCACCTCCTTGGGACCCGCCGTGACGTAATGGAAGAATCCGGCAAAGACGGCCAGCCCGACGCCGAAGCTCATCAGCGGTTTGGTGATGCCCTTCCACAGGCCGACCAAGGGGCTGACGCTCGGGTCCCTGGGCAGGTTCGCATACAGCTCCGGCTGGTCGCCGTGCTGCAGCACGTACATCACGTGGGTGCCGCCGACGCCAGCCGGGTCGTACAGCGCCGCATTGGCGTAGCCGCGCTCCCTGAGGTCGGCGATGCGGCCTTCGGCGTGGTGGATCATGTCCACCTTGGAGCCGAACACGATGGCGCCGGTCGGGCAGGTCTTCACGCAGGCCGGCTCCCTCCCCACCGCCACGCGGTCGGAGCACAGCGTGCACTTGTAGGCCTTGCTGTCCTGCTTCGAGATGCGCGGGATGTTGAAGGGGCAGCCGGTGAGACAATAGCCGCAGCCGATGCAGTTTTCCTCGTGAAAATCGACGATGCCGTTGGCGTACTGCACGATCGCCCCCGGCGCCGGGCAGGCTTTCAGGCAACCCGGGTCGGCGCAGTGCATGCAGCCGTCCTTGCGGATCAGCCACTCCAGGCGGCCCTGCTGCACTTCCACTTCGGAGAAGCGCATCACCGTCCACGACTGGTCGGTGAGGTCCATCGGATTGTCGTATACCCCCACGTTGTTGCCGACCTCGTCGCGCAGATCGTTCCACTGCATGCAGGCCACCTGGCAGGCCTTGCAGCCGATGCACTTGGAAATATCGATCAGCTTGGCGACCGGAAGGGTCGCCTCGGCACGAATGCTTGGCGCAGGCGTGGTGGTCGCGGAACGGGCCTTGATGTCGAGCGATTGCAGTGCCATGGGTCGCCTCCTAAACTTTCTCGACGTCGACCAGGAACGCCTTGAATTCTGGCGTCTGGGTATTGGCGTCGCCCACGAAGGGGGTCAGGGTATTGGTGAGGTAGCCGTTTTTCGCCACGCCCGTGAAACCCCAGTGGATGGGAATCCCCACCGTGTGGGTTTTCCTGCCGCCCACGGTCAGCGCCGCCAGGCGCCGGGTCACCACCGCCACCGCGACGATATGCCCGCGCAGCGATCGCACCCGCACATGGTCGCCCGACTTGATGCCCTTCTCCTTCGCCAGTTCCGCGCCGATCTCCACGAACTGTTCCGGCTGGATGATGGCCGAGCTCTTCGTGTGCTTGGTCCAGAAGTGGAAATGCTCGGTGAGCCGGTAGGTGGTGGCGACAAACGGAAACTTGTCGGCCTTGCCGAAGGTTTCCCAGTCGCCCTTGAACACCCGCGCCGCCGGACTGGCGCGCGCCACCGGGTTGTCCGGGAACAGCGGGTTGTTCGCCAGCGGCGATTCGAAGGGCTCGTAGTGCTCGGGGAAAGGCCCGTCGTTCATCTTGTCCACCGCGAAGAAGCGCGCCACGCCTTCGGGATTCATGATGAAGGGATTCATGCCCTCCTCCGGCGCCGAGTCCGGCTTGAAGTCGGGAATGTCCGAACCGCTCCACTTGCCCGCGTCGGCATCCCAGGCGATCAGCTTGCGCGAGGGATCGTAGGGTTTGCCCGACGGATCGCAGGAGGCGCGGTTGTAGAGCACGCGCCGGTTGGCCGGCCAGGCGTAGGCCCAGTTCAGGGTCTGGCCGATGCCGAACGGGTCCGAGTTGTCGCGCCGCGCCATCAGGTTGCCCTTTTCCGACCACGCGCCGGCGTAGATCCAGCAGCCGCAGCTCGTGCTGCCGTCGTCGCGCAGTTCGGCGAAGCCGTTGATCTGCTCGCCGGCCCTGACCAGCACCCTGGCCGGGTCCTTGGGATCGGTCACATCCTTCAGCGCCTTGCCGGAAAACTCCTTCGCCAGCTCTTCCGGCGAGGGGAAGGCCGGGATCTTGTATTTCCAGTTCAGATTCAGAATCGGATCGGGGAAGGCGCCGCCGTCCTGTCGGTACAGTTCGCGGAGCCTGAGGAAAATGCCGGCCATGATCTCCTGGTCGCCCTTGGCGTCGCCCGGCGGCTCGGCGCCCTTCCAGTGCCATTGCAGCACGCGGCTGGAACTCACCAGAGAGCCGTCTTCCTCGGCGAAGCAGGTCGACGGCAGGCGGAACACCTCGGTCTGGATCTTGGCCGGATCGACATCGTTGTACTCGCCGTGGTTCTGCCAGAACTCGGCCGTCTCGGTCGCCAGCGGGTCGATGGTGACGAGGAACTTCAGCTTGGCCAGCGCGCCCGACACCTTGATCTTGCACGGCGCCGACGCCAGCGGGTTGAAGCCCTGGCAGACGTAGCCGTTGACCTCACCGTTGTTCATGTTCTCGAACACCTGCAGGATGTCGTAGGGCTTGTCCAGCTTGGGCAGCCAGTCGTAGCACCAGTTGTTGTCTGCGGTGGCGGCGTCGCCGAACCACGCCTTCATGGTGCTGACGTGGAACTTGCCGTAGTGCTGCCAGTAGGACAGCTGGCCGGGCCGCAGCGGCTTGGACGCGCGCTTGTCGATATAGGCCTTGTAGTCCGTCTCCTTCTCGCCCGGCAGCGTCAGGTAGCCGGGCAGCAGGTTGGACAGCAGGCCCAGGTCGGTCAGGCCCTGGATGTTGGAGTGCCCGCGCAGCGCGTTCATGCCGCCGCCGGCCACCCCGATGTTGCCCAGCAGCAGCTGCACCATCGCACCGGTGCGGATCATCTGCGAACCCTGCGAATGCTGCGTCCAGCCCAGCGCATACATGATGGTCATGGTCTTGTCAGACGCCGAGGTCTCGGCAATCATCGCGCAGACCTTGAGGAAAGCGTCCTTCGGCGTGCCGCAGAGGGTGGAGACCATGTCCGGCGTGTAGCGGCTGTAATGCGCCTTCATCAACTGGTAGACGCAACGCGGGTGCTGCAGCGTCGGGTCGGTTTTGGCAAACCCGTCCTCGCCGATCTGGTAGCCCCAGGTGGACTTGTCGTAATTGCGCTTCTCCGCGTTGTAGCCGGAGAACAGGCCGTTCTCGAAGGTGTAGGCGTCGTTCACCAGAAAGCTGAAGTCGGTGTAACTCTTCACGTATTCGTGATGAATCCTGTCGTTCGACAACAGGTAGTTGATGAGCCCACCCAGGAAGGCGATGTCGGAACCGGCGCGGATCGGCGCATAGAAATCGGACACTGCGGCCGAGCGGGTGAAGCGCGGATCGACCACAATCAGGCGCGCCTTGCGCTGCGCTTTCGCTTCGGTCACCCACTTGAAACCGCACGGGTGCGCCTCGGCGGCGTTGCCGCCCATGATCAAAACCAGGTCCGTGTTCTTGATGTCAACCCAATGGTTGGTCATCGCGCCGCGGCCAAACGTCGGGGCAAGACTTGCCACCGTCGGGCCGTGTCAGACACGTGCCTGATTATCGAATGCGAGCATCCCCAGGCTACGGACAACTTTATGCGTCAGGTAGCCGGTTTCGTTGCTGGAAGCGGACGCGGCCAGAAAACCGGTGGTGGTCCAGCGGTTCACCGTGGCGCCGTCCGGGTTTTTGGCCACGAAATTCCCGTCGCGATCGGCCTTCATCAGTCTGGCGATGCGGTCGAAGGCTTCGTCCCAGGAAATGCGCGTCCATTCCTTGCTGCCGGGCGCGCGGTATTCCGGGTATTGCAGGCGGTTGGGGCTGTGCACGAAATCCAGCAGGCCGGCGCCTTTCGGGCACAGGGTGCCGCGGTTCACCGGATGGTCCGGGTCGCCCTCGATGTGGATGATTTCGGCATGGGCGTTTTTGGCCTTGTCGCCCAGGCTGTACATCAGCAGGCCACAGCCCACCGAGCAGTAGGGGCAGGTGTTGCGGGTTTCGGTGGCGCGGGCAAGCTTGAATGCGCGCACCTCCGCCAGCGCCTCGCCGGGGGCAAAGCCCAGCGCCGCAAGGCTGGAACTGCCGACCCCCGCCGCGCAGATTCTGAAGAACTGTCTTCGAGTCACTTGCATTTCGCTCCCCCATTCTAAATATTATGGAAATCACGCATACGCATAAAAACTCTAGGAACAAAAATCGCCCATAGCAAGTTTTAACCTGAAAATCGCAGATCAATACACTAATTCGTGTCCCTGTCTGCGGCTTTCAGGATTGAGGACCATAAAAAAACAGGCCGGAACCCCGGCCTGTTCAATAGGCATTCAGCGCCTGCAACGCCAGCGGCGGCGGCGCAGGAAGATCAAACGCCTTACCCCACCATCGGCAGGATCGGCACGATGAGCAGCGCCACGATATTGATGATCTTGATCAGCGGATTGACGGCGGGGCCGGCGGTGTCCTTGTAGGGATCGCCCACGGTGTCGCCGGTGACGGCGGCCTTGTGCGCGTCGGAACCCTTGCCGCCGTAATTGCCCTCCTCGATGTATTTCTTGGCGTTATCCCAGGCGCCGCCGCCGGTGGTCATGGAAATCGCCACGAAGATGCCGGTGACGATGGTGCCGACCAGCACGCCGCCCAGCGCGACCGGGCCCAGGGTGAGACCGACGATGACGGGCACCGCGACCGGCAGCAGCGAGGGCACGATCATTTCCTTGATCGCGGCCTTGGTCAGCATGTCGACGCAGGTGCCGTATTCGGGCTTGGCCGTGCCTTCCATGATGCCGGGGATGTCCTTGAACTGGCGGCGCACTTCCACCACCACCGAGCCAGCGGCGCGGCCGACCGCTTCCATGCCCATGGCGCCGAAGAGGTACGGCACCATGCCGCCGATGAACAGGCCGATGATGACCATGTGGTTGGACAGGTCGAAGCTGAGGCCAGGCTGGTGCACCGACAGCGCATGGGTGTAGTCGGCGAACAGCACCAGCGCGGCCAGACCCGCCGAGCCGATGGCATAGCCCTTGGTCACCGCCTTGGTGGTGTTGCCCACCGCGTCGAGCGGGTCGGTGATGTTGCGGATGCTGTCGTCCAGCCCGGCCATTTCGGCGATGCCGCCTGCGTTGTCGGTGATCGGGCCGTAGGCGTCGAGCGCGACGATGATGCCAGCCATCGACAGCATCGAGGTCGCGGCGATGGCAATGCCGTACAGGCCGGCCAGTTCATAGGCGCCCCAGATGGCCAGGCACACGGCCAGCACCGGCGCGGCGGTGGACTTCATCGACACGCCCAGACCGGCGATGACGTTGGTGCCGTGGCCGGTGGTGGAGGCTTCGGCGATGTGGCGCACCGGACTGAACTCGGTCGCGGTGTAGTACTCGGTGATCCATACCATGGCGGCGGTCAGCCCCAGACCGATCAATGCAGCGAAGTACAGGTTCAACGACGACACCAGCACCCCGTCTATCATCACGCCCTCGCCCAGCATCATGGTGGTGATGGGGTAGAACGCAATCGCGGCCAGCACGCCGGAGACGATCAGGCCGCGATACAGCGCGTTCATGATCTTGCCGCCTTCGCGCGCGGTGACGAAAAAAGTGCCGACGATGGACGCGAGAATGGAGAACCCGCCCAGCACCAGCGGATAGATCACCGCTTCGGGCGAACCGGCAATCAGCAGACCGCCCAGCAGCATGGTGGCGATGATGGTCACGGCGTAGGTCTCGAACAGGTCGGCGGCCATGCCGGCGCAGTCGCCGACGTTGTCCCCCACGTTGTCAGCGATCACCGCCGGGTTGCGCGGGTCGTCCTCTGGAATGCCGGCTTCGACCTTGCCCACCAGGTCGGCGCCGACGTCGCGCCCAGACGCGCGAAGATGGAGATCAGCGAACCGCCGAACGCCAGCCCCACCAGCGCGTGGGTCGCGGCTTCGGTGCTCTCGCCCAGCCCCAGGGTCAGCACAGCGTAGTAACCGGCGACGCCGAGCAGGCCGAGGCCCACCACCAGCATGCCGGTAATCGCGCCGCCCTTGAACGCCACGTTGAGCGCGGCGTTGAGGCCTTGCGAGGCGGCCTGTGCGGTACGCACGTTGGCGCGCACCGAGACGTTCATGCCGATGTAGCCGGTGAGGCCTGAGAGCACGGCGCCCAGCGCGAAGCCGACTGCGGTTTGCCAGCCCAGTGCCAGGAAGATGGCGACCAGCAGGATCGCACCGACGATACCGATAGTGGTGTATTGCCGGTTCAGATAGGCCGACGCGCCCTCCTGCACGGCCGCTGCGATTTCACGCATGCGGTCATTGCCGGTGGGCAACCCCAAGATCCATTTGATCGACACGATCCCGTAGAGCAGTGCGAACACCGCCGCCACGAGGGCAAACAGCAAACCTTCATTCATGATCTTAATCTCCTCTAAACCCCGAAAAAAACGGCAGCTTGCGCCACCGTCCCCCAGCTACTTCCTGCCCATTGCCAGCCCGCCTTCAAAGCGCGTGCCCGGCTCGAACCCAAAAATGTCGTCGAGCTTCAATTCCCGGATCATCTGATCGACCGCATCCTGACCATGCTCGCGCATCACCTCGGACAAAATCAGCTTGGCTGAATTGCCGTTGTAGAAGCCGCCGAAGTCGGCTTGCACCTTGAGCAGTTGTCTGGCGCGGTCGAGTGTCATTGTTTTAGGGGTCAGGATTCAGGGGCCAGGGATCAGGGGATGTGCGGCTGTGCCGCGATTTAATTCAAGGGCGCGGGCCATGCCCGCACCCCCCCTGATCCCTGAATCCTGACCCCTGATCCCTCTCATCCTTAAAGTTTGAACGCCGCCAGCTTTTTCGCCACCGCCACGTTCTTCAGCGTCACATACACCGGCAAGCCATCCTTGCCGTATTTTGGATAGTCCTCGCCCTGGATCAGCGGCGTCAGATAACGCTTGCACTTGGCCGTGATGCCGAAGCCATCCCTGGTGATGAAGTCGCGCGGCATGAACTTCTCGACGTTGGCGACCTTGGACAGCGGCGCCATGCCGATCTTGTACTTGTAAGGCGAATCCGACAGACGATCGACCGTCGGCATCACGGCGTTGTGGCCCTTGATCGCCAGTTCGACGGCCTTCTGGCCCAGCTCGTAGGCCTGTTTGACGTCGGTTTTGGAGGCGATGTGGCGCGCGGCGCGTTGCAGATAATCGGCCACCGCCCAGTGGAACTTGTGGCCGTGCGCGTCCTTGATCATGTTGGCGACCACCGGTGCGGCGCCGCCCAGTTGCGCGTGGCCGAAGGCGTCGCGCGTGCCCTGCTCGGCAAGGAAGGTGCCGTCCGGATAGTGACAGCCTTCGGACACCACCACGGTGCAGTAGCCGTGCTCCTTCACCAGCTTGTTGACGCGGGCGAGGAATTTCTTCTGGTCGAATTCGATTTCCGGGAACAGGATGACGACCGGAATGCCGTGGTCTTCCACCAGGCCGCCGGCAGCAGCGATCCAGCCGGCGTGGCGCCCCATCACCTCGAGCACGAACACCCTGGTCGAGGTCTTGGCCATCGAGCGCACGTCGTAGCTGGCTTCCAGCGTCGACACCGCGATGTACTTGGCGACCGAGCCGAAGCCGGGGCAACAGTCGGTAATCGGCAGGTCGTTGTCGACGGTCTTCGGCACGTGGATGGCCTGGATCGGATAGCCCATCGACTCGGACAACTGGCTCACCTTGTAACAGGTGTCGGCCGAATCGCCGCCGCCGTTGTAGAAGAAGTAGCCGATGTTGTGCGCCTTGAACACTTCGATCAGGCGCGCGTATTCGCGCTTGTTGGCTTCCAGCGACTTCAGCTTGAAGCGGCAGGAACCGAACGCGCCCGACGGCGTGGCGCGCAGCGCGGCGATCGCGGCAGCGGACTCCTTGGTGGTGTCGATCAGGTCTTCGGTCAGCGCGCCGATGATGCCGTTCCTGCCCGCGTAGACCTTGCCGATCTTGTCCTTGTGCTTGCGCGCGGTTTCGATCACGCCGCAGGCCGAGGCGTTGATGACCGCCGTCACGCCGCCGGACTGTGCGTAAAAAGCGTTCATTTTCTTCGCCACAGGTTTAACTGCCATGGTGCTGTCTCCTCATGTTTTTTTGGTGGGCCATCGTCATAACAAAAAGCCAGCGCTGGTTTGATTAAAAACAGGACTGGCTTGTTTAACTTAACTGTTGCCGGATGCGTCTTCTTCGGCCAGACGCCTGGCTTCCTCGTCCGCCTGCATTTTCAGCAGCGTGGTCACGCAGTCGCCGATATCGTCGTATTCCTCGCGTCCGGTCGCAAAGCGGTCGCGGATGCGATAGAAAAACATGCTGCGATAGCGCGAGTCGCCCGTTTTCGACAATACGAAATGACAGCCGCGCTCGTTCCAGTACAGGCCCGGGCACAGCGTCAGCTCGCGGTCGTCGATATACAGCCGGATCTCGGTTTCGACGTCCTGGATCGCCACGTCCCGGCCGTACCGCTCCTTCACCGCGCCGGTCACAATCCAGCGTTCGGTGTCGGTTATCGGCGCAATCTGCTGCGGCATGCCTGGATGGCCCTGACTCAGCCCAGCGCAGCAAAGATCGAATCGCGAATGCCGTCGACCTTGCCCACGCCCGCGACCTTCACATACCGGGGTGCGCCGGCTTCGCCGCGCGCCGCCCAGTCGCCGTAATACTTCACCAAGGGCTCGGTCTGCGCGTGATAGACGTCGAGACGCTTCTTCACCGTCTCCTCGCTGTCGTCGTCGCGCTGGATCAGGTCTTCGCCGGTGATGTCGTCCCTGCCCTCGATGCGCGGCGGATTGAACACCACGTGATAGGTGCGACCGGAGGCCAGGTGGACGCGGCGGCCCGACATGCGCTTGACGATTTCTTCGTCGGCGACGTCGATTTCGACCACGTAGTCGATCGGCACGCCGGCGGCCTTCATCGCCTCGGCCTGCGGAATGGTGCGCGGGAAACCGTCGAACAGATAGCCGTTCCTGCAGTCGGCTTCGGTCAGGCGTGCCTTGACCATGCCGATGATGATGTCGTCCGACACCAAGCCGCCGGCATCCATGATGGCCTTGGCCTTCATGCCGAGCTCGGTGCCCGCCTTGATTTGCGCCCGCAGCATGTCGCCGGTGGAAATCTGCGGAATGCCGTATTTTTCCTTGATGTAATTGGCCTGGGTGCCCTTGCCCGCGCCGGGGCCGCCCAACAGAATCAAACGCATTGCCATCTCCCTGGATATTTGAATTGGAAATTGAATTGGAAAAAACCTGAACAGCGTAAGCCAAGCTTCAGTGAAGCAACACTTAAAAAATTTTATTCAGGGATTCAAGCCACTCAAATCAGCCCGCCGAAAACAGCTGGCGTACCCGCTCCAGATCTGCTGGCGTGTCGACGCCCGGCGCCGGCACTGTCGGCGTAATCCCAAGGCTGATGCGGTGTCCGTGCCATAGCACCCGAAGCTGCTCGAGCATTTCATAGCGTTCCAGCGGCGATGCGGCCAGGCTGGCATAGGTGCGCAAAAATCCCGCACGATAAGCGTACAAGCCGATATGTCGCAGGGCGCCGAGCTCGCGCGGCATGGCCGCTTGCGCCGCAAAGGCATCGCGCGGCCAGGGAATCGGCGCGCGGCTGAAGTACGCTGCGTAGCCGGATTCGTCAGCCACCACCTTGACGACGTTGGGATTGATGAAGTCAGCATGATCGTGTATCGGATGCGCCAGCGTCGCCATCACCGCATCACTGTGCAGCACCAGCTGACGCGCAACCTCGCGGATCAATTCCGGTTCGATCAGGGGCTCGTCTCCCTGCACATTGACCACCAAAGCATCGTCCGGCCACCCCAGTGCTTCAGCCACCTCAACCAGTCGCTCGGTGCCCGACTGATGGGCAGGCGAAGTGATCAGGGCCTGGTAGCCAGCGGCTTCGACGGCCTGCTGAACGCGAATATCGTCAGTAGCCACCACGACGGATTCCGCACCCGACAGCAAGGCGCGCTCCAGCACCCGCAACACCATGGGGCGCCCGCCGATGTCCGCCAGCGGCTTGCCGGGTAGACGGCTGGAATCAAAGCGCGCAGGAATAACGACGCGGAAATGCATCGTTATGCGTTGCCGTGAATTTCATCCGGTCCCAGCGGACGCGCCTCTTCGGGAAGCATGACCGGGATGTCGTCGCGGATGGGATAGGCTATCCGGCAAGCCCGGCACGTCAGTTCAGGTACGGATTTTTTCCATTCGAGCGGGCCTTTGCAGACCGGGCACACAAGGATTTCAAGTAGCTTGGGGTTCATCGAGGAGAGTCCTGTAATGTGGCGACGCTTCGGCTGTGTCAGCCTGTTGCGACTTGCTTTGATAAAGGCGGATATCGGCAATCGAGAGCAAGGTCATCAAATTCCGGCCATCCTGCGGTGCATGGCTGACGCCGAGACTCACCGCCATCGGCATGTCATTGCTGCTGCTCCAGGCCTGGGTGCGCGTTTCAATGCGCTGAAATATCTGGCGGACGGCAGCTTCATCCCGTTGCGGCAGAATAGCAACAAACTCATCGCCGCCCCAGCGACCGCATATGCCCATTTCAGCCGATTCGCTGAATATCTGCGCGAATTCGGCCAGTACGCGGTCGCCCACGCCATGACCGTAGCGATCGTTCACTGCCTTGAACTGATTGAGGTCGGCAAACAGCACGGTCGCGGGCGTATTTTCGTCTGCCGTGTCGAACACGTTGTCCGCCGCCGCCAGCAGACCGTGCCGGTTAAGCAAGCCCGTCAATGCATCGAACCGGCTGCGGTAATCCAGCTGACGCCGCTGTCCCTCAATGCGCCCCATCAGGATGTAGGCATACAAGGCCAGGATGACCCAGAACACGCCAAAAAACACATCGCCCGCATTCACCTCAAACCCGCCCAGGCGATAACGGATGGCAAAAGCGACCGCCATCCCCAGGAATGCCCCGCCGAGGACCTCGGCAAACAGCCGCATGCCGTAGCGCATGCCATTGCCCAGCAGCACCATCAAAAACGCCAGCGCAGACGGTGGAATCGTGTTCGGGTCATGAATGACGCACAGGGTCACGATCGCCAGATCGGTCGCCATGGCGCCGCGAATTTTCAGTAAGGAAACACCCTGCAATGCCTGGCGGAAAAACCAGCTATTGAGGATGAAATAAACAGCCAGTGCGCCCAGCAGCTGCTCGATGGTGAGCAGCGCCGGCGCCACCGTGTCCAGCGTTGAAAAATAGATGACCGCCAGCGAGAAGAACAGATAGCGGGTGAAAAACTGGGTGACGATTTCAGCGCGATCAGGCACCCAAAACCCCGCATCCCTGGTTTCGGCCATCCAGTGGCTGGGATAACGGCGGTCGCCCCAATCAGAATATTGCATTCCCATTCCTCACTCCCCCGGTGCGCATGCTTGCGTTGTTATTGTTTGATGCGTGCGCCCAGCCAGTCGATGAATCCGCTTTCCGGGCTGACGTCGAGCTCGACAGCCCACCAGTCCGGTCCTGCAAAACCCCTGCATTTTACCGCGTCTTTTTCCGTCATTAACACTGCGCTGCCGACAGGAAGATCGGCTTCCTTGAATGCGTGATGATCCGCAAAGATCCGCGGACTGAAACGAAGCCCCCTGGCCTCAAGCATGTCGAAGAACCCCTGAGGGTGGCCGATTCCGGTGATGGCAAGCCAGTCGTGCCGTGGCAAGTCGCGCAATGCCATTTGAGCCTGCGGAGCGCACAGGCGGTAGGCCTTGCCGGCAGTGTAGTCGGCACGCCAGGCCGGCGCCGGAAGGGTGTCGGCAGGCTGCGCCGCACCCCGCACCACCTGGATCACCGCATCCACACTTCGCAAGCGCGCTTTCGGCTCGCGCAAGGGTCCGGCTGGCAACGGCCAGCCATTACCCAGCCCGGTTGCCGCATCCACGACCGCCAGTTCGATGTCGCGGTGCAGCCGGTAATGCTGCAAGCCGTCATCGGCGACGATCAAGTCCACCTGATGGTGCGCGATCAGCATCCGGGCCGCTGCCACCCGATCTCGGCCCACCACCACGGGGGCGCTGGTTTTAGCCCGGATCAGGAGCGGCTCATCCCCCACTTCCGCCGCCAGACTGTCGGGCCGCACCTCGACGCAGCCGCGCGCTGAACCGCCATAGCCCCGGCTGACCACGCCCGGCCGATAGCCCTGCGAGCGCAGCCAGTTCACCAGCCAGATCACCAGCGGCGTTTTGCCGCTGCCGCCGGCGGTGATGTTGCCGACAATGATCACCGGCACACCCACGGAAATCGCCTTGAGCCAGCCACGGCGATAGGCCAGGCGGCGCAGCCCGGACACGACGGTGAACAATAAAGCCAGCGGCGAGAGCAGCACCGCGAGCACGCCGGTGCGCGCCCAGACATGCTGAAGGGAAAACACGGATGGCGCCCCTTAAGGGGCCGTTTGGGTGGCGAAGGTGATACGGGAGAGCCCAACCCGGCGCGCCGCTTCCATCACATTCACCACGGATTGATGCGCCGCACGCGCATCGGCGTTGATCACCACCACCGGCTCGTTTTGATCGCCGGCCGCCTGCTTCAACGCGGCGGCGATCTGGTCTACCGTGGCCTCGCCTATGGCCGCATTATCGATCTGATAGCGGCCGCTTTCGGCCACCGCCACTTCAATCTGCCTGGGTGGGTTGGGCGTCTGCTCGGCACTGCTGGTCGGCAAGTTGATCTTGAGTTCGGCAAAGCGCGCGTAGGTGGTGGTCACCGAGAGGAAAATCACGATGACGAGCAAAATATCGATGAACGGAATCAGGTTGATTTCCGGGTAGTCTTCACGGCGACCGCGACGAAAATTCATGATGGTTTTCCAGTCGCCTATTTGCGGTCGCCGTGGACAATTTCCACCAGCTTGATCGCCTGCTGTTCCATGTCGACGACCAGCGACTCCACCTTGCTGCGGAAAAAACGGTAGAAAATCATGGCAGGAATGGCCACGATCAGACCAAACGCAGTGTTGTACAGGGCAATCGAAATACCATGGGCCAACTGACCCGGATTGGTGCCGACAGTCGTTTGCGCACCGAAAATTTCAATCATGCCAATGACCGTACCAAACAAGCCCAATAGCGGCGCCATGCTGGCAATGGTGCCGAGCGTGGTCAGAAAACGATCAAGCTCATGCGTCACCGCCCGTCCGGACTCCTCAATGGATTCCTTCATGATTTCGCGTGAACTATGGGCATTTTTCAGCGCAACCGCAAAGAGGCGTCCCAATGGGGAGCCATCGGACAGGTGGGTGATCAGATCGGGCGTAACGCCGCGCTCCTGATAGGTTTTGATCGTCTCCAGCAACAAACTAGCTGGCGCCACTTCCCGATTCCGCAAACTGTAGGCACGTTCGATGATGATCGCCACGGCAACAACGGACGCCAGGATCAACGGCCAGATCGGCCAACCGGCCGCCTCAATGATAGCAAGCACTGGATACAACTCCATGAGTGAACAACACCCGAAATGTAGCGCTCACGCACAGGTTTGGGCAAGCACCAATTATTTGGGGTCGATTGCGTTGCCATTGTTAAGTTCTCCACAAATGGTGTGGATAAGTCTGTGTGAAACTCCCTTCCTAACCCCCTAAACACCCGTCCACAAAGGAAAAAGTGTTTTGGCCCAAAAAGTAACCAATACGCATAGTCCTTTTTTATCAACAAGTTACAAAACATTCACCGACGTCAATAGAGATTTAAAAGATTTTTTATAAAAAAAGGGTGGCTGTGCATGAAGCGTGCCTGCGCTAACCCGTTATTCTGCAGTCCATGGATTTTCCCGATCACAACCCCGAACCCTCTTCCAGCCTGCCGGTGCTCACGGTAAGCGAACTCAACCGCATGGCGCGCCGCGCGCTCGAATCGCAATTGCCCTTGCTGTGGGTGGAAGGCGAGGTCTCCAATTTTGTTCGCGCGGCATCCGGCCACTGGTATTTTTCCCTGAAGGATGCCAACGCACAGGTGCGGTGCGTGATGTTCCGCGGTCGAAACCAGTTTTCTGATTTTTCCCCCGCCAACGGCGACCATGTTGAAATCCGCGCCTTGCCTTCTTTATACGAAGCGCGCGGCGAGTTCCAGCTGGGCGCCGAATCGATCCGCCGCGCCGGCGCCGGCCGCCTGTACGAAGCCTTTCTCAAGCTGAAGGCCAGGCTCGAGGCGGAAGGCTTGTTCGATCCGCGCGGCAAGCGCGCCCTGCCCCGCTTCCCGCGCTGCATCGGCATCGTGACGTCGCCCCAGGCAGCGGCCTTGCATGACATCCTGACCGCGCTGGCGCGGCGGATGCCGGGGCTGCCTGTCATTGTGTATCCCACGCCGGTGCAGGGCGCAGGCGCCGGCGCGCAGATCGCCGCCGCCATCCGCACGGCGGGCGAACGCGCCGAATGCGACGTCCTGCTGGTGTGCCGCGGCGGCGGTTCGCTGGAGGATTTGTGGGCATTCAACGACGAAGCGGTCGCGCGCGCGATGGCCGCCAGTCCGATGCCGGTGGTGAGCGGGGTCGGCCATGAAACCGATTTCACCCTGGCCGACTTTGCCGCCGACCTGCGCGCGCCCACCCCCACTGCCGCCGCCGAACTGGTCAGCCCGGTGCGGGAAGAACTGCTGCAACAGGTGGCGCGACTGGCCCGCCAGCTACACCGCCACCTCGCCCGCAAGCAACAAGATGAAACCCAGCGCCTCGATTACCTGTCGCGCCGGCTGCTCCATCCCGCCGAACAGCTGCGGCGCCGGCAACTTGAACTGGGACAATGGATCCAGCGCCTGCACAATGCGACCCGCACCCGGCTGACGCGCGAACGGCTGCATCTCGCCCAATGGGGCCAGCGGCTGGCGACACCGCTACACGTCGTCCACCGCGAACGGCAGAGGCTGGACAGTCTCTCTTCACGCGCACAACGCGCCGCTCAAAGCGGCCTGGTGCAGCGCCAGCTCAATCTGGCACGTTTCGGCAGCAGTCTTGGCCATCTCAGCCCGGAAGGCGTGCTGGCGCGCGGCTACAGCATCGTACAGCTGGAAAATGGCAAGCTTGTGCAGGATGCAGCGCAGCTCAAGGACGGAGACCGCATCGGCATCCGCCTGCACCGGGGGCAGGCTCGCGCCACGGTCAATTCAACGCGCCAGGATTAAACCGGAGCCGAACCCAGATGGCGCACAACCCGGTCGAAGGCTTGCGCCTCCAGATCGTCTGCCAGCGCATCCAGCGCCACGGCATCGGGCCAGGAACGCAGCCAGGTCAGTTGACGTTTGGCGAGTTGGCGCGTGGCGGCCACCCCCTGCTCACGCAGCCCTGCCCGATCGATTTCACCCTCGAGACAGGCCCATGCCTGACGATAGCCCACCGCACGCATGGCAGGCAGGTCGGACGTGAGCGTATAGGCCTTGCGCAGGGCCGCCACCTCATCGAGCAGGCCATCGGCAAGCATGGCATCGAAGCGCGTGGCGATGCGTTGATGCAAGACCGTGCGGTCGGACGGGATCAGGGCCAGTTGCAGCACCCGATAAGGCAGCGCCGTTTGCACCCGCTCGAGCAGTGCCGACATGGGCTTGCCGGTCAGCTGGTAGATCTCCAGCGCACGGCCAATCCGCTGGGAATCGTTGGGTGACAGGCGTTGGGCCGTCACCGGATCGACTTGAGCCAGCTCGACGTGCAAGGCAGGCCAGCCCCGGCTTGCCGCCTCGATCTCGCGTTTTTTCCGCAACGCCGGATCGGCTCGCGGCAAGTCGTCCAGGCCCTGCAACAATGCCCGGAAATACAGCATGGTGCCGCCTGCCAGCAACGGCACCTTGCCGCGCGCGGTGATATCGACCATCAAGCGCTGCGCATCGGCGCAGAACGCGGCGGCCGAATAGGACGCAGTGGGGTCGCATATATCCAGCAGATGATGCGGCGCCCGCGCCAGAGTGGCGGCGTCGGGCTTGGCCGTGCCGATATTCATGTCGCGATAGACCAGAGCCGAATCGACGCTGATGATCTCCAGCGGAAAGCGCTCGACCAGGCTGACCGCCAGCGCGGTCTTGCCCGAGGCGGTCGGACCCATCAGGAAGATGGCAGGCGGATAACAAGTGGCGGACATGGTGCGGGATTATCCCTTACCTGGAGACTTGTGGTTGCGCCGCATCGCCGGGCGTTGCCTCGCCGCGAAGGTCTACAGTAAACGGGGGGCAGCCCGATGCGTGAACACGGCTTTCCCCGGGATCAACACGTTCATTTATTCCTGAGGACTCAAACCATGAATATCGCAGAACTCTCGTCTGTGGCCAATGCCATCGTTGCCCGGCAAAAAGGCGTGCTGGCCGCAGACGAAAGCAACCCCACCATCAAGAAACGATTCGAATCCATCCAAACGGAATCCACCGAGGAAAGCCGCCGGCGATACCGCGAGATCCTTTTCACCGCCGATGGAATTGAACGCTATATAGGCGGCGTCATATTGTTTGACGAAACCCTGCGTCAAAGCACCCGGCAGGGCATCCCCTTTCCCACGCTCCTGTCCAGCCGGGGCATCATTCCGGGCATCAAGGTGGATAAAGGCGCCAAGGCGCTGGCCCTGTGCGCTGGCGACAAGGTGACCGAAGGCCTGGACGGATTGCGTGAACGCCTGGAGGAGTATCGGCAATTGGGGGCGCAATTTGCCAAATGGCGCGCCGTAATCGATATCAGCGCAACCGGCATCCCGTCCGCTTTCGGCATCCGCGCCAATGCCCATGCGCTGGCGCGTTACGCCGCGCTGTGCCAGGAAGCCGGCCTGGTGCCGATCGTGGAGCCGGAAGTATTGATGGAAGGCGCCCACGATATCGAACGCTGCGAAGCAGTGACGGCGCAGGCGCTGGAGGCCGTGTTTGCCGAACTGAATGCCCATCACGTGCTGTTCGAGGGGATGTTGTTGAAACCAAACATGGTGATTGCCGGCATGAAGTGCGCGCGCCAAGCCAGTGTGCAGGAAGTCGCCGACGCCACGCTGCGTTGCCTCAGGCGCTACGTGCCGGCGGCGGTCCCGGGGATCGTGTTCCTCTCCGGCGGACAGCGCGCCGAGGATGCGACCGATCATCTGAACGCCATGAACGCGATGGGGCCGCAGCCCTGGCAGCTCAGTTTCTCGTATGGGCGGGCGTTGCAAGCGCCGGTGCTGGCCGCCTGGCAAGGGCAGGAAAGCAACGCTGCTGCCGCGCAGCACGCGCTTCTCGCCCGCTGCCGGCTGAATGGTCTGGCCCGGGATGGGACGTATGCCCGCAACATGGAAGCCGCATGAGCGCACGGATCCACCCGGCGCCGAACGGCTGCCTGTCGGAACACGCCAGCGTCGCCACGCGCATTAACAGCAGACAAACAAGCGGCGGAGCGCCCCGCCGCTTGTTCTGTCGCGGTCGTCCAGTCAGGCAGATGCGTACTGCGCCTTGGCCTTGCGCGCAGCCGCGATCTCGTCAGGTCCATAGGCCTTGCCGGACCACAGCATTTCGTAGGCAATTTCCTCATTGCCGTTGACGCACAGGTCCAGCACTTTCTGGAACAAGGGCTGGAAGGTTGCGGAGCGGTGCGAGCTTTCGTGGTTTTCGAAGCTGTCCCAGAACGTCACGATCAGGGCTTCCTTGCCCTTCATCGGGCTTTCGACTGCCTGGCCGATGGTCGAGCCTTCGTTGGATACCGCACCCGAATTCAGCGCGACGAAGCCGCCGACAAAGCCGGTATCGGAATGATAGGTCTTGACGTTTTCACACAAGAACGCCACCCGTTCCTGCAAGTCGTCCACCGTGAATTCCGGCTTCAGAATCACCCGGTTGACAGTCACGATACCGTCGTTCGGAAAATTGGCGATCAGTCCACTCATGGTTTATCTCCTGCAGGGAAGGTTGAACATCCCCACAGTGTAGTTACCCGAGCATATTAGTCAACAATTATATATATGATATTTATATGGCTATCACTATTACTGATACAAAAACAATCTCGTTTAAATGTTTTTAAATCAATTTATTACGATGTTTTGTTAATGTCGTTCAGACATAACGCTTCTGCTCGCTACGCTTGCCTGGGCGCTTTTTCATGATGACCACCCCCTTTGCGACATCGATATCCGCAACCGGAATGTTTTCATACACAGGATTAAGCGGCTTCAACATCCAGCCTTCCTCATGCTTCACCAGCTGGCGAAAGATGTACTCTTCATTCACAAAGGCCACGACGTAGGAGCCATCCTTGACCAGGCCGGACGGCTCTACGACGATGATTTCGCCCTGTGCGAACTCCGGCATCATTGAATCCCCCAGCACCATCAGCGCATAAGGCTCGGCGCTGGAACAATTGCTGGCTTCATTGGCTGCCTGGATCGGGATGCTCTTGCGTTCGGTGCGTTCGTCCATCTTGATCTCGCTTGATCCAATTTAATTAGACAAAGCTTATATATAAAACCGCGTCAGGTAAAATCAGCGCCCCCGCATGAACATCGCATCAAGCTCCTTGATGCTGATCTGAAACCAGGTTGGGCGGCCATGGTTACACTGTCCGGCCCGCTCGGTGGCTTCCATCTCGCGCAGCAACGCGTTCATTTCAGGAATCGTCAGATGCCGGTTGGCGCGCACCGCGCCGTGGCACGCCAGGGTTGCCAGCAACGCGTTGCGGCGCTCGGCCAGCAGGCGCGCCACCCCGAATTCAGCGACCTCGTGCAAGACAGCCCGCGTCAGTTCGACTGGATCGGCATTTTTCAGCAACCACGGCACCGAGCGCACTGCAACCGAGGTCGGCGAGGTGATCGTCAGTTCAAAGCCGATTTCGCCGAGCTTATCGAGATGCGGCGCAATTTCAGCCAGATCGCGTGCATCGACCCTGAGCGCGACAGGAATCAACAATGCCTGCGCCGGTACCGCGCGCGCGTCCAGTGCGGACTTGAGCTTTTCGTACACGACCCGTTCATGTGCCGCGTGCATGTCGACCAATACCAGCCCCTGCGCATTCTGCGCCAGCACATACACACCGTGCAGCTGCGCCAGGGCATAGCCCAGCGGCGGGGCATCGCCCGTCCCGCCTTGAGGCAATGGCTGCGCCGCAGGTGCACCCGCCGCCGCCGAATCCGGCACCCCAGGCCTTGCTGCCTGATCCTGCGGCGCGTAGAACGCCATGGCTGCGCTGACCTGTAGCGGCATGAGCGTCTGTTGCGGCGCCCCATACGCAAGTCGCGGCGACTCGCTCGCAGCGCTGCTTAATGCTGCGTCGGTCATCCCTGCTTCTACCGGTGTCGATAGCAGCCGCTCCACGGCATGAAACAAGAACTGGTGCACGCCGCGACTGTCGCGAAAACGGATTTCGGTTTTGGCCGGATGCACATTCACGTCAACGCCATCGGGCGGCAGACTGATGAACAGGCAATACGCCGGATTCAACTGATGATGCAGGACGTCGCGATAGGCTTCCTTCAGCGCATGAACAATCAATTTGTCGCGCACATAGCGGCCATTGACGAATACATGCTGATTGTCGCGACTGCCCGTTGCCGCGCTGGGGCGGATCACCCAGCCGGACACACGCAACACCCCCGCGGCCGCATCGACGGCGATGGTATTGCGCTCGAAAGCCTCGCCCATCACTTGCCGTACCCGGGCAGCGGCCGATTCGACATTCAGGCGCAACTGAACCCGGCTGTTGTGGGTCAGGCTGAAGGCTGTGTCCGGATTCGCCAGCGCCAGCCGGCGCACGGTCTCGGCGCAGTGGGCATATTCGGTGCCTTCGGTCTTGAGAAACTTGCGCCGTGCTGGCGTGTTGAAGAACAGGTCCTGGATATCGATCGTAGTGCCGGCGGCGCGGGCGGCGGGCGTGGGTGCATCAAGCCGCCCGCCCTCGACCGCGACCGCCCAGGCGTGCTCGGCGTCAGCACGCCGGCTGGCGAGGTGAACCCGCGCGATGGCGGCAATCGACGCCAGCGCCTCGCCGCGAAACCCCAGGCTGGCGACCTGCTCCAGATCAGCCAGGCTGGCGATTTTGCTGGTGGCATGGCGCGTCAGGGCCAGCGCCAGCTCTTCGCGCGGGATACCTGCGCCGTTATCGCTGACCCGAATGCGCTTGACGCCGCCCTGCTCGAGTTCAACCTGAATCTCGGTCGCCCCTGCATCGAGGCTGTTCTCCAGAATTTCCTTCAATGCCGCGGCCGGGCGCTCGACCACCTCGCCCGCAGCGATTTGCGAAATCAGCACATCAGGCAATACGCGTATGGTCACGACTGGGCCGCAAACGGCACGCCGCGTCGCGCGGCCATGGCACGACCCAGCCGCTCGATCTCAGCCGCCCCGAGCACCTGTCGCGCCAGCGGCAACACATGGGCGTTCTCAAATTCGAGATGACTGCGATTGAGCGCGATAAAGCGACGCGTCGGCCCGGCTTCAAGGGCGCCCGCCCTGCCCGCTGCTATCCGTTGCAAGGACACACGCAAGCTTCGCCACAACAGCGCCAGCTCATCGTGCTCCAGCGTCAGCGACTCAACCAGATCGCAGGCGCCCGCGGCGCCCATCTGTTCCAGCAGGGGAAACAGGTTGCGCTCTTCATCGTCGTGGTGATGCACCGCAGCGGTGTCAAAATACGCCAGCACCGCACGTGCGGCCTGCTGCGCCTGCGCGTCGGCGCCGTGGAGCGGCACATGGGCCAGCAGTTTGTCCAGGGTGTCGCATTGCCTGGAAATGCGGCCGTGGCACGCTTCCAGCACCTCCAGCGGCCGGTCGAATCCCGGCGCCGCTGCCCCCAATAAACTGACGCTCATGGATGACGCGTCAGCCGCGCGGGCGAATTCAGCGGATGCTTGTCGAAATACCCTTTAATGCCGCTAATGATGGCGTCCACCAGCTTGTCCTGGTGGGCGGGATCGTTCAGGCGTTTTTCTTCTTCCGGATTGGAAATGAACGCGGTCTCGATCAGGATCGACGGAATATCCGGCGCCTTCAGCACCGCGAACTCCGCCTGTTCGACCTGCGATTTATGCAGGATGTTGACGCCGCCGATTTCCTTCAGCACCGCATGCCCCAGCCTCAAGCTGTCGTTGATGGTGGCGGTCTGCGACAGGTCGATCAGGGTGCGCTTGAGGAAGGGATCCTTGACATCGACGTTGATCCCGCCGACCAGATCGGCCTCGTTTTCCTTCTTGGCCAGCCAGCGAGCCGCGACCGAGGTCGCCCCGTTTTCCGACAAGGCGAACACCGACGAGCCGCGCGCTTGCGGCCTGATGAAGGCGTCGGCATGGATCGACAGAAACAGATCGGCCTTCACCCCCCGCGCCTTGACCACCCGCTGCCCGAGCGGCACGAAATAGTCGCCGTCGCGGATCAGCACCGCACGCATGTTTTCCTGCGCGTCGATTTTATGTTTGAGCTTTTTCGCCAGCGCCAGCGTGATGTCTTTTTCGCGCGAACCGCTGGCGCCAATTGCGCCGGGGTCTTCGCCGCCATGACCCGCGTCGATTGCCACCGTAATCAACCGGGCGTATCGCGGCGCCCCTGGCCTGGCCGGCTTGATCGGCTCGGCCACGTTTGCCGGCGCGGCCAGCGCGGCAGAATCGGCCGCCAGAACCGGATACAGATCCACCACCAGCCGATGTCCATAGCTTCCCAGCGGTTGCAACTGGAACACGACGGGTTTAACAAGCGTTTTAAGATCGAGTACCACGCGCATCACGCCGGGGCGGTTCACCCCCACCCGGATCGCACTGATGAAGGGATCGTCCGCTGCCAGTTGCGCGGTTAACGCGTCGAGTGCGGCGCCCGCCTCCACGCCTTCCAGATCGAGCACCAACCGATCCGGACTGGACAGCATGAACGATTTATACCCGACAGGCTGCGCGGCTTCCAGCGTGATTCGCGTGTAATCCGGCGACGGCCACAGGCGCGTGGCCGACAATTGCAGTGCCTGCGCCAAACCCGAGGTCAACGCCAAACACAGCAGAAGCGTCTTTAAAAATGTGTGCAACATGTCTCCAGGTATTGGGCTCCGCGCGGGCTTTTCGCCTCGCATTCGGCATCGCGGCTGTCGTCACCGATTCGCAGGTGGATCACCGCATCCGGCGGCGGCAGCCAGCCGGCCGCTTTTTGCGGCCATTCGATGAGGCTCACCGCATGACCATGGTCCACATCGCGAAACCCGGCGTCAAGCCATTCGCGCGGATCGTGCATACGATACAGGTCAAAATGATACAACTCAAACGCAGGCAGGCTATAGGTTTCAACCAGGGTATAGGTTGGGCTTTTGACGCGCCCGCTGTGTCCCAGCGCACGCAACAGCCCGCGCACCAAGGTTGTTTTCCCCGCGCCGAGTTCGCCTTCCAGATAAAGGGTCAGACCCGGAACAAGGTTCTGCGCCAGGTGTGCGCCGAATGCCAGCGTTGCGGCCTCGTCGGCCAGATGGCGGGTGCAGCGCACGGTATCATTGGATTTATGCATGATCAGGATTCACAATTCGATTTAAACCGCCTGGCGGGACAAATCAAGCAATGGGGGCGCGAACTCGGCTTTGCCGCCGTGGGCATTGCCGACGGCGACTTGAGTGGTGCCGAGGCAGCGTTGCAGGCATGGCTGGCGCAAGGGTTTCATGGCGAGATGGATTATATGGCGGCGCACGGCACCAAGCGCAGCCGGCCGGCCGAACTGGTGCCCGGCACGGTCCGCATCATCAGCGCCCGGCTGGATTATTTTCCACCCGCGTCCGCCGATCCGCATGCGATCCTGGCCGACGCCGATGCCGCTTATATTTCCCGTTACGCCTTGGGGCGCGATTATCACAAGGTGCTGCGCAACCGCCTGCAAAGCCTGGCCGAACGGATCAGCGGCGAAGTCGGCGCACATCATTTCCGCGTCTTTACCGACAGCGCGCCGGTGCTGGAAGTCGAACTTGCCGCCCGATCGGGCCTCGGCTGGCGCGGCAAGCACACCTTGTTGTTAAACCGGCAACACGGCTCGTGGTTTTTTCTGGGCGAAATCTATACCGACCTGCCGCTGCCGGTGGACACCCCCGAAACGAATCACTGCGGCACCTGCCAGGCCTGCATCGATATTTGCCCGACCCAGGCCATCGTCGCGCCCTACACGCTCGACGCGCGGCGCTGCATTTCCTATCTCACCATCGAACTCAAGGGCAGCATCCCCCCTGAACTGCGTCCGCTGCTGGGCAACCGGATTTATGGCTGCGACGACTGCCAGCTGGTGTGCCCGTGGAACCGCTTTGCGCAGACCGCCACCTTGCCGGATTTTGAAGTGCGCAACGGACTCGACGGCGCGCAGCTGGCGGGATTGTTTGCCTGGAGCGAAGCCGATTTCAACGCCCGGCTGGCGGGTTCGGCGATCCGTCGCATCGGGCATGAACGCTGGTTGCGCAATATTGCCGTCGCGCTCGGCAATGCGCCGCCCGCGCCCGCCATTCAAGCCGCGCTCGGCGCACAGCTCAACCATCCGTCCCAGCTGGTGCGCGAGCACGTCGCGTGGGCGCTGTCGCGCCAACAAGAAACTTAAGCCTCCCGCAGTTCCCGCCGCGCGTGCCGAATCACCGAGCGCCCCGAACTTAACGCCAGCCCTGCCAGCACCAGCGCCACCGCGATGTCCGGCCAGCCGTGCGCGGTCGCCCACACCCCGGCCGCCGCGCCCATCACCGCCAGATTGCCGAGCGCATCGTTGCGCGAGCACAGCCACACCGAGCGCGCCTGCGCGTCGCCCTGGCGGTGCGCATACAACAGCGCCGCCACGCCGAGGTTAACCGCCAGCGCCAGCAGGCTCACCCAGCCCATGATGAGCGGCTCCGGCACGATGCCGGCCGCCCCCTGCCAGGCCGACTTGCCGAGCACGAACACGCCGTAGCCCACCATCAGCCAGCCCTTCCACAACGCGGTGCGCGAGCGCCACACCGGCGCCAGTCCCAGCACGAACAGGGCAACGCCGTAATTGGCGGCATCGCCCAGAAAGTCGACCGCGTCGGCCAGCAGAGAGACCGACTGCGCCGCGAAGCTGGCAGCCAGCTCGACGCCGAACATCAGTGCGTTCAACACCAGGGCAGTCCACAGCGCGCGCCGGTAGCGCGGGTCGGGCGCCGCCGCGTCGCACACCGAATCGCAGCCGCAGCCGCTCATGATGGATGCCGCCTCACGCGGTGCTGCAGGTAAAATGCCGTCTTTCTCATAAGCGCCATCCTGCCACCCATGTCCACGAATGCAAATTCTCCCATCGGCGTATTCGATTCCGGCATCGGCGGATTGACCGTGGTGCGCGCCCTGATGGAGCGCCTGCCGTTTGAAAACATCGTCTATTTCGGCGACACCGCGCGCGTGCCCTACGGCGTGAAATCGGTCGAGACCATTACCCACTTCACCGCCCAGATCGCGCAGTTCCTGCTGGAAAAGGACGTCAAGCTGCTGGTCATCGCCTGCAACACCATGGCGGCCGTCGCCTCGCAGATCGTCAAGGACCTGTCGCCGGTGCCGGTGCTGGACGTCATCGACGCCGGCGCGGTGTCGGCGCGCGGCGGCAAAAAAATCGGCGTCATCGGCACCCCCACCACCATCAACAGCAACGCCTACGCGCGCGCCATCCACGCGTACGCGCCCGATTCGCGCATCCATTCGCAGGCCTGCGCGCTGTTCGTGCCGCTGGTGGAGGAAGGCTGGCTCGACCACGAGGTCACCCGGCTCACCGCGCAGGATTACCTGAAGCCTTTGCTGGCCGAGCACATCGACACCCTGGTGCTCGGCTGCACCCACTACCCGCTACTGAAGCCGCTGCTGCGGCAGGTCGTCGGCGACGGCGTCAGGCTGGTCGATTCGGCGGAAGCCATGGCCGAGCAGGTTGCCCGGTTGCTGGCCGACAAAAAGCTGGCCAACCCCGGCCCCGCCCAGCCGCGTTACGACTTTCATGTCACCGACGTCCCGCTGCGCTTTCAGACCATCGGCGAGCGGTTTCTGGGACGCACCTTGAATAACGTACATGGGGTGAAGTGGTAATCGCCCCTGATGGCTCAGTGCGTCAGCAAGCGGGTGCCGGGGCCGAAGACTTCGTGATGCAATTGCTCGTCGCGTAACCCCATTTGCAGCAGTTGGGTCTGCACTGCGGCCATGAACGGTTTGGGGCCGCAAAAATACACATCGGCGTCAGCTTGCGTGAGCCATTGCGACAAGACCGTCTGCTCGAGATAACCCTGATGGTCGGCGCCGCTGCCGGTTTCATAGCTGACGTAGTAGCTGAAGCCGTGCTGCGCGCTGAGCCGGCGAAGCTCCTCTCCCATGACGTGATGCGCCTGGTCGCGGCAGCAATGAATGAACACCAGAGCGGACACATCCTCGCCAGTTTCAATGCGGTGCAGCAGCATGCTCAGCAGCGGTGTGATACCCACGCCGCCTGCGATCAGAACCAGGTTGCGGCCGGCATGCTTGACGGTGAAATCCCCCGTCGGCGGCTGGAGCCACACCTGATCGCCGGGCTGGGCGCCGTGCAGGTGGTTCGAGACCTTGCCTTGATGGCCGGGAAGCATGCTTTCGGCTTTGACGGTGATACGGTAGTGATCTTTACCCGGCGCATTGGAGAGGGAATACTGGCGGATCTCGTCATATTCGTGCCCCGGCACCCTGACTTTGATACCCAGGTATTGGCCCGGCTCGAAATCGGCGATGGGCTTGCCATCCGCAGCCTTCAAATACACTGACTTGATTCCACTGGCCTCGGCCTCGATGCTGCGAATGACGAACGGGCGGAATCCGCGCCAGCCGCCGGGTTTCATTGCGTTATCGCTGTAGATGCCTTCCTCGGTCTGGATGAAGATGCCGGCCAGCTGGGCATACGCTTCGGCCCAGGCGCCGAGCACGGGATGATCGGGTTCCAGCCCCAAATGATCCTGGATGGCCTCCAGCAGATATTTCCCCACAATCGGATAGTGCTCGGGCGCGACCTGCAAGCTGGCGTGCTTGTGGGCAATGCGGCTGACCATGGGCCCCAGGTTTTGCAACTGATCGATATGGGTGGCGTACATGAACACCGATTCGGCCAGCGCGCGGGATTGCTCGCCCTGCGCCTGATTGGCCATGTTGAAAATATGCTGCAATTCCGGGTGATGCTTGAACAGCCTGGAATAAAACAGGTCGGTGATCGCTTTGCCCTGCTCGGCGAGCAGCGGGGCGGTCGATTTGATCGTTGCCAGCGTTTCGGCTGATAGCATGATGTCTCCTGGCTCAATAATGGGTGAATATTCAAACATTCATATAATATGAATGTTTGAATGAGAATATTAGGTGAATCTAATAATCCAGGTCAAGTAAAATGAACCCGGACCCAAGAAAGACACACACATGCGCCTGACCAAACATACGGACTATGCTTTTCGGGTGTTGATTTATCTGGCTTCGATGCCGCAAGGCCGCCTGTCGACCGTGCAAGAGATTGCCGGGCAGTTCGACGTATCGCGCAGCCACATCATGAAGATCGTGCAGAAGCTGGCTGGCGCGGGCTTGATCCACGCAAGCCGGGGCCAGCATGGCGGGATCGCACTCGGCCAGCCCAAGGAGGCCATTAATCTGCGTAGCGTGATCGAATTGATGGAAGCGACGCTGGCGCCGGTAAACTGCGATGACCCGATCTGCATCATCAAGAAAAGCTGCACCCTGAAAAACATCCTGTTCGAGGCGCAGCGGCAATACCTGGAACATGTCGAACGCTACACGCTGGCCGATCTCGCGGAGCCGGCGGTGTCGATTGTCTATCTACTGAACGTGGATCAACGAGACTGAACCGGCCGCCCCGCAGAACAGGTTTATTTGATCACAAGCCGCCTCAACCGAACGTCAGCCCCATCGCCTCGCGCACATCACGCATGGTGTCATGCGCCAGTTCCTGCGCCTTCTCGCAGCCATCGGCAAGGATGTTGCGAACCTGATCGGGGTTTTCTTCGTAATACTGCGCACGCTCACGGATCGGCGCCAGCTCGGCGAGGATCGCATCGATAACCGGCTGCTTGCATTCGAGGCAGCCGATGCCGGCGCGGGTACACCCCGTCGTTGCCCACTGTCGCACGCTGTCGTCCGAATAGACCAGATGGAACTGCCACACCGGGCAGTTGGCGGGGTTGCCGGGATCGGTGCGGCGCACGCGCGCAGGGTCGGTCGGCATGGTGCGGATTTTTTTGGTAATGACCTCGGGATCTTCTCTCAGGGCAATCGTGTTGTTGTACGACTTGGACATTTTCTGTCCGTCCAGTCCCGGCATTTTCGAGGCGACCGTCAGCAGGGCTTCGGGCTCGACGAGGATCATCTTGCCGGAGCCTTCGAGATAGCCGAACAGGCGTTCGCGGTCGTTCATCGACAGGTTCTGCGCGTCGTTGAGCAGTGCCTGGGCCGATTCCAGCGCCGCGTCGTCGCCCTGTTCCTGGTAGGCGGTGCGGCATTCTTCGTACAAGCGGGATTTTTTCGACCCGAGTTTTTTGACTGCGGCGCGCGCCTTGTCTTCGAACCCCGGCTCGCGAGTGATTGAAACGGCGGCAGATTTCACGGGTGAACTCGATGTGCGGCACCTGGTCCTCGCCCACCGGCACCAGGTTGGCGCGGTAGATCAGGATGTCGGCGGACTGCAGCAGCGGATAGCCGAGGAAGCCATAGGTCGAGAGATCCTTTTCGCTGAGCTTTTCCTGCTGGTCCTTGTAGGTGGGCACGCGTTCCAGCCAGCCCAGCGGAGTCATCATCGACAACAGCAAATGCAACTCAGCGTGTTCGGTTACACGCGATTGCACGAATAGCGTGGCCTGCGCCGGATCGACGCCGGCGGCGAGCCAGTCGATCACCATGTCGCGCACGTTCTCCTCGATCACCGCCGGCGTGTCGTAGTGCGTGGTCAGCGCATGCCAGTCGGCCACGAAAAACAGGCACTGGTATTCGTTCTGCAGACGCAGCCAGTTTTTGAGTACGCCATGGTAATGGCCAAGGTGCAAACGCCCGGTTGGGCGCATGCCGGAAAGAACGCGATCGGAATACATGGTTAGGGGCTAGGGGCTAGGAATTAGGGGCTGGGTCAGGAAAGGACGAGCTGGATCAGGCCAAGCAGTTGCGCGGTATCCAGGCCGGTAACCCGGGCAATGACGCCGATGAGCAGGCTGATGAGCGGCCACAGGATGATGCCGAGGATACCGGTGAACAGCAGGCCGAGCAAAATGAACAGGCCATAGGGTTCGAGTTTGGCGAACTGCATGGCCTGTTTCATCGGCAGCAGGTTCACTCCGATGCGACCGCCATCGAGCGGCGGCAGCGGGATGAGATTCAGGGCCATCAGAATGACGTTGATGAAGATGCCGGCCGCGCCCATCAGCATCAGCGGGGCGGAGGCAAAGCCGCTGCCCAGCGCATGGCCCAGCTGGATCATCAGCGCCCAGAACACGGCCATGACGAAGTTCATGCCCGGCCCGGCGGCTGCCACCCACAACATGTCCTGCTTGGGGCGGCGCAGCCGTGAAAAATTGACCGGCACGGGTTTGGCCCAGCCGAACAGGATCGCGCCTCCGCCCAGCAATTTGCTGCTCACCAGAATAACCAGCGGCACGATGATGGTGCCGACGAGGTCGATGTGCTTGAGCGGATTGGCCGTGATGCGGCCCGCCGCTGCCGCTGTCATGTCGCCAAAAAAGCGCGCCACATAACCGTGCGCCGCTTCGTGCAGGGTGATGGCAAATATCACCGGCAAGGCGAATACAGCAATTTTTTGAATCAAGCTCAGTTCCATCGGGTTCAGACCTCGAATGCCGACACATCGCCCTTGCCGTAGCGCTGGATCACGGGCATGTCGGCGGTGAGGTCGATCACGGTGGTGGGGGTGAGGCCGCACGCCCCGCCGTCTATCACCAGTTCAACCAGATGCTCCAGACGCTCGCGAATTTCCCACGGCTCGGTCAACGGCACGTCTTCGCCTTCCAGCAGCAGGGTGGAAGACAAAATGGGCTCGCCGAGTTCTTCCAGCAGCGCCTGCACGATGGAATGCGCGGGTACGCGCAAGCCGATGGTGTCGTGTTTTTTATGCAGCAGCCGCTTCGGCACTTCGCGCGTGCCGCGCAAGATAAAGGTGTAAGGGCCGGGGGTGTGCGCCTTCAGCAGGCGAAACTGGTTGTTGTCGACCTGCGCGTAGCGCCCCAATTCGGACAGATCGCGGCAGATCAACGTCAGGTCATGCGCGCTGTCGAGTCCGCGCACGGCAAGCAGCCTGGTCGCGGCTTCCTTGTCGCCGATTTTGCAGCCCAGCGCATAACAGGAATCGGTTGGATACACGATCACGCCGCCACGCTGGATGATGTCGACCGCCTGCTGGATCAGCCGAAGCTGCGGGTTGTCGGCATTGATATTGAAAAATTGCGCCATAGATGCTCAAGCGGTGGATAAGGAATGAAGCGATGCGAGTTCGGGCCAATTTTGCCAGACCGGCTGGCAATAATGCGGCAGCGCGGGCAGACAGCCGATATCGACCCCTTCGCCGGGCGCATGAAAGTCCGCACCGCGCGAGGCCTTGAGGCTGAACGCACGCGCCAGGTCGGCGAACTTGCCGTATTCGGAAGGATGGTGGCTGCCGGTCATGACCTCGATCCCCTCGCCGCCGAGCGCGCGGAAGGCGTCCAGCAGCAGGTGCAGCTGATGCGCTTTGAACGCATAGCGCCCGGGATGCGCGACCACCGCCATGCCGCCGCTGGCGCGAATCCAGCCCACTGCGTTTGCAAGCGAAGTCCATTCGTGCTCGACATAGCCGGGATGGCCCGGCGTCAGAAAGCGCTTGAAGGTCGTGCGCATGTCCGGTGCATGGCCCTGCGCCACCAGCCAGCGCGCAAAGTGGGTGCGCCCCAGCATCTGTTTATTGGCGGCATAGCTGTCCGCGCCTTCATACGCGCCGACGATGCCGTGCCGCGCCAGGTCGGCCGCCATGCGCCGGGCGCGATCGATGCGGCCCAGCCGGATGCCGTGCAAACCGGCAGCCAGATCAGGATGCAAGGGATCGATGCGCAGGCCGACGATATGAACCGTCTGCCCGCCCCAGCTCACCGAGATTTCCACCCCGGGGATCAGCATGATCCCCGCCGCGTCAGCTGCGACCCCGGCCTCTGCCAGTCCAGCCACATCGTCGTGGTCAGTCAGGGCGAGCACGTGCACGCCGTTGGCAGCCGCGCGCGCGACCACCCCGCTCGGCGACAAAACCCCGTCAGAAACGCTGGAATGGCAATGCAGATCGATATTGAGCATCGAATGATCAGGAACAGGGAACCAAGGGCCAAAGCGCTTGGTCAGGAGGGGGAATCATAGCAAAATACACGGTCACCCGAATTAACCTAGCCGTTCAGTTCCAACATCAATGAAAAAACTGCTGTTTGACCTGTTCCCCGTCATTGTGTTTTTCATCGCTTACAAGCTGGGGGATTCCAACGCCGAAGCCACGCGCGCTTTCATGGCAAGCCTGGGGTTGCCGCAACCGGTTGGCGTGGTTGAAAAGCCGGGCATTTATTTCGCGACGCTGATTGCCATCGTCGCCAGCATGGTGCAAATCGGCTGGGTCAAGCTGCGCGGCCACAAGCTTGAAACCATGATGTGGGTCAGCCTGGGCATTATCGTGGTGTTTGGCGGGGCCACGCTCTGGCTGCACGATGAAAGCTTCATCAAATGGAAACCCACCGTCCTTTACTGGATATTTTCCGGCATCATTTTTGGCGCGGCGGCGTTCGGCCGTAATGTCATCAAAAGTCTGATGACGGCGCAAATGGAACTTCCTGACCCTGCCTGGAATCGATTGAATGCGAGTTGGGGCGGTTTTTTTGCTTTCATGGGGGTTGCAAATCTGATTGTCGCCTTCAACTTCTCGACTGACGCCTGGGTCAATTTCAAACTGTTTGGCAGTTTGGGGCTGATGCTGGCGTTTGTGATCGGCCAAAGCATGATGCTTACCAAATACATGGATATGGATAAGGAAGAAAAACAATAATGCTCTACGCCATCGTCGGACAGGATGCGCCCGACAGTCTCGACCAGCGCTTATCCGCCCGCCCCGCGCACCTGGACAGATTGCATGCCATGCAGCAGGCCGGACGTTTGCTGCTGGCGGGCCCCTTCCCGGCCATCGACAGCAACGACCCCGGCCCCGCCGGATTTTCCGGCAGCCTGATCGTCGCCGAATTCGACACCCTGGCCGACGCGCAGGCGTGGGCAGATGCGGACCCCTACGTGGCGGCTGGCGTGTATGCCAGCGTCAGCGTCAAACCCTTCAAGAAAGTATTTCCCGCATGAGCACCGCCGATCTGATCCGCCAGCGCCTCGCCGCGCTGGAACCCGAAACCCTCACGCTGGAAGACGAAAGCGCCCAGCACAAGGGGCATGCCGGCGCCGCCTCTGGCGGTGGGCATTTCCATCTCACACTGGTGTCGCCAAAGTTCAGTAATCTTTCCACCCTCGCCCGCCACCGGCTGGTTTACGACGCCATGGGCGAGTTAATGCAACGTGAAATTCACGCTTTGTCGATCACCGCTTTATCACCAGAAGAACTCTGAAAGGAACCCGTATGCGCGTCGCACGCCTCTCCGCCTTGATCATGTTGGCCTTGTCCCCGCTGGCTCTGGCGCAAGCCCCCGCCCCTGCCGCAGCAGAGGCATCAAAACCGCTCGCGGTGGTCAACGGCAAGGAAATTCCCGCCGTCTATGGCGAATTGGTCAAGCGTGAAATGGCGCAGGGCCAGGCGGACTCGCCGCAACTCGACGCCCGTGTGCGCGAGTCGCTGATTAACCTGGAACTGCTGTCGCGCGCCGCGCTGGAGAAAGGTCTCGACAAGGACCCCCGCCTGGCCGCCGCGCTCGACATCCGCCGCAAGGATCAGCTGGCCAAGGCCTATCTGGAAGACTACGTCAAAGCCCACCCGATCACCGACGCCGAAATCCAGGCGGCTTACGACAAGGCCAAAGCCGAGGCGGTTGATCCGGAGTACCGCGCGCGCCATATTCTGGTGAAAACCGAAGCCGAAGCCAAAAAACTGATCGCCGACTTGGGCAAGAAAGCCAAATTCGAAGACCTGGCCAAAAAACATTCCAAGGATCCGGGGTCCGCAAAAAATGGCGGGGCGCTGGACTGGTCCGACCGCGGCGCATACGTGAAGGAGTTTTCCGACGCGCTGGCTGGCCTGAAAAAAGGCGAAACCACCAAGGCGCCGGTGAAATCGCAGTTCGGCTACCACATCATCCGCCTCGACGATACCCGCCAACCGCAGATCCCTCCGCTGGAGGCCGTTCGGGGAGAAATCGTCAAACAAACCCAGCAAGCACGCGTGCGCGATGCCATCACATCGGTACGCTCCAGTGCAAAAGTTGAGTAATCCACTAAAAACAAGCTATGCGGGACTCCGTCCCGCTTTCATTTGACAGGGAGCCAAACATGGCCGGCAAAGAAT
>NCIF01000188.1 GCA_002256785.1 Hydrogenophilales bacterium 17-61-9
CGCTTACCGTGGTGAAACTCCTCAACCAGCTGGCGCAGGCATCCCGCATCGCCATCATCGTCATCACCCACGACGAAAAGATCATTCCCACCTTCAAGCGGATTTACCACATCCGCGACGGCAAGACTTACGAGGAAGCGAGCGAGGGACGGGTGCTGGACTGAGCGACTCACCCGCTGGGGACAAGCGGGTGCCGGGGACTGTCATGGGCCAAAATCCGTCACGTCAGCTTTTCTTCATCAGCAGACATTGCGTCCGGATTATCATTACCCGGGCGGACAGCGCGTTTCGACGAACTGACCCTGAATCAATCCGTTGCAGTGCAATCGAAATTCAGGCAACCATCGGTCCAAAAACGTTCACCCATCCTTCATAGACGAGTCCTTCATTGCTCTTACAGCCCGACCACCACCTGCACCCATTCCCCTTCTTCCGGGTGAATGCCGCCTTCACTGAAGAACAGTGCGCGGCGCTTGAGCAGCTGTTTTCGCAAGACATTGAATGGCAGCATCAGGACGGCGTGTTTTACCGCTGTTCGCTTGGCGACGTGACCCAGAATATTCCAGCCGGTTTTCAGGCCGAAATCCTCGCCAGAATGCGCGAGATTACGGGCTTGCCGCTCGTCGATCGTGTGCAGGTCACGGCTCAACGCATGCTGCCCGGACACGCCATTGGCATCCACAGCGACCGGCCCCTATTGGGCTATGAAATTGCGCGACTCGTCGTGCAGCTTAATAAGCAATGGCACGCTGAACAGGGTGGCGTGCTGGAATTATTCTCAACGCCAGAAGGCAAAGCCGAATTCAGTGTTCACCCGGAATACAACACAGCCTTTGGCTTCCTGCTCCACGCGAACTCCTTTCATGGCGTGACCGAAGTGACCCAGCCACGGCTAACCGTGGTCTTCAATTTCTGGCACAGGGCGAATACGCCCGAACTGGCGGCGCATATTGAAGCCTTGTTTGCCGGCCTGCATTTCTCGGAATTTCCGGCGGCACTCGATCCTGTTGCCTCGGCGGCCGAATCGAGTTTGCCCGAAGACGTCACATTTCTTGCCGGCACGGCAGCGATTGCACTGCAACGCTGGGGCTATGACGCGGCAACTGTTGTGGCCGGATACAGCACAGTGCCGGACTTTCCGCCTGCGACACCCGCGATGCGGAAACCCATGCAGCCGTGCGCCTGGCGGACTGGGTGGCGTTCCTCTATCGCGATTCGTTTGATCTGATACGCTGGAATGGCTTGCAACGCGCACTGGCCGGAATGGAAAAGTTTCCGCGCCTGATGCCTGCGTGGCAGCTTTGCCTGCCGGGATGACAAGAAATGCTTTGGCATGTGATGCCGAAGCCGGCAATCGATGCAGCAGTGCGTAAAACATTGAATGCCTGCTTTCCGAACTGCCTAACTGCGCGGGGTGCGCGGGGTGCGCGGGGTGAGCGGGGTGAGCGTCGTATCATTTTCTCGCTCTCCACGACGGCAGGATTCAAGAAGAACCGGCAAAGGAGACTGCCATGAAACTGACTTTTCTGGGTGCGGCACGCGAGGTGACCGGCTCCAGCTACCTGGTCGAAACGGACGGCGTGCGTTTTCTGGTGGATTGCGGCATGTTCCAGGGCGGACGCGAGACCCGTACCAAGAACTACCGCGCTTTCAACTTCGATCCGCGCAGCATCGATTTCGTCCTCCTCACCCATGCGCACATCGACCATTCCGGCCTGCTGCCGCGTCTGGTCGCGCTGGGTTTCAAGGGCACGATCCACACCACGCGCGCGACGTGCGACCTGCTGGCGGTGATGCTGCCGGATTCGGCGCATATCCAGGAAAAAGAGGCCGAGTACGCCAACCTCAACCGCTTTCGCCAGCGCATCGCCAAGCGCGAGGCCGCACAGGGCATGCCGCCGCGCGACACCGCGCCGCTGTACACCGTTGCGCAGGCGCAGGCCTCGTTGAAACATCTGGAAGCGGTCGAATACAACGCCGAAATCACGCCGCATCCGCAGGTGCGCTGCATCTTCCGCGATGCCGGCCACATTCTCGGCTCGGCCATCGTCGAGGTGTGGGTAAGCGAAGGGACGCGGCGCCGCAAGATCGTTTTTTCCGGCGACCTCGGCCAGCCCGCGCGGCCCTTGCTGCGCGACCCGACGCCGATTTTCGACGCCGACTACCTGCTGGTGGAATCGACCTACGGCAACCGCGAGCACAAGAGCATGGAGGCAACGCAGGACGAGCTGGTGGAGGCGATCACCGACACCATCGAGCGCAAGGGCGGCAACGTCATCATTCCGGCCTTCGCAGTGGGCCGCACGCAGGACATGCTCTACCTGCTGGCCGACCTGACGCGGCAGGCGCGCCTCCCCAAGCTGACCGTGTTCGTCGACTCGCCGATGGCCACTGCCGCCACCGAAATCACCTACAAGCACATGGAGCTGCTGGATGCCGAAACCCATGCGCTGATGGGACGCCACGGCGGGGCGGCGTATTTCCGCAAGCTCGAATTCGTCGAGGACGTCGAGGAATCGAAGTCGCTCGACCGCATCCGCGGCGGGGCGGTGATCATTTCGGCCAGCGGCATGTGCGAAGCCGGGCGCATCAAGTTCCACCTGCGCGCCAATCTGGGACACCGCGAATCCACTATCCTCATCACCGGCTTTCAGGCCGCCGGCACTTTCGGCCGCCGCCTGGTCGATGGCGCCAAACGCGTGCGCCTGCTCGGTGAGGACATTCCAGTACGCGCCGACCTCTACACCCTGGGCGGACTGTCGGCGCATGCCGACCGCACCGCGCTGCTGGGCTGGCTGGGGCATTTTAAAAACAAGCCGCGCCAGGTCTTTGTGGTACATGGTGAGGAGTCCGTTGCGACCGGCTTCGCCGCCGACCTGCAAAGCCAGCTTGGCTGGAATGCCATGGCGCCCACTCCCGGCCTCAGTGTCGAACTTGATTAGGAACCTGTGTGACCGTATCTAACAAAGCCCCCTTCTCCACCCTGTCGCTCGCCTTGCTGTGCGCGGGGCTGTCCGGAGCGAGCCATGCGCAAACCCCGGCAGTGGCCGACTGGGAACGCTGCAGCGCCATCCCGGCGGACATCGATCGCCTAGCGTGTTACGACCAGGCCGCGGGCAAGGCCCAGCCCGAGGCGATGTCCGCCCCCCTGGCTGAGGCTGGCGCCACGCCGCAATCCGCGCCGGACGCGCCCGCCGTGGCCGCGCTGCCGCAACCCGATGAGCCCCAGCTGCTGTCGACCCTGTCGCGCCACTGGGAACTCGACGACGCCGCCAAGCAGGGCGCTTTCCTGTTTCGTCCGCACCGGCCCAATTATTTTCTGCCGCTGAAGTACAGCAGCTCGCCCAACGACACGCCTTTCAAGGGCACCTTCACTTCGCCCAACCTGGGCCTGGACAGCCTCGAAACGGAATTGCAGCTGAGCTTCAAGATCAAGGCGATGGAAGGCGTGTTCGGTCACGACGATTTCGACTTGTGGGTGGGCTACACCATCAGCTCGTTCTGGCAGGCCTACAACGACACCATTTCGTCGCCGTTCCGCGAAACCAACTACGAACCGGAAGCGATGCTGGTATGGCGCACCAACTATGAGATTGCCGGATTTCGCGGCCGTTTCATCAACTTCGGTTTCAACCACCAGTCCAACGGCCGCCCCGAAAGCCTGTCGCGCAGCTGGAACCGCGTCTACGCGCAATTCGGTTTCGAGCGCGACAACCTCGCCGTGCTGATTCGCCCCTGGTATCGCCTGCCCGAAAGCACAGCGAACGACGACAACCCGGA
>NCIF01000015.1 GCA_002256785.1 Hydrogenophilales bacterium 17-61-9
GTTCGGAGACGTGGCCGAGAGGTTGAAGGTACTCCCCTGCTAAGGGAGCATGCGGGCTTAAACCTGCATCGAGGGTTCGAATCCCTCCGTCTCCGCCAAAACCCCATATCAGCAAGACTCAAAAAGCCTCACCCGCCCATGTAACTCAAGGGTTTCACAAAAAAGCTTGACTCACACCGCCTCATCCATAACCATCAAATCTCAGTCCGATTGATGGGAAAATAGATGGGCAGGAAAACCGTAGCACCCCTTAGCGTCAAAGAAGTCATCAAGAAGGCGAAGACCCCCGGCTTTCATGCCGTTGGTGGCACGGCTGGCCTGTACCTTAAAGTCACCGACGAAGGCGCGCGGTCATGGCTGCTGCGCTACAGCTTTAACGGCAAGCGGCGCGACATGGGGCTTGGGTCTTTCGACGATGTGACCCTTGAAGCCGCCCGAACCAAGGCGCAAGAATGGCGCGGGAAGGCCAAGACAGGGATAGACCCCATCGCAGCGCGCCGCCAGACAGCCGCCACCGACAAAGCAGACGCCGCCAAGGGCACCACCTTTGCCGAGTGCGCACAGGCCTTCATCTCAATGAAGGGCACCGAATGGAAGAACCTCAAGCATCGCCAGCAATGGGAAAACACCCTCACCACCTACGCCTACCCATCAATCGGGGCGCTTCCGGTGGGTCAGGTTGATACAGACAAGGTCTTGGCTGTGCTGACTCAGCCAGTCAAGGTTTTGGGCGCGCATTACCCGCTGTGGAACGCGAAGACCGAGACCGCCACACGCCTGCGTGGACGCATCGAGAATATTCTCGACTGGGCAGCCGCGAAGCCGCGTGAGTACCGCAGTGGTGACAATCCTGCGCGATGGGCTGGCCATCTTGAGAACTCACTGCCAGACCCCAATAGAATCAGGACTGTGAAGAATCATGCCGCCCTGCCCCATAAAGAGCTTGGGCTGTTCATGACGCGGCTGGTCAAGATTGATGGAATGGGGTCTCGGGCGCTGGAATTCGCCATCCTGACCGCCGCCCGATCTGGTGAGGTGCGCGGCGCGACATGGTCTGAGATCGACTTTGATGCTGCCGTCTGGACTGTGCCGGCCAAACGCATGAAGGGTGGAATAGAGCATCGTGTCCCACTGTCCGGACGGGCAATCCAGCTACTCATGAGGACACCCCGCTACGAGGGCACAGACCTGATTTTCCCCGGAATGTTAAATCAGCCGTTGTCAGATATGAGCCTAACAGCCGTTCTCCGTCGCATGGCCGACAAGGGCTTGGTTTCTGCCGGCCTGACTGTTCACGGCTTCCGTTCGACGTTTCGGACATGGGTTTCCGATACCGAGCGATCCGGTGACGCAGCGGAACGTGCGCTCGCCCACAAGCCCCCGACCAAGCTTGCGCAGGCATACGACAGGACGGACATGTTCGAGCCGCGCCGCAAGTTGATGAACGAGTGGGCGAATTTTTGCGACTTGGCGGTTCTTGAGGCCGCAAGGACAAGCCCACCAGTCTGGACACCGCCGTAAAAGCCATTTCCCGGCACATCATCATGATCAGCGCTTCGAAGAACAAGGTAAATCCACTGAGCCGGCCCACCCAATCCGGTTCGACCTGACGAATGCTGCCATCGGACAAGCGCATTCGCGTAACCACGCGCTGCTGCGCAGACCGAAGGGCTGGCGTCTGCCTGATGATGCTTTCATGGGCAATGGCGGCTTACTGATCATAAAGCTGCCGGTGGAGAGAATCTGATGTCGGCCCGCTTCTCGGCCAGAACGGCCATAGGAGGCATGACGGCCGAACGGCAGTTGCACTTCGTATTGCAGCCGTTCGTTCACTTCTGGCGGAAAAGTTGGGTCGACGAATCCGAGCGGCCGCTTATCGAAAACCGCTACTCACCCTATCGACCCACTGCTGCCGGTCGAGCCACCAGAGGTTCAATGGCAGGTATCCGATTGGAGCAGTCGCTCGACGCGCCTACTCACTGAGAGCAGGTCGGCCTAAGCAGCCGGTCCCTACTTTTCACAACCGGTCATTCAGGTACGTCTGCTTCTGAAGATGCCGAATCGTCATTTTCGACCCATTGCAGACGGGTTGATGGAGGGCGCCAGCCTTAAACGGACGATCACCGATTGCACCATCGCACCGCGCCCACAGCAAAATCGAAGGGCTGCGCGTATGCGTTATTTGGGCACCGCCTTTATCATCCTTTATCATCGCCAACCGCCGCCGAGTACCTTGTACAGCGTCACGCGGTTGGCGGCGTCGGCTAGCCGCACGATGATCAACTCCTGTTCGGCAAGGTAGAGCGAGCGCTGGGCGTCGAGCAAGCCCAGGAAGCTGTCCGCCCCGCCCTTGTAACGCGCATCCGACAGGCGGAAAGCTGCCTGCGTGGCCTCAACCTGCTGGTACCGGGCGTCAAGCCGTTCGGCGAGCGAGGCACGGTCTGCCAACGCATCGGCCACCTCCCGGAAGGCGCTCTGGATAGCCTTCTCGTACTGCGCCACGTTGATGTCGCGCTGCACCTCGGCTACGTCCAGGCTCGCCTGCAAGCGGCCCGCCTCGAAAACAGGAATGCGGATCAGCGGGATGAAGCTCCAGGCTCCGGATCCTCCACTGAACAGGCCGTCCAGGGTGCTGCTGGCGGTGCCGGCGGCGGCGGTCAGCGTTATGCTTGGGAAGAAAGCCGCGCGTGCGGCGCCGATGCTCGCATTGGCCGCACGCAGCGCGCGTTCGGCTTGCAGGATATCGGGGCGGCGGGTGAGCACATCGGAAGGCACGCCAGTTGGCAATTCGGCCACAGTGCTGACTGTGTCGGTGATCGTGGCGGGCAGCAGGTCGGCCGGCACCGGGGCGCCGACAACGAGTGAGAGCGCGTTCCCGTTCTGCGCGGCGAAGCTGGTGTATCGCGCAACGTCGGCACGGGCGCTTTGAAGTAGTTGCTGCGATTGGTTCAGGTCGAGCGCCGAGACCGCACCGGCTTCGAAGCTGCGGCGGATCAGATCATGGGACTTCTGCCGCGTTTCGTAGGTGCTGCGCGCCAGTGCCAAACGTTCATTGTCAAACGCGAGTGTCAGCCAGGTGCCGGCGACTTCGGCCACCAGGCTGATCTGGGCGCTGCGGCGCGCTTCCTCAGTGCCGAGATATTGCTCCAGTGCCGCTGCGTTGAGGCTGCGAATACGACCGAAGAAGTCCAGCTCGTAAGCGGAAAAACCGATCATGGCGTTGTACTGGCGGTTGATTTCGGCCTCGCCGCTGCTGGTCAGTGCGCCCGGCAGTCGCTGTGCGGTCTGGCTGCCTGTTGCACCGATGGCGGGGAACAGGTCGGCGCGCTGGATGCGGTGCTGCGCACGCGCTTTCTCGATGTTGAGCGCAGCGACGCGCAGGTCGCGGTTATTGGCGAGCGCCAGCGCGATTACGTCGCGCAGTTGTGCATGGGCGAAATAGTCGCGCCAGACGATGGCGTCGGCCGGCGTCGCCGTAGAGGCCTGCGGCGCATTCGGAAAATTCGCCGGCACCGGCGCCACGGGGCGCTGATAGTCCGGCATCATCGTGCAGGCACTCGCCAGGCTGGCGGCAATTGCAACGGTCAGGGTGCGTAACGGGCTCATCACTTGGCCTCCTGTTGGGTTGCGGCGGGGGCTGCGTCTGCCGCCTGTAGCTTGTTCCTGAACAGGCGCATGATCACCACGTAGAACAGCGGGATGAAGAAAAGGCCCAGCACAGTGCCGACGAGAGTGCCACCGAGGACGCCGGTGCCGATCGCGTTCTGGCTGCCCGAGCCGGCGCCGGTGGCGATCGCCAGCGGCAGCACGCCGAGGCCGAAGGCCAGCGAAGTCATCAGGATCGGGCGCAACCGCATGCGGACCGCTTCGAGCGTTGCGCTGATCAGGTCCTTGCCCTCCTGCTCCATCTGCGCCTTGGCGAATTCGACGATCAGGATCGCGTTTTTCGACGACAGGCCGATAGTGGCGAGCAGGGCGACCTGGAAGTAGACGTCGTTCGACAGCCCGCGTCCGGTCGCAGCCAGAATCGCGCCAAGCACGCCGAGCGGCACCACCAGCATGACGGCGAACGGCACCGACCAGCTTTCGTACAGCGCCGCCAGGCACAGGAACACCACCAGCAGCGACAGTGCGTAGAGGGCGGGCGCCTGTGAACCGCTGCGGCGCTCCTCGAACGAGGTGCCGGTCCATTCGTAGCCGATGCCCGGCGGCAGCTTGGCGATGATCTCCTCGACTGCCGCCATCGCGTCGCCAGATGACAGACCGGGTGCGGCCTGGCCTTGCAACTCGACCGACGACTGGCCGTTGAAGCGCTCGAGGCGCGGCGAGCCGTAGGCCCAGTGCGCGGTAGCGAATGCCGATAGCGGCACCATCTCGCCCTGCTTGTTGCGCACGTACCACTTGGCCAGATCTTCCGGCTTCATGCGCGCATCGGCGTCGGCCTGCAGGTACACCTTCTTGATGCGGCCACGGTCGATGAAGTCGTTGACATAGGTGCCGCCCCAGGCGGTGGCGAGCGTATGGTTGATGTCCGCCACCGAGACACCGAGCGCGCCGGCCTTGGCATGGTCGATGTCGAGCTGGTACTCGGCGACGTCGTCCTGGCCGTTGGGACGCACCGCCACCAGGCGCTTGTCCTGCACGGCGAGCCCGAGGAACTGGTTGCGCGCGCCGATCAGCGCATCGTGGCCGAGTCCGGCCCGGTCCTGCAACTGCACGTTGAAGCCGCTCGAGGTGCCGAGTTCAAGCACCGCCGGCGGCACGAAAGCGAACACCATCGCTTCACGGATCTGCGAGAACGCCCCCATCGCGCGCCCGGCGACCGATTTCACGTCCTGTCCGGGTTCATGGCGTTCGCCCCAGTCCTTCATGCCGACGAAGCCGAGGCCCATGTTCTGGCCGCTGCCACCGAAGCTGAAGCCGGCCACGGTGAAGATCGACCTCACGCTGTCCTTCTCGTTTTCGAGGAAGTGGCGCTCGACCTTCTTCAGCACCTCGACCGTGCGCTCCTGGGTCGCGCCGGCAGGCAGCATGACCTGGGTGAACATGATGCCCTGATCCTCTTCCGGCAGAAAAGCCGTCGGCATGCGCAGGAACAACAGGGCCAGCACGCCGATGATCACGGCGTAGATTGCCAGGAAGCGCAGACTGCGCTGCAGCATCCTGCCCACCACTGACTCGTAGCGCTGCGTGTTGCGCGCGAACATGCGGTTGAACCAGACGAAGAAGCCGGAAAACCAGCCTCCCTCGCCGTGGTCGTGGCCCTTCTCGACCGGCTTCAGCATGGTGGCGCACAGCGCCGGCGTGAATACGATTGCCACCAGCACCGATAGCGCCATGGCCGCGACGATGGTGATCGAGAACTGGCGGTAGATAACGCCAGTGGAGCCGCCGAAGAACGCCATCGGCACGAACACCGCCGACAGCACCAGGCCGATGCCAACCAGCGCGCCGGTAATCTGGCCCATCGATTTCTTGGTCGCCTCTTTCGGCGACAGGCCTTCCTCGCTCATGATGCGCTCGACGTTTTCCACCACCACGATGGCGTCGTCGACCAGCAGGCCGATCGCGAGCACCAGACCGAACATGGTCAGCGTGTTGATCGAGAATCCGAACGCCGCCATGGCGCCGAAGGTGCCGAGCAGAACCACCGGCACGGCGATGGTCGGAATGAGGGTGGCGCGGAAGTTCTGCAGGAACAGGTACATCACCAGGAACACCAGGATGACCGCCTCGATCAGCGTCTCCACCACGTTCATGATGGAAATCTTGACGAAAGGCGTGGTGTCATAGGGCACCACGACGTCGATGCCGGCAGGGAAGTAGGTTTTCATCTGCTCGAGCTTGGCGCGCACCGCTTCTGCCGTCTCCAGCGCGTTGGCGCCGGCGGCGAGCTTGACGCCGATGCCTGCGGCGGGCTGTCCGTTGAAGCGGCCGACGATGCCGTAGTTCTCGGCGCCGATCTCGACCCGCGCGACGTCCTTCAGGCGCACTTCGCCGCCCTGCGCCGAACTGCGCAACAGAATCCTCTCGAACTCCTCCACCGTCTGCAACCGGCTCTGCGCCGTGATCGATGCAGTGAAGCCCTGGCCCGACACCGCCGGCGTACCGCCGAGCTGGCCGGCGGACACCTGGTTGTTCTGCGCCAGCACCGCAGCCTGCACATCGCTCGGCGTGAGCCTGAAGCTGTTCAGCTTGGCCGGGTCGAGCCAGATGCGCATGGCGTACTGGGCGCCGAAAACCTGTACTTCGCCAACGCCCGTCACACGAGATAGCGGTTCCTGCACCGTCGAGTTGATGAAATCGGCGAGGTCGATCCGGCTCAGACTGCCGTCCTTGGACACGAAGCCAATCACCATCAGGAAGTTGCGCGTCGATTTCACCACCTGCACGCCCTGCTGCTGCACTGCCAGCGGCAGCAGCGGCAGCGCGAGCTGCAGCTTGTTCTGTGTCTGCACTTGCGCAATGTCGGGGTCGGTGCCGGCGTCGAAGGTCAGCGTCACCGTGACTTTGCCGTAGGAGTCGGACGACGAACCCATGTAGAGCAGGTTGTCGAGGCCGGTCAGCTTCTGTTCGATGACCTGGGTAACGGAGTCCTCCACCGTCTTCGCCGATGCGCCGGGATAGGTGGCGTTGATGGCGATGGTGGGCGGTGCGATGGCTGGATACTGCGACACCGGCAGCGCCAGGATCGACAGTCCACCCGCGAGCATGATGACAATGGCGATGACCCACGCAAAGATGGGGCGGTCAATGAAGAAGCGGGCCATGGTCCGTTACCTCACTTGGCGGTAGCAGCGGAGGCAGGCGCTGAGCCGGCCTCCTGCGCCTGCACAGGCGCACCCGGCTTCACCTTTTGCAGGCCTTCGACGATGACGCGGTCGCCCGCGGCGAGGCCTTCGGTTACGACCCATTTGTCGCCGATTGATTGCTCTGCCTTGACGCTGCGCGGCTCGACCTTGCTCTCGCTGTTCACCATCATCACCTGCGCTTCGCCGCTCGGCGTGCGGCTGACCGCCGCGTGCGGCACCAGCATGGCAGCGCGATTCACGCCCTGCGTCAAGCGTGCGCGAACATACATGCCGGGCAATAGGTCACCCTTCGGATTGGGAAACACCGCGCGCAGCGTCACGCTACCGGTGGCCTGATCGACCGTCACTTCCGAGAACGCCAGCCGGCCTTCGGCGCCGTATAGGCTGCCGTCTTCCAGTACCAGTTGCACCGGCACCGTATTGCCTGCCGCGCGCTGCAGTTTTCCGGATTCAAGATCGCGTTTCATGCCCAGCAGCTTGGCGCTGGATTGCGTTACGTCGACATAGATCGGATCGAGTTGCTGCACGGTGGCGAGAGCTGCTTCCTGATTCGCGGTGACCAGCGCCCCCGCCGTCACGGTCGAGCGGCCGATGCGTCCTGCAATCGGCGAGGTGACACGGGTGAAGTCGAGATCGACGCGCGCCTTGTCGAGTGCTGCCTTCGCCGTGCCGACATCGGCCTGTGCCTGCTTCTGCGCGGCCTGCGCTTCTTCGTTGGTCTGCGCGCTCACTGCCTCGATCTTGACCAGATCGGCGTAGCGAACGGCCTTCTGCCGCGCAACGTCCAGATTGGCATCCGCCCGCGCCAGACTCGCACGTGCACTGTCATAGGCCGCCTGATAGGTCGCTGGATCGATCCGGTACAGCACTTGGCCAGCCCTGACATCGCTGCCTTCCTTGAACATGCGCTCCTTGACGATGCCGCTCACCTGCGGCCGCAATTCAGCCACCAGGTAAGGTGTGGTCCGGCCAGGCAGTTCGGCGGTAATCGGTACTGGCTCAGGCTGCACCGTCATCACCGTAACGGCAGGCGCACCCGGCATGCCGCCAGCGGGCTCATTCTGTTGCTCGCCGCTACAGGCGTTGAGCAACAGGGTGCTTGCCAATGCCAAGCCTAAAGGTAGGAGTTGCAGGATGCGCGGGGTCTGCATGGATAGCCTTTCGTGAATGTGTGCTGCCTGCATTGACAGGCGTCCTGATGAAGGGTTTGCACGGCATAGATTGAACATTCAAACTAGAATGAACGTTCAATCTATATTAGTATTCAAAAAAACGCAAGATTCGAATTACCCTTCTCGCACTTCTGCACCTCCCTCTTTTGGAGATAAAGCATGCCCGCCTCCCCCTACCAACCAACCGAAGCGTCGCGAGCCGATGTGCGACGCACGCAAATCCGCTCAGCTGCAGCGGACTGTTTCCGCCTACACGGTTTTCACGGCACCAGCATTGCGCAGATATCGAAAGCGGCCGGCATGAGCACCGGCCACATCTATCACTACTTCGAGAATAAGGAGGCGATCATTGCCGACATCGTCGCCCAGGACCTGGAACGACTGCTGACGCTGACCGCCGAACTGCGCGCAGCAAGCGACGTCAAGGCGGCCATGATCGAGCGCGCTGTCGAGGGGGTACGGGACAATCTCGACCCGAGCACGGCTGGACTACAACTTGAAATCGTCGCCGAAGCCGCACGCAATCCGCATATCGCCGGGATCGTGCGCGCGGCCGACAAACAGTGTCGGGACAGCCTCGCCGAAACCATCCACGCTACGCGGCTGGCAGCCGGCCATGAGGACAACGCGGCCGCGCTCGCTGGTATGGTGGAGGCCATTTCGGCCATGTTCGAGGGGTTGCGTATTCGCGCCATCCGCAATCCCGACATTGACCGGGATGTCGTGGTGAGGGTGTTCCGGCGCATGGTCAGTGATCTGCTCACACAACCCACCTAGCGGCTACGTAAAAGAGCCGTTGGTAGAGATATATGAAAAAGTGAACCAGAGTTTGACGAACGACAACACCACCCAAGCAAGGCATGGAAGGACATCGATACCCCCCACAGTAGAAAAAATGGTTGATCCGGCAGACGGCCGTGATGATCGACGGTGTGGTGACGGTGTTCGCTTGGCAACGCTATCGACTCAAGGACAGCGAAACTGGTCCAGTCGGCAGCAATGGCCGCATTGATGCCATCGAGATCGACGTCGCCAGTAAGACAGCTGCATTTAATTCTCTAGCAGACTGAAAATAATTGGAGCCCCCATTGAGGCACACTCCCGCAAGGCGGACATCGGCCACCTTCCTGCGTCTGGGTTCGAGCGTTGACTTAGGCCGAGTTGCACTCATTGAGGTTCCGGCAGGTTTCAGAGTAGAGCAGCCCCTCGGATGTCCGCTCTGGCAAACAAGGAAGCGACCGCTCTTGGCCGAGAGCACGTATATCGGCCTCGATTCGACGGTCTATGGCACGCACACCATGCGACGGACCAAGGCGACACTGATCTACAAACGGACGAAGAATCTTCGCGCCGTTCAGCTTCTACTAGGGCACTCGAAGCTGGAAAGTACAGTCAGGTATCTCGGGATCGAGGTAGATGACGCCCTGGAGATCTCGGAGCAGACTGAAATCTAGCCTCGGGTACGCCGGCCGCACGCTATGCTCCTTGATGGGCTTCGTGCGGCTGCTTTCTGGCAAGATGCCGTATACGTGCTCTCGGCCAGGAGCGGAAGTTCAAGCTAGCCAGCGCCGGCGTCTCTTCCTCGGCGAGCCTGTGTGAAAACCCCTCAAAATTTCCTAAACTGATCGCAGTAGCGTCAGTGGGGAAATGCGGACATGAAGCGATTCATCGAAGGCGAAGACCGAACCCAGATCACCCTGCTTCCCGAGTGTCTTGACGACTACATAGCCGCAGACAATCCCATCCGTGCGGTTGAGGTCTTCATCGACGAACTCGATCTGGGCACGCTGGGATTTGCCGGGATCAACCCGGCGGCCACAGGCCGCCCGTCCTATCATCCCGCGGTACTGCTCAAGCTCTATCTGTATGGTTACCTCAACCGCATCCAGTCCAGCCGGCGCCTGGAACGGGAGGCTCAGCGCAACGTCGAGCTGATGTGGCTCACCGGTCGGCTGTCACCCGACTTCAAGACCATTGCTGACTTTCGCCGTGACAACGGGCCGGCGATTCGCAACGTGTGCCGTGAGTTTGTCCTACTGTGTCGGCGGCTGAACCTGTTCTCGCAGGCCATCGTCGCCATCGACGGCAGCAAGTTCAAGGCGGTCAATGCGCACGACCGCAACTTCACCCAGGCCAAGCTCGACAAACGCATCCAGGAAGTTGAACACAGCATCGATCGTTATCTGAGCGCGATGGAAACCGCCGACCGCCAGGCATCGGACGTCACGGAAGCCAAGACGACGCACCTGCACAAGAAGATCGAGCACCTGAAGCAGCAGATGCAAGACCTCAAGGCCATGCAAGCCCGACTGAACGAAACGCCAAGCGGGCAGATCTCGCTGACCGATCCGGACGCACGGGCCATGGCTACCAGCACCAGTCGTGGCCTGGTCGGCTACAACGTCCAGACGGCGGTGGATGCCACGCACCACCTGATCGTCGCCCACGAGGTTACCAATGTGGGGTCGGACCGACGGCAGTTGGCCAAGATGGCGAAGAAGGCCCAGGCGGTCATGTCGGGCCAGAAACTTCAGGCCATCGCGGACCGAGGCTATTTCAACGGAGATGACATCCTTGCCTGTGATGAAGCCGGCATCACGGCTTATGTACCGAAGCCCATGACTTCCGAGGCCAGGGCACAAGGACGTTTCGACAAGTCGGATTTTATCTATGAACAGGACACCGATACTTACAGGTGCCCAGCTGGCAGCCAGCTCATACGGCGCTTCAGCCGGATGGAAAGAAGCTTGCTCATTCACCGCTACTGGAGTTCAGACTGCCCGCGTTGTGCAATCAAGGCCCAGTGCACACCTAGTGATTATCGCCGTGTCAGTCGGTGGGAACATGAAGCCGTACTTGAAACAATGCAAAGACGGCTCGACAGCACACCGGGCATGATGCGAATCCGCAGACAGACGGTTGAGCATCCGTTTGGGACGATCAAGTTCTGGATGGGTGCGCGGCATTTCCTGATGCGAACGCTGGAGCATGTGCAAACCGAGATGAGTTTGCATGTGCTCGCCTATAACCTGATGCGGGCAATCAAGATTGTGGGGATGGGGCCGCTGATGGCGGCAATGAGGGCCTGAGAGGGCCTTTTTTACTTGTTACTTTTACCGATTCTGTTCCAGTTCGGAAATTCATGTGCGTATCGAAATGCCAGCAACTTGCCATGGCCAGCGTCTCAGCACGTTTCCACACAGGCTCCGGCCGAAGCCGCCGGTGGTGCGCTGAGAAAATCAGGCCTGCTATGCGCCACACACCAGCCGTTGATTAGAGATTTAAGCTGAATGGCCGCTTACCTAAACTTCGAATGCGTACTCCCGATCCCTTAGAGAGGGTTATGGCATTGTCGTCGATATCAACGACGTCCCCATACTCGGCGCCGGACATTACTCACTGATAGGCGGGTTCGACGAACTGCTTGAAGTACCCGGCAAGCCACGTCCGGGTGGCGGACGGACTGTGCAGATTTTTTGCCACCTAGCGGTGCTTCCTTGCAGCAATGAAATTCCATTTATCTGACAACCATTACGTCGCAAACGCTGTTGTGCAGGACGTGCCTGACAACGCTGCCCAACCGGCCGCCGTGCTTTCCCATCACAATGAGGTCGAAATGGAGCTTCTCCGTCCACCTCCGTATCATGGCTGGCGGATAGTCCATTTCAACCACTCGCGAAATACGGCCGCCTTCCCGGTCGGTGGCCAGCTTGCCGATTTCCTGAACGGCGTGATCGTAAAATTCAGCACGAAAACGATTGACTTGTTCCTCGGTCGCACCGAGCTGGCGGAGGCGCTCGTGATTCGGAACATGAAAGGCATGCAAAAGGCAGGTCGTCGCGTTCGGTGCCAGTTCGCCCGCCTTGCGGATCGTGGCAACCGACCGCTCGGTGAGGTCAACTGCCACACCAATCTTGCTATAGGGAACGTCGGCTTTTTGCTTGGCTATCAAAACCGGCCGCGTTTCTCTGGCGAGGATATTCTCCGCTGTCGTGCCGATAAACAGTTCATTGGCAAAATGTTCGCCGTGGCTTCCGAGAACAATCAGGTCCGCATCGCAGGACTCTGCCGATTCGAAAATGCCAGCTTCGACTTCGGCGATCTTGACGCGGGGCAGGATCGTTATGGGTCGCTCTGAATCCAGCTGATCGACAAAATCGTAAAGCTGTGAATAAGAGGAATTGGTGAGATTTTCTTCGATGACCTGACGAGAGTCGGGCAAGAAATTGCAGAGCGCGTCTACCGATGCCGGAGTGATGATATGAAGGATTTCAAGCGCCGCCTGATGCTCGGTTGCCAGCAGCACCGCCCGGTCGAGCGCTATCTTCGCATGTTGGGAGAAGTCTGTTGCCACCAAAATTTGTTTCATTTTCTGAATGACACATCTCATCACGGTGAAAGTCAGCAGCACTGCTGAATACGTTTGGCCAGACGTACAGGATGAGTATGGAATAATTGCGCGAGTCCGGCAACCCACAATGCCACGCTTGGCTGGGTGCCCGCCCAGGGCGGTGTCGAAGAAAATGAATGGTGTCCGCGCATGTTGCCAATGTTTTCAGCCCAGTATGCCGCCCAGACTGGCGAAACCAGCCGCGATACACTGACGGAACACTCGTATACTGCCACTGGAAGAATCTAGATACGAGACGCATCCTTGCGGACGCGAGCTTTGGTCAGGCTGGTCGAATCGGGCCGTCTGAAATGAACCTATTATAGAGAGACCATCTGATGGATAAACGACCAGAAATTATTTTGACGTCACTTGACCTTCATCGTCTGGAGACGATTCTTGATGCGCTGCCGGCGGAGACTTTTCCGGGGAAGAAAGAGCTGCGGGCGGAACTTGATCGTGCCGAAGTTGTCGAGCCACAGGACGTGCCGTCCGATGTGGTGACCATGAACAGCAAGGTGCGCTTTGTCCTCGAATCGGGGGAGGAATTTTGCCTGACGCTGGTGTACCCACAGGATATTGATGGCAGCACCGAACGTATTTCGATACTCGCACCCGTCGGCAGCGCGTTGTTGGGACTGTCTGCGGGCGAACAAATCGAGTGGCCCAGGCCGGGAGGCGGCGTGATGAAGGTACGCCTCGTGGAGGTCGTCTACCAACCTGAGCGGGCGGGCGAATTTCGCCGCTAAAGCGCATCCGGATCCGTCAACTTTACTATTGAGGTGGCGTGAAATAGATGCCGCGCCTGGTTTGCGGCGCGTTGTCGGAGCACGGTGAGGGCAACGTCGCCATGCGAGACTCGCTACCTCTACCCGGGTACCATGAACATTGCGATGTGATCGCCTTGCGAAATGTCGGGACATTCAGACGTCCCGCACGCCGCTCATTGCCAACAGGTATCGAGCAGAATGGACAATCTCTCCCAACCTCCGGTCCCGGAGAAAAACACGGCCGATTTGCCCGCGCGCGTCCACCGGGGGATTCTGATTGCCCTCCAGGCCATCATGGCGGTGGAACTGCTGCTGGTATTCCGCGAGAAGCAGTGGATGAATGCATTTCTGGTGATGACGATCATGGCGATCATGTTTTCGCCTGCGGTGATCGGTCGCCGGTTCCGTGTGCATATCCCACCCGAGTTTCAGATGCTGGCTGTGCTATTCGCCTTCGCGGCGCTGTTTCTGGGGGAAATCCACAGTTACTACATGCGGTTCTGGTGGTGGGATATCGCCCTGCACACCAGTTCGGGTCTGTTGATGGGGATTCTCGGTTTTCTGCTGATCTACGTGCTCAATGCGGACGAACGCATCGACATCCATATGCGACCGCGTTTCATGGCCTTGTTCGCGTTTTTATTCGCCGTGACGGTTGGCACGCTGTGGGAGGTCTTTGAATTCGCGATGGACCAGATCGTGGGAACCAATATGCAAAAACCTATGCTCGGCGATCCATCGGGGCTGACCGACACGATGTGGGACATGATCGTCAATGCGCTGGGCGCGCTGGCAGTCAGTGCCTTGGGCGGATGGTACATGAAACGCGGCCAACGTTCCTTCATCGAAGTCTGGATCGGCAGATTTATCGAACGCAATCCCCGATTGTTCCACCGTTGAGCCGCCGATGCAGTTCTTGCGACATACCTTGCAGAAGGTTGTCGGTGTCGGTCAACAGGCCTTGTCCCGGAAAGCGCAGCAAGCACAATTCACGGCCATACCCAGCCGGTTGGCGTCCCCGCGCCGCTGCCGGATCGGTGACAGGTCGGCTTCGTTGAATGGGTAGTGCCGGATCAACTCATCATTGAAATCTAGCATCTAGCATCTAGCATCCGGCAACGTGAGCAGGCTTTCCCGCTCGGCGGTGGACAGAATAGAGCGGCGTGGCATGCGTACACCTTACTTATTGGAAATGAGGGATTTTGAGAGGCCACGCCAGGCCGCTGATGCGGCACGCGAAATCGAGGTGTTGCGATTCTCGAAAATGGTTCTTGAAAAGCTATTCTCAATCGCTTACTCATTTCAATGCGTTTCGATAAGAAAGGATGCCCAGGCACCCTCATTCATGCTTGACCTCAAGCGAAGTGCCGCCCCAGGACGTGGCCAAGAACCTCGGTGTGTCCGTTCCTACGCTGTCCCGCTGGGTGCCAGCCTCGGCGCACGCTTAGCTGTTCACAAGAGGCATCGATCATGTTTTTTTCCTCTTTCGATCCAAACTCCAACGACTCTCGTACGCTGCTACTGGAAGAGGCGAGAAAACTGCTGCTGATCATTTCCGTCAGACTCAACCGGGTAAAATCCGCGTAATGGACCATCTGCCACAAATTCTGCTGCTGCTGGGCGTTACGGTCGCCGTTGTGCTCACCTTCCAGCGCCTGCATATCCCCACCAGTCTGGGCTATTTGCTGGTCGGAGTAATTCTCGGGCCGCACACGATCGGGCCGACTGTCAATGTGCCGGAGTTCAAGACCATGGCGGAGTTTGGCGTGGTCTTCCTGTTGTTTACGATCGGCCTGAATTTCTCTTTGCCCCAGTTGCACGCGCTTCGGCATCAGGTGCTTGGGCTCGGCACGGGGCAGGTGGCCTTCACGACCGCCTTGGTCGGCGTCGCCGCTTGGTTAGCTGGATTGCCTGCTGCTGCGGCATTCGTGATCGGGGCCGTGTTTGCCCAGTCGTCCACCACCATCATCGGCAGTCAATTGACCGAGCAAAAGGAAGAGAACTCGCCCCACGGCCGACTCGGGCTGGCGATGTCGGTGTTCCAGGACGTCACGGCGGTGCCCTTTCTGGTGGTCATTCCCGTGCTGGGCATGGCGGTGGGGGCTGACGTGCTGGCGGCCGAGCTGGGATGGGCGATGGTCAAAGCCTTGCTGGCATTCGCACTCGTGTTCTATTTCGGTCGCTGGTTGCTGCGCCCGCTGTTTCACCTCGTCACGCGGCGCCGGTCCGCCGAGGTATTCACGCTGGCCGTGTTGCTGGTGGCCTTGCTCGCCGCCTGGACGACCTTCAGCCTCGGCCTGTCGCTGGCATTCGGCGCGTTTCTGGCCGGCATGATGCTGGGTGAGACCGAGTTTCGTCACCAGATCGAATCCAGCATCCGCCCCTTCCGCGATGTGCTGCTCGGTCTCTTCTTCATCGGTATCGGCATGCTGTTCGATCCGGCGGCGATCCCTCGCATATGGCATTGGGCCTTGCTTGGCGCACTGCTGCTCCTGGTGAGCAAAATACTAATTGTCGCGGGCATGGTGAAGAAGAGCGGCATCGAAACCCTGACGGCGTGGCGCACGGCATTGCTGCTGGCTGTGGGCGGAGAATTCGGCTTCGCCCTGCTGGCCATCGCGCTCGATGCCAAGGTGATCGACTTGGACGTGGGGCAGATCGCGCTGACCGCTGTCCTGTTCTCGATGATCGCGGGGGCCTTTCTCATCCGCTTCAATCATGCCATCGCCACCCGGCTGGTGCGCGTCCGCCACGATGCGTACCAGGGCATTGCCCACCGCTTGTCGGACGCGCCCGAGCCGCAAGTCGTTATTGGCGGCTATGGCCGTGTCGGCCACACCATCGCCGTGCTGCTGAAGGCCAGCAGCGTGCCGTTCGTGGCCTTCGACACCGATCCGAAGCGGGTGGCGCAAGGGCGGGCCGATGGTCATCCGGTGCTGTATGGCGACATCACCGATGCAGAATTGCTGGCGGCGGTTCACGTGGAACGGACCGCCCTGGTCGTCATCACGGTGGATGATCACGCCAATGCGTTGCGCACCGTTGCGGTTCTGCGCAGCAGTTGCCCGCATGTCCCCGTCATCGCGCGGGCACGGGACCTCGAATCGAGCTCACAACTCATCGGCGCCGGCGCCACCCACGCCTATCCGGAGGCGATTGAAGCCAGTTTGCGCCTGGGGGCGACAGCGCTGCGAATGCTGTCGATTCCGACCGACGATATTGATAAGATGCTCCAGGACGTGCGCGATTGGGACTACAAACCCGTGCTCGAAGAAGACCCCGCTCAGGAGAAAAATCCATGACATCGCTCTCGCGCATTCTCGCCGCCACTGATTTGTCGGCTCCCGCCCGCCACGCCACGGAACGCGCAGCCCTCGTGAGCAAGGACACGGCCGCGCCGCTCGATCTGCTGCATGTGGCGAATCTCGCGCCCCTGGAGCGGCTGCGGCAGTTCATGGACACCACGCCAGGCGAGATGGAAAGTCGGGTGCTTGATGCCGCGCGGCTACGGCTCCACGACCTGGCGGCTTCCCTCCAGCAACGCTATGGTGTGGTGGCGGGTACACATGCGGTGGCCGGTTCCTTGTTGGCCGAACTGGCCAAGAAGGTCGATAGCCTGGCTGCCGATTTGTTGGTCTGTGGCGCCAAAGGGGAAAGCGTCATTCGGCCCCTTTTGCTGGGAACGACGGCGCTGCGGGTGTTGAGTACGGCGACGTGCCCCGTCCTGGTGGTCAAACAAGCCCCCCACGAACCCTACCGCCGGCTCCTTGTGCCCGTCGATTTCTCGCCCTCGTCGCTGCGTGCGATCCGGCACGCACGCAGCATCGCCCCACAGGCCGACATCGTGCTGCTGCACGCATTTGAGGCTCCCTTCGAGGGACAATTGCGCTACGCCAGCGTGGACGAGGACACCATCAACCAATATCGGATCGTTGCCAAACAGGAAGCCACCCAAAAACTCCATGCTCTGTGCGACGAAGCCGGGCTGTCGCCCTATGAAACCCAGCGGATCGTCCTGCATGGCGATCCAATCTTACGCATCATCGAGCAAGAGCAGGAACAGGATAGCGATCTGATCGTGATGGGCAAGAACGGTGAGAGCATGCTTGAAGATCTGCTGCTGGGCAGTGTCACCAGGCACGTCCTGGCCGAATCGCAAAGCGACGTACTGGTATCAGTGTGACCATGATCGATGCAGGGCTAGATATCCTGACCCTGGAAGAAGTCGCCACCTATCTCCGTATGACAAAACGAACACTGTGTCGGCTCGCCCAGGAAGGGTGATTTTCCGTGTTCAGGGTAGGCGGTGCGTGGCGCTTCAGGCGCGAAGAACGCAATCAGTGTATTGTCGAAAAGATCGGTAAGCGTGGGGTGAGGACTCATGAAACCACCGAACGAGGACGCGCCAGCCTCCTGTTTGCCGGGCTGGCCATGCTCGCCGCCCTGTCGACGATCTCGGCGAGCGCGTGCTCAGGACATGCGGCGAAGTCGTGATCGTTCCGGTCGAACGGATGCCAACGCGAACCGGCGCCGCCGCGATCTATCGTATTTGATGCGCTTCTGGAGACCGTTCAACGACGGTTTTCGAGGCTATCCCGGCAGCGTGTAACGGGCATTTATCAATTCTTCGATCATCTGCCGTGTCTGCCACGGCTCGAGATCGGCGCGACGTTCGAGGCGCCCCGCCTCATCGGCGAGAAAATCATCCTTGATCGCGTGGCGGAACCAGCGCGAATAATCGCCGCGGTCTAGGTGGTACAGCCAGGTCGACTCGTCGATACCCTGGGCGATCTGGCAGAAAACGACGAGGTTCTGCGCTTTCAGGTTATGTCGGTTGTCGGGGCCGCGGAAATAGAAACTGTGCCAGCGCAGGTTGCCTTCCGCGTACTTGCGGTGGTGACGGATCCGCTCGGCGCGTCCACGGTGCGCCTGCATCGCGAACGGCGGCAGCCCTTGCTCGCCGAGCCACACTACAACGCGATCCGCCTGGTAAACCAGATCCACCGGCCAGGCAATCGTTTGTCCTGTCGCCCGGGAAAATTCCTCCAGAGTCTGTTCGGGTGTATCGCCGATAGCCACAACAACGTCAATCGGCGCGAGAATGGCCGGGGCCACATGTTCGGGATGCACAGTGACCAGGATGGTCTCGTGAAGTTGTTGCGGTAGCACGGATGCTGCGTGCCCCCAGGTGCCGGGCAGCATATGGTGCGCCTCGTCCACGACTAGCCAGTGCGGCCGCCCGGTGCGGGCGCGCATGGCCTGCAGGTTCGGAATGAGCTGCGCAAAAAAATCCGGCCGGTCGTCCAGCGGGATGCCGAGCAGATTGACGGAGAGATTGATCTTGGGATCCTCGAGGATCGACAGCACCTCGTTGACATTCGGGGCACGCCACTGGTTGCCGAGCGCCACGACGTCGCGCAGGGTTCCGTAATCGCCTTCCGGATCGACGATGCAGACCTGATAATCCTTTTCGATGAGCCGTTCGATTATTCCGGCGGCGAGCGTCGACTTTCCGCAGCCGGATGGACCGGCAATGAGCATGTTGTGGCCGTAGGGTGAAAGCTGCACGGCGCTGCCGTCCGGGCGATTCCCGAGCAGAATCCCGTGTTGCGGAAGCGAACCCTGCAGTCGGCGCAAATCGTTGGCGATCAGCTCGTCGATCATTTCAATGACGCCGTTGCCATTCTCGGCCGTCGTCACGAAGTCGGCGATTGCCTTGATGGACGGCGCTGCGTTGGCCACCGCTACGGCGCACTCGCAGCGTTCCAGGAACGAATGATCATTCTCCGCGTCGCCGACGCCCACCACCTCGTGGCGCGAAAGCCCCAGCTCGCGCAGTGCGTACTCAAGCCCCGTCGCCTTGTTGACGCCGGCCGGGAGCACCATCACTGCGCCACGATTGCCGATCACCTGAGCCTCCAGGCCGAGTTCCCAGATGACGTCCTGGACCGCCGCGCGATGCGGCTCATGGGTCGCCACCAGCACCTGTCCGATCTCAAGCGGCGTGACGCCGCGCGCCTGCAGGTTCTGTATCAGCAGTTTGGACGGCGGATTCGCGAGTCGCGTTTCTTCTTTGCTTGCGGGATCGTAGACGATTGCACCGTTCTCGGCGACGACGAGGTCGAACAGTTGTGCGCAGGGACAGACCGCCAGCAGGTCGTCGAGCTGGCGACCTGTGACCAGGATCGCCCGCCTGCCGGAAACCCTCAGGCGCTCCAGGGCACTTACCACCTGCTCCGACAGCCTGTCATCTGAAGACAGGGTTCCATCGTAGTCCGTCACGAGTGCAAGGTAACGCATATCGTCCACCCACTTTTTTATGTCTGATGGCCCTGCGCGTCAGACCGTAACGTATTCATGGCGGCAGGGGTCTATGTTGGTGAGGGTCAAGGCACGCCGAAGATCTTTTGATTCAGCATATCTTTATATACCTCAAATCATAGGACGGGAATGCCCGTGAATACGGAGCGAATTGCCTCACAAAGAATGTAACCGAAGGAAGTAGCCGGACAGGTACGTTGACTCAAATTGAAGGTAACCGAAGAAATGGAGGTTACCGATCATGGGCAAGCACGAGCGACGGACCTATCTGGAGGCGATCAGGGGTCGTTACCGCAAGGCGAACCGGGCCGGCAAGGCGCGGATACTGGATGAGTTCTGTGCCATTTGTGGCTATCACCGCAAATATGCGATCCGGCTGCTGGGGCGGAAGAAGACGAGGCCAGCGCCTCGGCGTGTCGGCCGCAAACCCCGCTACGATCATCCCCAACTCCTGGAGGCCCTGCGCCGGATTTGGTTGGCCTCGGACCAATTATGCGGCAAGCGACTGAAGGCTGCGTTGCCCTTGTGGCTGCCCCACTATGAGGCAGAGCATGGCGCCTTGCCCGAAGCTGTCGGCGCGCGTCTGCTGACCGCTTCCGCCAGCACCCTTGACCGTCTTCTCAAGGCGTCCCGTGTCGCACACCCCAAGGGGCTATGCGGCACCAAGCCGGGCACCTTGCTCAAGAAACAGATTCCCATCCGCTGCGAGCATTGGGACGTATCGATGCCCGGCTTCGTTGAGGCTGACACGGTGGCCCATTGCGGCAACTCCCTGGCCGGGGACTTTGTCTGGAGCCTGACCATGACCGACATTCTCACCGGCTGGACCGAGTGCCGGGCCACCTGGAACAAGGGCGCTCAAGGTGTCATCACCCAGATCAAGGCCATCGAGGCCACGCTGCCGTTTCCGCTTAAGGGCTTCGATTGCGACAACGGTTCTGAATTCCTCAACCATCACCTGGTGCGCTATTTCAGCGGCCACCCCGAGCGGCCGTCGTTCACCCGCTCACGGCCTTACCGGAAGAACGACAACGCCCATGTGGAGCAGAAGAACTGGAGCCAGGTCCGCCATCTGTTCGGCTATGACCGCTTCGACAACCCCAGGCTGGTCGATCTCATGAACGATCTCTACGCCAACGAATGGAGCCAACTCCAGAATCACTTCTGCCCGACCCTGAAACTCAAGGAGAAGTCGCGCGAGGGCAGCCGCTACGTAAAGCGCTACCACCCGCCAGAGACACCCTATCAGCGGGTCATGGCCTCAACCGGCGTCCCGGAAATGATCAGGCAGTACCTCGAAGATCAACATCGAACCATCAACCCGTTCGACCTCAAACGGCGTATCGAAGTTAAACTGAAACGCATCTTCTCAATGGTCCTGGTTACCTCAAATGTGAGGCAACGTATCTGACCTTCGGTTACCTTTTGTTATGAGGCAATGCGGGAGCAGTCCATTAGTCTTTCCGGTATATCCATCAAACGTGGGGAAGATCTGTAGTACGCGTTGACCGTACTAGGAAGCAGACATTCGTCGTGATTGGCTGGCATCCGACCGCTCAGAAGCCGTGAGCGGACGCACTTGGCTTGCGGGGCGGGAGACCGCTTAGGCCGAGAAGCGGGCCGACATCAGATTCTCTCCACCGGCAGCTTTATGATCAGTAAGCCGCCATTGCCCATGAAAACATCATCAGGCACCCAAGTACATGGTATCTCCCTTACCGGCTCAATAAGCCGGGATATTTTTTTGTGCGCAGATCTTCTAACGCTTTGTCGGTCAATCCAGGCGGGTGGGCGTTCGGGGTACCACCGTCGGACTTACGGGCGTTGCCCCGCCTCGTGCCGAGTCGCGACCATACGGCTTTGATCCCTGACGCCTCCGGCCCTCCGGGCCTGCGCGCTTCGCTTGCCATGTGGGTAGCGGAGTGTGTGGGAGAGGCGGCCTTGCTGTTCCCTTCAACGTACCACGCCGTTCTCGCCGTCAAGGGCTGCGCGCCCTGCCCTTTGGTTGATCGCTTGCGTCCATGCGGCCGTCC
>NCIF01000189.1 GCA_002256785.1 Hydrogenophilales bacterium 17-61-9
GCGCTGCGCACCGTCATCAACAACAACCTCGACGACATGCACAGGCCAAGCCTGCCGTACAAGTTCAAGTTCAAGTTCTCCGGCTGCCCGAACGACTGCGTCAACGCGATCCAGCGTTCCGACATGGCCACCATCGGCACCTGGCGCGACAACATCCGCGTCAACGAAGCCCAGGTTCAGGACTACATGAAGGCCCACGGCATGAACGATCTGGTCAACGACGTGATCAGCAAGTGCCCGACCAAGGCCATCACCCTGGTGCCCACCGACAAGTTCAAGGCCAGCGAGACCGTGTCGGCCGCCAACCTCGGCGACGGCAACACCCTGTGCATCGACAACAAGAACTGCGTGCGCTGCATGCATTGCCTGAACGTCATCCCCGGCGGCCTGCTGCCCGGCAACGACAAGGGCGTGTCGATCCTGGTCGGCGGCAAGGGCGTGCTGAAGATCGGCGCCACCATGGGCACCGTGGTGATTCCGTTCATGAAGCTCGAGTCCGACGAGGACTTCGAAAAGCTGAACGAACTGGCGCGCAACATTCTTGATTTCTTCGCTGAAAACGCGCTGGAGCACGAGCGTACCGGCGAGATGATCGAGCGTATCGGTCTGACCAACTTCCTCGAAGGCATGGACATTCCGGTTGATCCCAACATGATCAAGGAACCGCGTTCCAATCCTTACTTCCGTTCCGACGATTGGGACGAGCAGGTCGAGAAGTGGAACGAGTACAAGCAATCGACCGCAGCTTAATTCGCTTACCGCGGGGGTCGGTGCGAACCGGCTTCCGCGCATTAAACTTGTTGGAGAAAAAACATGGCAGAAATGCGTCCGCCTATCGAATCCGGCGCTCCGGACCCGATGCCCTACATGCACCCCGTGATGGTGAAAAACTATGGAAAGTGGTCTTTCCATAGCCATCCGAAGCCGGGTGTTCTTTATCATCGCGCCGAATCCGGCGACGAAATCTGGACGGTCAAGGCCGGTACAGCGCGTCAAATGGACCACTACACCATTCGTGAGCTGGCCGATATTGCCGACCAGTTTGGCGAAGGTTTCGTGCGTTTCACCGCGCGTTCAAACATCGAGTACATGGTGGCCGACGGTTCCAAGGTCGAGCCGCTGATCAAGGCGCTGAACGACAAGGGTTATCCCATCGGCGGTACCGCCAACTCGGTGTCGATGATTGCGCACACCCAGGGCTGGTTGCACTGCGACATTCCCGGCACCGACGCTTCCGGCGTGGTCAAGGCGCTGATGGACGAGCTGTACGACGACTTCGTCAAGTGCGAGATGCCCAACCGCGTCAAGATGTCCACTTCCTGCTGCGAAATCAACTGCGGCGGCCAGGCTGACATCGCGATCATCGTTCAGCACACCAAGCCGCCGAAGATCAACCACGATCTGGTCGCCAACGTCTGCGAGCGTCCCTCCGTCGTGGCGCGTTGCCCGGTGGCTGCAATCCGTCCCGCGCTGGTGAACGGCAAGCCCTCGCTGGAAGTCGACGAAAAGAAGTGCATTTGCTGCGGCGCCTGCTTCCCCCCCTGCCCGCCGATGCAGATCAACGATCCCGAGCATTCCAAGCTTGCAATCTGGGTGGGCGGCAAAAACTCGAACGCACGTTCGAAGCCGACCTTCCACAAGCTGGTCGCGTCCGGTCTGCCGAACAACGCACCGCGCTGGCCTGAGGTTGCAGAAGTGGTCAAGAAGATCCTGGCGACATACAAGGAAGACGGCAAGCCCTGGGAGCGCATGATCGACTGGATCGAGCGCATTGGCTGGCCCGCGTTCTTCGAAAAGACCGGTCTGCCTTTCACCAAGTATCACATCGATAACTGGCGTGGCGGTCGTGCCAACCTGAACGCTTCGGCGCATATTCGCTTCTAAGCTGCTTCTGGACGCTGTCGACACCGCCGCAGCCAAGGCTGCGGCGGTGGTTCGATAAAAATACACTGATTTTTCGGAGTTTGAGCTAGCCATGCAATTCGGCATACTTGTTAACGAAGGGCCTTATACCCATCAGGCCAGTGATTCCGCTTTTCTGTTTGCCCGTACGGCGATCGAAAAGGGTCACACCGTTCCGCGCGTGTTTTTCTACCATGACGGCGTGAACAATTCCACGCGTCTGGCTACGCCGCCCCAGGATGATCGCAATGTCTCCGCTCGCTGGTCGAAGCTGGCAGAAGAGCATGGCGTGGATCTCGTGGTTTGCGTAGCGGCTGCACAGCGCCGTGGGATTACGGATGATGTGCTCGCGCCCGGTTACCGGATTTCCGGACTGGGACAGCTGGTTGAAATGGGTATTCAGTACGATCGTCTTGTGACGTTCGGCGATTGATGGCCAAAGATTGAGATATTCGAGATGAGTGAAATGGACGATATGGATGACGGCTCCGGCATCATCAAAAAATTCATGTTCCTGAACCGCAAGGCGCCGCACGGTACCGTGTATGCGCTGGAAGGTCTGGAGGTGGTGCTGATTACCGCCGCTTTCGATCAGGATGTCAGCATGGTGTTCACGGATGATGGCGTGTATCAGTTGCTCAAGGGCGTCGACACCAAGGGCATCGAAGTCAAGGATTTCTCCAAGACCTATCGTGCGCTGGATGGATACGACATCGAAAAATTGTATGTCGATCAAAAGTCGATGGATGCGCGTGGTCTGACTGAAGAAGACCTGATTGTGGATGTGACGGTTCTCTCTGTCGCTGAGATGGCAAATCTCATGGCCGAGCAAGACGTCGTAATCAGCTTCTAAGGGGACGGATATGCTGCATATTGTGAATAAATCGGCTACAGAACGGGGTTCGCTGGAAAGCTGCCTCGCCATGGCCACAAAGGGTTCTGCTGTATTGCTGATCGAAGACGCGGTTTACGCGGCGACGAAAGGCGGCACGGCAGCGGCGAAAATCCAGGCAGCGGCTGCTGACCTCAAGATTTACGCTCTCGGTCCTGATCTGGCAGCGCGCGGCATGGCCGGGCGCGTGATGGACGGTGTCAATGTCGTGGATTACGGCGGTTTTGTGGATCTGGTTGCAGAACACAACAGCTGTCAGTCTTGGCTGTAACTTTTAACTGAAGGAGTATTGCTATGCCCATGGTGGAAATCGCCGGTAAGGAAGTCGAAGTCGACGAAGAAGGTTATTTGGTCGATCTGTCGCAGTGGAACGAAGACATCGCCAAGTACATGGCTGTCGAAGAGAAGGTTGACATGACGGAAGGCCACTGGGAAGTTGTTAACTTCCTGCGTGAGTACTACGCCGAGTATCAAATCGCACCCGCTGTTCGCGTGCTGACCAAGGCCATCGGCAAGAAGCTCGGTCCCGATAAAGGCAACAACAAGTACCTGTACGAGTTGTTCCCCTACGGTCCCGCCAAGCAGGCTTGTAAGATCGCCGGCCTGCCCAAGCCAACCGGCTGTATTTAAGCCGTAAGCTATCGGGTCGCTCCGGTCTATCGTCCGGGGCGGCTTCGATTCAGGGTATTTGTTTCCCAATCGAATGCGCGCGCGACAAAACAGGTCGTGCGTGCGTTTGATTTGGAAACAAAACAAATGAGTTGTTAGGGGAATGGGTTTGTCTACAGTGACGATGATTTACGCAGGGATGTTTTACATCGCGGCGTTGGTACTGGTGATCGGCTTGGTCTACAAAATTGTGGACTACAGTCGTACCCCCGTGCCGTTGAAGATCCCGACTACGCCTGCGCCGACGAGTATTTGAATCGCTGTTCAAGTCCAACAAATGGATCTGGGTTTTTGGCTGGCTGTTCCACTTCGGGTTGTTGCTGGTGCTGCTGCGTCATCTTCGCTATTTCACCGAGCCTGTCTGGTTTTGGGTCGATATCATTCAGCCGTTTGGCAAGTACGCCAGCTTCATGATGTTGATCGGCATGCTCGGGCTGCTCGCCCGCCGCTTTCTGGTAGACCGGGTGCGTTACATATCCACCCCGTCTGACTATTTGATGCTGGTGTTGCTGATTGCAATTGGCGTGACGGGCATGTTGATGACCTTTGTCGTTCATACCGACATTGTTGCGCTGAAGATGTTTTTCATGGGCTTGATGTATTTTGACGTGCAGCCTGTTCCTGGCGATCCGGTTCTGCTGATTCATCTGGCGCTGGTGGCTTTTCTGATGCTGATTTTCCCGATAAGCAAGCTGTTGCATGCGCCGGGCCTGTTCTTCAGTCCTACGCGCAACCAGGTGGATAACCCGCGTGAAAGTCGCCATATCGCGGCATGGGCCGCCAAGCTAGACCAGACTAAATAATTCGTTGACTTTTAGTTAGCGATAAATAAGCACGGACAAAGGACTTACAAGTGGCCGCTCCAGTATTTGACGTTCCTGAAATCAAAGACGAAATCGAGATCCCCAGGTTGCAGGAGGGGGTGATGGCGCACGTCAAAACCTTTCCGGCAAACCAGCCGATTCAGGATTTCATGGGCTATCCGCACGAACTGCCGGAAGACTGGAAAGAGCGTGCGATCGACAAAATGGGCGACTTGCTGGGCAAATACCGTTCATTGAAGGTGTTTCTGGATGCGTGCGTGCACTGCGGCGCCTGTACGGACAAGTGCCACTATTATCTGGGCACGTCCGATCCCAAAAACATGCCGGTGGCGCGCCAGGACTTGATGCGCCAGGTCTATCGCCGTTACTTCACCACTGCGGGCAAGTTGTTTCCGAAATTGGTGGGCGCTAAAGACCTGACCCAGGACATTCTGGGCGACTGGTACAACTACTATCATCAGTGTTCGGAATGCCGCCGGTGTTCGGTGTATTGCCCGTACGGAATCGATACCGCCGAGATCACCATGGCCGGTCGCGAGATCCTGAACCATGTCGGCATGGGTCAGAAATATTCCAACGAAATTCTGGGCAAGGTGCAGAAGATCGGCAACAACCTCGGTCTGCCCGGCCCCGCGCTGGAAGACACGCTGGAAGGTCTGGAAGAGGATATCGAAGCCGACACCGGCGTTGCAGTCAAGATGCCGCTGGATGTGAAGGGCGCGGAAGTGCTGCTGGTCACGCCGTCGGCCGACTTTTTCTCCGAGCCGCACGTCGAATCATTGATCGGTTATGCCAAGGTGTTTCATGCTGCCGGCATCAGCTGGACCTTGTCCACTCATGCTTCTGAAGCCGGCAACTTCGGCCTGTTCAACGGCAACTACGACACGATGCGCAGGGTCGCCATGCGCATTCGCGATTCGGCGATTGAATTAGGCGTCAAGCGCATCGTGGTTGGGGAGTGCGGTCACGCCTGGCGCGTTGCGTACAGTTTCTGGAATACGCTGACCGGCATCGGCTATGGCGGCAATGACCCCTTCTCGATCGAGTTCCAGAAGCAGCTTGATCCGAATTACCCGCAGCCCCAGCACATTTGCGAGCTGACGAATGACCTGATCAAGTCGGGCAAGGTCAGGGTTGACCCGTCGCTCAACGACGATCTCGTGGTGACCTACCATGATTCGTGCAACGTCGCGCGCGCTTCGCGCATGGGCACCGAGCCGGGCGGCCAGTTCGCCATTCCGCGCGAGTTGATCAAGTCGGTGGTGAATAATTTCCACGATATGGCAGACGGAACGATAGGCGAAGCCACGTTCTGTTGCGGCGGCGGCGGCGGCCTTCTGACCGACGACCTGCTGGAAGTGCGTGTCAAAGGCGCTCTGCCGCGCGCCACCGCGCTGAATAATGTGGTCAAGGAACACAAGGTCAACTTCATGGCCATGATCTGCGCGATTTGCAAAGCGCAGTTCACCAAGGTATTGCCCAAGTACGGCTTCGACATGAGCATGGTGGGCGGAGTGCATCAATTAGTCAGCAAGGCAATCAAGCTCGATAAAGCTGAATAAGCCGGCTGATTGCGATTTATCTATCTTTAGTTACATAAGCGTTAGGAGAACCAGCATGGCTGTCACGACGAATCAAGCAAAAACCGAAGGCCTGTCATATCGTCGCTTCAAAGAAGGCGAGAAGGAAGGTCAATTCCGTACTTCTCAGGACAAGATTTTCCAGTCCAGCTGGACCCACAAGTGTCCCGAGTATGTGCTTGCTACGCCGCCTTGCCAGGGTTCTTGCCCCGCAGGTGAAGACATCCGCGGTTATTTGAATATTGTGCGCGGCATCGAGAAGCCGCCCGCTGGCGTGACCTGGCAGCAATATGCATTCGAGCGCATCACTTCGGCGAACCCGTTCCCCGCTGTGATGGGTCGTGTGTGTCCGGCGCCTTGCGAGTCGGGCTGTAACCGCAACATGGTAGAAGACCATGTGGGGATTAACTCGGTCGAGCACTTTGTCGGCGACTGGGGCCTTGAAAACGACATGAAATTCACGCCGGCCGCTACCTCGACCGGTAAGAAAGTGGCCATCATCGGCGCCGGTCCTGCTGGTCTGGCGGCCGCCTACCAGCTGCGTTTGCGCGGTCACGGCGTCACCATTTTCGACGAGCATGAAGAACTCGGCGGCATGATGCGCTACGGCATTCCCGGTTTCCGCACGCCGCGTGCCATGCTGGACACGGAAATCGGCCGCATCATCGACATGGGCGTTGAGACTCGTCTGAAGACGCGCGTGGGTTCCGATGTCAGCTACGAAGAAATCGACAAGGAATTCGATGCCATCTTCATGGCGATGGGCGCGCAATCCGGTCGTCCGTTGCCGGTTCCCGGTGCTGAAGCCCCCAACGTCGTAACCGCGGTTGCCTTCCTGCGCGCCTTTAACGAAGGTCGTCTGCAGCACGTCGGCAATCGCGTGGTGGTGATCGGTGGTGGTGATACCTCGATCGACGTCGTGACCGTTGCGCGTCGTCTGGGTAACGTGACCAAGGCAGGTACCGTCGACGAGCGTCCGAGCGCGGAAAACGTGATTTCCGGCCACATGGCCCATGACGTGGCTTCGGTTTCCGCACGTGAAGGCGCCGAAGTCGTGCTGGTTTCCCGTGCCACCATCGACAAGATGAACGCGAGCAAGCATGAGATTGAACATGCCCAGCAGGAAGGCATCGAAATTCTGGGTGGCGTGACACCCATTTCGATTGTGCTGGACGCGCAAGGCCGCGCAACTGCGCTGCGCGTAGCTGATTTCGTGATGGAAGGTAAAGAAACCAAGCTGGTTGAAGGCACCGAGCGTGACCTGCCGGCTGACCTGATTGTTTCGGCTATTGGTCAGGGCGTGGACTTCACCGGTCTTGAGCAGTTCAACAACAACAATGGCCTGATGAA
>NCIF01000016.1 GCA_002256785.1 Hydrogenophilales bacterium 17-61-9
TTATCGCCGGCAAGCCGGCGAGCCGCTTGAACGCATTGCGCCATGTTTTGGTGGACAGTGCGCTCAAGCGGCTCAGCCCATCCACGGAAAACACATTGGCCCAGGAAAAACCGTCGTCCTCCGCAGACGTCCCCATCGAGCTACAGCTCTATGCGATCCAGCAGAAGATCCAGCCGCGCGCGGTGTATGGCGTGTTTGCCAACTGGCGGATTGCGCTGGTGCTGCTGACCCAGGGGCTTTACTACGGTCTGCCCTGGCTGCAATGGGATAGCCGTCAGGCAATCTTGTTCGACCTGGCCGCGCGCAAGTTTTACATCTTTGGCCTGGTGTTCTGGCCGCAGGATTTCATTTATCTCACCGGCCTCTTGATCCTGGCGGCGCTGGCGCTGTTCCTGTTCACCGCGGTGGCCGGACGGCTGTGGTGCGGCTATGCCTGCCCGCAAACCGTTTACACCGAAATTTTCATGTGGGTGGAAGAATGGCTGGAAGGCGACCATCTCGCGCGCAAGAAACTCGACAAGTCGCCGTGGAATGCCAACAAGCTGAAAAAACGCGGCCTCAAGCATGCCGTGTGGTTTGCGATTGCGCTGTGGACCGGCTTCACCTTCGTCGGCTATTTCACGCCGATCCAGACGCTCGCCGCCGAAACGATGCGCGCCAGTCTCGGCCCGTGGGAGTCCTTCTGGATCCTGTTCTACGGCTTTGCCACCTGGGGCAATGCCGGTTTCATGCGCGAACAGGTATGCAAATACATGTGCCCGTATGCGCGCTTTCAAAGCGTGATGTTCGACTCCGACACGCTGACCGTGACCTACGACGGTTCGCGCGGCGAACCGCGCGGCTCGCGCAGCAAAAAGACCGACTACGCTGCCGCCGGCCTCGGCGCCTGCGTCGACTGCAACGTCTGCGTCCAGGTCTGCCCCACCGGCATCGACATCCGCAACGGCCTGCAATACGAATGCATCGGTTGCGCCGCCTGCATCGACGGCTGCGACCAGATCATGGACAGGATGGGCTACCCGCGCGGGCTGATTCGTTACACCACGGAAAATGCGGTGAAGGGCCGCTACCCTGACAGCACCATCCTCAAGCATGTGCTGCGTCCGCGCACGCTGATCTACAGCGTGCTGTTGCTGGCCATCGGCGGCGCTTTCGTCGCCAGCCTCGCGACCCGGGTGCCGTTACGCGTCGACGTGGTGCGCGACCGCGCCGCGCTGTCGAAGGAAACCGACGACGGCATGATCGAAAACGTCTATCGTCTGCAACTCATCAACAAGGATGCGCAGCCTCACCGCTACACCATCCGGGCGCAGGGCATCCCCGGCTTGCAGGTCGTGGTCAACGCACAAAAAATTACCGCCGCGCCCCTGCAAACCATCGACATTCCCGTCAGCCTGATCGCCGATCCGGTCGAGCTGAAAAGCCGCTCGACCGCCGTGAGCTTTACAATCCAGTCCATCGACAATCCGCGCATCGCGGACGACGTTGCGACCCGGTTTTTTAACCGCTAATTCTCCATGAGTCAGATCGCCATGATGAATCTCGTTCAGCAAGCCAAACCCTGGTACCGCGAACCCTGGCCATGGTTCCTGATCAGTCTGCCCGCCACCGCCGTCATCGCCGGGCTGGCAACGGTCTGGATCGCCTATCAAAGCGCCGACGGCCTGGTGGTCGGCGATTACTACAAGGCCGGCCTGGCGATCAATCAGGCACTGGCGCGCGATGACGCCGCGCGTGCACTGGCGCTCACTGCCACGCTGCAACGCGAAGATGGCGCACTGGGGCTCACGCTGACGGGGAATCTGCAATCCTTCCCCGACCGGCTCGAGCTCGCGCTCGCCCACCCGACCCGCCAGGGCCAGGATCAACGGCTCACGCTCAGCCATGCCGGCGGCGGGCATTACCGCACGTTATTGCCCGCCATGGCGGCCGGAAAATGGCATGCCCAGCTTGCCGATTCCGCGTCCACCTGGCGCCTGTCCGGCGTGCTGCACACCCCGCTCAACCAGGCGGTCACGCTGACGACAGCAGCCGACTCCACTGTTCAAACCCGGAGAGACTGAAATGGATGTCGTACTCGATATGCTGTTGACCCAACCGATTGGCCTGTTGAGCCTGTTCACCATTCTGTCCATCATGGGGATAGGCTTTCTCATGCTGTCCTGGATCAAGCGGAAAATGAACGATCCCAAAGAATGAATCCGATCGCCACGAGGAGCACGCCATGCTGAAGCGCCTGATCTCCATCCTCTGGCCATCCTTCCTGATGGCCGGGGTGGCCGACATCCTCTTCACCACCCTGTTCGACCCGCTTGAGATTCTGTATCGCGGCGAGCCGCTGATCGAGCAACGCATCGCCGCCTACACCGTCGGCTTCTTTGTGTTCTGGCTGCTGGGCATCGCATCCAGTTCGATGACCTGCTACTTCCAGCGCAGCGCCGACGAGATCAACCGCTGCCCGCTGCCGCCGCCCAAGCGGCCGCAAGGCTGCCCCAAACGCGATGAAGACAGCGAATGCCGCTGAAGCCGGTCAGGCCGTTCTGGAATAGCGCGGCTGCTCGCCGGGCGCCTGCCTGAGATAACGATCGAAACACATGCCGATGTTGCGCAGGAACAGGCGGCCGGTTGGGGTGACGCTGATCTTGCCGCGATCAATCTCCACCAGGCCATCGTCTGCCAATGGACGCAGATCGGTCAGCGCATCGGCAAAATAATCGCTAAAGGCTATCCCCCACTCGCTGCCGAAGGTCGCGAAATCCAGTTCCAGGTCGCACATCACCCGGGTGATGGCTTCGCGCTGAATCCGGTCGTCGCGGGTGAGCTTGAGGCCACGCTCGACCGCAAATCCGGTTGCCGCAACACGCTCCTGATAGGACTTCAGACTCTTCTCGTTCTGCATATAGACGTCGGCCGTCTGGCTGATGCTGGACGCGCCGAACGCGAGAATGTCGCAATCCTTGTGCGTGGTGTAGCCCTGAAAATTGCGCCACAGGGTTTTGTTCTGCTGCGCACGCACCAGTTCATCTTCGGGGCGCGCAAAGTGATCGAGACCGATGTTGACGTAGCCCGCCGCGCCCAAAGACGCATTGACTGCCTGCTGCAACCCAAGGCGCGCAGCCGGATCAGGCAGCTCGGATTCCTTGATCAGGTTCTGGTGTTTTTTCATCCAGGGCACGTGCGCATAGCCGAACACCGCCAAACGATCCGGCGCCCATTCGACTATACGCTCAAGGGTTCGGCTGAAACGCTCAACCGTTTGCCTGGGCAGGCCGACGATCAGATCCAGATTAATGCTGGAAAAACCCAGCTCGCGCGACCAGTCGAGCACCTGCCGGATCAGGGCTTCGGACTGGATGCGGTTGACCGCCTGCTGCACATCCGGGTCCATGTCCTGCACTCCGAACGACAGACGGTTAAAGCCGCATTCGCGCAGCGCCGCCAGGTGCGCGCGCGTCAGTTCGCGCGGATCGACTTCGCAGCTGATCTCGGCGTCCGCAGCCAGGGTGAAATGCGAACGCATCATCGCCATCAGGCGGCGAATGTCGTCGGGATTCAAATAGGTTGGCGTACCGCCGCCCCAGTGCAGTTGACGCACCACGCGCCGGGAATCGACCCGCTGCGCGGTGCGCGCCATTTCCTGGTCGAGCGTGGCCAGATAGGGCTGGGTTTTGCGGTAGTCGCGCGTGGCCACCATATTGCAGCCGCAGTAGTAACACAGCGAATCGCAGAACGGGATATGGACATAAAGCGAAATCCCGCGATCCGCCGAGGCGGCTCCCAACGCCTCAGTCCAGTCGGCTTCGGCAAATTGGGTATGGAAATAGGGCGCGGTGGGATACGAGGTATAGCGCGGGCCAGGAATGCTGTATTTCTGCAGCAGCGCCGCAGTTGTTGACGTCATGAGCGACATCCCCACAATAGATATTATTATCTTTTTATCACACCTGAAGCCTGAAATCCAGTCCAGCGTCTGCATCCCGGCATTCGCCCAAAAATACTTGCATGCCTCAACCGCCTACGGCACGGATAGATTAAGCGCGCCAAATTCATCGCTGAACAACGACAGCTCATCGCCCGAAGCAAACTGCCAGCCTTCCAGGTGTCCAAAATCGATTCTGGACTGGGGTTCGAGGTCAAGCTTGAATCGTTTGGTCTTCAACAAGGTGGGGTTACGTACGCTGAGAACCACGGACAGATAACGGTCGCTGGTGTTTTCGATTACCGCCACCAAGCCCTTGCCTAACATTGACGAACGGAAATTAATCACCACTGGCAAGGCCGGTTTTGCCTTTACCACGGCCTGATAATCCGTTTCCTTGTAGGCCAGTTGCGCTTTCAGTTGCTCAATTTCACGCAGGCTTTCGGTGAGTTGATTGCGGGTTTCAACCATATAGCGCTCGGCCTGCTGCCGGGTTTCAACCTCCCTGGACAGGCGCCGTTTCAAATCGCCCAGATCGACATTGAGCATGAAAGCGTAAAGCGCCAGCCCGCATACCAGCACAGCCAACGCCACATTCAGGACGATGGCAACAATCAGCCCGCGCCGCTTCGGCCGAACGGGTGGAATGATGACTGTTTTTTCTGTATCCATCTATTCCTAGCCGGTATTACGCATCCCGGCGGCAATGGCGTTGATCGAACGTTTCAAGGGCGTGAGCCAGGACTCCTGCTCGGCATCCCACACACTCTCGGATCGATAGTGTTTCAGCAATCGTACCTGAATGTGGTTGATAGGATCGATATAAGGGCGACGGCGCGAAATCGACAAGGCCAATGGCTGATTGTCCTCGAGCAGGGAGGCGATCTGTGCAACCTGTTTGACCCCCTCGACGGTCAGGGCGTATTCATCGGCAATCGCGCGATAGACGCCCATGGTGTTGGGGTGATCGCACAGGCGCGCATATTCCTCGGATATTTCCATGTCGGCCTTGGTCAAGGCCATCTGCACATTGGACAGCAAGCTGCGGAAGAACGGCCACTCACGAACCATCGCCTGCAGATGCGCCAGGCCGTCCGGCTGCTTGTCGATAAAATCCTTCAGCGCGCTGCCAATGCCGTACCAGGCGGGCAGCGTGTGGCGCGACTGCGCCCAGCCGAACACCCAGGGAATGGCGCGAACCGAGGCCAGCGAACGATCGGCTTTCTTGCGGTGCGACGGGCGGCTGCCGATATTCAACAGGCCAATTTCGGTAACCGGCGTACTTTCGTAAAAGTAGTCGATAAAACCGGGGAGCGCGACCATCGCACGGTAAGCCGTTTCGCCTGCCGCGGCGATGTCGCGCATCCAGTCGAGATAGTCCTGCGGATAGCGCGCATCGCTCGATGCGAGCGCGGTGGCGCTGGCCTTGAGCAGACCGGTGACGCCCATGCCGATTTCATAGGTGGCGGTTTCGGGTTTGCTGTATTTGTAATACAGCATCTCGCCCTGCTCGGTGAACTTGATCTCGCCGTTCACCGTGCCCGGCGGTTGCGACAGGATCGCATCGTGGGTGGGGCCGCCGCCGCGTCCGACCGTGCCGCCGCGCCCGTGGAACAGACGGCACTCAACGCCGAAACGCTGGGTCAGGGCAATGATGGAAAGCTGGGCCTGATAGAGGTTCCAGTTCGACGCCAGAATGCCGCCGTCCTTGCATGAATCCGAATAGCCGAGCATGACTTCCTGGTGATTGCCATTGGCCGCCACCAGCGCGCGATAAACCTTGTTCGACAGCAACTGGTCGAGGATGGACTCGCTGTGCTGGAGGTCTTCCACCGTCTCGAATAACGGGGCGACCTGGATCCGGCAAAACCAGTCGCGCCCATTGTGGCCGCACAAGCCCACCAGTCGCGCCAGCAGCATCACTTCCATGACGTGCGAGGCACTGTGCGTCATCGAAATCACATAGGTGCCGAAGACCTCGTCGCCCACTTCGGCCTGCAGTCTTGCCATGCGCCGGAACACTGCGACCGCTTCGCGTGCCTCATCGTCCAGCACGCCATCGTTCACTTCAATCGGATCGATATGGCCGACCCAGGCCGCCAGGCGCTGCATGCGTTCGGCTTCGGTCGCGCCGACGTAACCGTCCGGCTGGATACCGTCCCTGCGGGACATAAAATCGGGGTCAAGCTGTTTCAGCACGGCGGCGACCGTGCGTGTGTGCACCGTCGACTCCTGGCGAATATCCAGCTTCAGCAGATGGAAACCGAAACTTTCGACCAGACGAATCAAGGGATGCAAATCCTGCATCGCAACAATGCGATCGCCATGGCTGATCAGCGAGTCGCGCAGCAGATACAGGTCTTCGAGAAAAGCGGGCGCGTTCTCGTAGGCCAAATGTGAAGTAAAGCTCGGCACATCGGCCAGGCACTGGTGGACGTAGGACAAATTGGCATCCAGCCGCGCCAGCATGATCGCCGCCATGCGGCGGTAAGGTTCGCGGCTGTATATCTGCACCGCCGTTCCACGGAACACCTGTTCGCCAAACTCGGCTTCATATTCCGCCAGTTGGGCCAGGAACGGCGCAGAGGGCGTGCACCAATCGCTGCTATGCGTCAGCGTCTGCCGCAGCTCGAGTACGCGCGCCCGGTACTCGTCGAGCGCAGTCTGCATCTGGGTATGCACCGTCCACTCGGTTACATCGGCCGTCACAAACGGGTTGCCATCGCGGTCCCCGCCAATCCACGAACCAAAACGGATAAAGCTGGGCACGCTGACCGATGCCGCGCCGTCTGCTTTCGCACCGTAATGCTTGCGCAGCGCTTTCTCGAAAAAGGAATACGCTTTGGGTACGGCATCGAACAGGCTTTCCCGAACGTAATAAAGGCCATTGCGCACTTCATCACGCACTTCGAGCTTGGCCGAGCGCAATTCATCCGTACGCCACACCACCTGAATTTCGGAGGCCAGCTGCGCCTCCAGCTCGCGCTGGTCATTCACGCCCAGGCTGGAGCTGTACAACTGATCGCAAAGCAGGAACACCCGGCGCATGCCCTCCATCACCGCGCGGCGACGCGCTTCAGTGGGGTGTGCGGTAAATACGGGCGAATAATGCAAGCGGTTAACCATCTCCTGCAGCGTATTCACCGAAACACCCTGCGCCTTGAGTTCGGCCAGGGTGCGGTCAAAGGAGCCTTCCCACAGCGCCATGCCGTGCGACAGCATGCGGCGACGGTTGCGATGCGCAAAGCTTTCTTCCGCCACGTTGACCAGTTTGAAGTAACTGGAGAAGGCCCGCACCACCAGCTCCACCTTGTGGGCGGGCATGGCGTCGATCATTTCCATCAATTCGGTGCGGCGTTGCTGGTCTTCCTGCTGCTGCAATTCGGCAAAGCCGCGACGCAGGGTTTCTACAGTCTCGAATACTTCTTCGCCGGCAAACTGCAACAGCACCTGGCCGAGCAAGGTGCCGAGCAACTTGACCTGCGCACGCAGGTGGTCATCTGTCAGGAGCGTATCGGGGGGATTCATAGGCGGACAGCGGGCTTAATACGGCAAAGCCCGCTATTTTCGCATACTCAGCCCACATCACCCAACCGCGCACCGCGCGTTGCGGAACATGCGCAGCCAGGGACTGGCGCCCAGCATGCCTTCCGGCTTCCATGATAATTGCGCGGCGCGGAATACCCGCTCGGGGTGCGGCATCAGGATGCTGAAGCGGCCCTCTGCGGTGGTAAACCCGGTGAGGCCTGCGGCCGAGCCATTCGGATTCAGCGGATAGGCTTCGGCTGGTGCGCCCCGGTGATCGACATAGCGCAGCGTGGACAAGGCCTGTGCGGCATGTGTGGCGTCGCGGAAAGCAACCCGGCCTTCGCCGTGCGATACGGCAATCGGCATCACCGAGCCGGCCATGCCGGCAAAGAAAAGCGACGGCGAAGCCAGCACTTCAACCAGCGCAAAGCGGGCCTCGAACTGCTCCGACAGGTTGCGCTCGAAGCGCGGCCAGGCTTCAGCGCCCGGAATCAGGTCGTGCAGCTGGCTCATCATCTGGCAGCCGTTGCACACGCCCAGCGCAAACGTATCGGCGCGATCGAAAAACGCCGAGAACTGGTCGCGCGCACGTGGATTGAACAAAATCGACTTGGCCCAGCCGCCGCCCGCGCCCAGTACGTCGCCGTAGCTGAAACCGCCGCATGCCGCCAGGCCGGTGAAATCGCCGAGACTGACCCGTCCAGACAAGATGTCGCTCATGTGGACATCGACTGCGGCAAAGCCGGCGGCATCGAACGCGGCCGCCATCTCGACCTGACCGTTGACGCCCTGCTCGCGCAGCACCGCGACCCGCGGCCGCTTGCCGCTGGCAATGAAGGGGGCGGCGATGTCGGCCTGCGCATCGAAACGCAAGGCGTAATGCAGCCCCGGATCGCCGGCATCGGCGTGGGTGGCGAACTCCTGTTCGGCACACGCCGGGTTGTCGCGCAACTTCGCCATTTCGTAGCTCGTGCGCGCCCAGCTGCGTTGCAGATCGCTACGCGTCTCGTCGAGAATCAGCTTGTCATTACGCAATACCCGCACCCGGTCGAGTGCATTGATCTGGCCGATGATGTGAAACTCACCGCGCAGGTCGGCGTCGATAAAGGCCTGCATCACCGCCTGCATGTCGGCGCGGCGGATTTGCAACAGCGCCCCGGCTTCTTCGTTGAACAACACATTGAACATGCGCGCGCTATAGCCGGCTGCGCTCAGCGTTTCCGGTTCCGGCCGACCTTCGTCCTCGACTTCGTGGCGAATCTGGTCGAGGCACAATTCATCCACATCCAGATCCAGCCCGCAGTGGCCGGCAAACGCCATTTCGCACAAGGCCGCAAACAAGCCGCCATCGGAACGATCATGGTAGGCCAGCAATTTCCCCGCCGCGTTCAGCGCCTGCACCGTGTCGAAGAAGGCATTCAGTGCGGTTGCTGTCGGCGCGTCCGGGCAGCGGTCGCCCACCTGTTTATATGCCTGCGCAAAGCTCGATGCACCGAGGCGGTTCCTGCCCAGCCCGAGGTCGATCAGGACGATATCCGACTCGCCCATATCGGTGCGCAGCTGCGGCGTGAGGTGCGCAGTCGCATCGGGGGTGTTGGCAAACGCCGAAATCACCAGCGAGACCGGGGAGGTCACCGCCTTCTTGTCACCGTCGGCATCCCACACGGTTTTCATGCTCATCGAATCCTTGCCGACCGGGATGGAAACGCCTAGCGCCTGGCAATAGTTCGAAACCGCCGCCACGGTATCGAACAGCGCCGCATCCTCGCCCGGATGGCCCGCAGGCGCCATCCAGTTGGCCGACAATTTCACCTGCGCGAGGCCCTCGACGCGCGCTGCGGCCAGGTTGGTAATCGCCTCGGCAATCGCCATGCGCCCCGACGCCGGCGCGTCGATCAAGGCCAGCGGCGCTTTCTCGCCTATGGCGAACACTTCGCCCTGCGTGGTCTGGTAGCCCGCCAGCGTGATCGCGCAATCGGCGACGGGCACCTGCCACGGCCCCACGCATTGATCGCGCGCGGTGAGACCGCCGACGGTACGGTCGCCAATGGAAATCAGGAACATTTTCGACGCCACACCCGGCATCGCCAGCACACGATAAACCGCGTCTTTCAGCTCGATCCCGTCGAGGACCAGCGGTTCAGGCCTGGCCGCCTGACGCGCAACGTCGCGCGTCAGGCGCGGCGGCTTGCCAAGCAGCACTTCAAGATCCATGTCCACCGGCGCATTCTGGAAATGGCGATCCGTCACCTGCAACTGGTTGTTTTCAATGGCTTCGCCCAGCACCGCGAACGGGCAGCGCTCGCGCTCGCAGATGGCGCGGAATTCATCGAGACGCGCAGGCGGGATCGCCAGCACGTAGCGCTCCTGCGCCTCGTTGCACCAGATTTCGCGCGGCGACATGCCGGATTCCTCCGACGGCGCGGCGCGCAGTTCGAAGCGCCCGCCGCGGCCGCCGCCGTGCACCAGCTCGGGCAGCGCGTTGGACAGCCCGCCGGCGCCGACATCGTGGATCGACAGAATCGGGTTGGCCTCGCCGAGTTGCCAGCAGCGGTCGATGACTTCCTGCGCGCGCCGCTCCATTTCGGGGTTGCCGCGCTGCACCGAATCGAAGTCGAGATCGGCCGCGTTGGCGCCGGTGTCCATCGACGACGCCGCGCCGCCGCCCAGCCCGATCAGCATGCCGGGGCCGCCCAGCTGGATCAGCAGGGTGCCGGTGGGCAGCATTTTCTTGTCCACATGGTCGGCGCGGATGCTGCCGACGCCGCCCGCCAGCATGATGGGCTTGTGGTAGCCGCGGCGCTGTCCGGCCACAGTTTCTTCAAAGGTGCGGAAATAGCCGGCGAGGTTGGGACGGCCGAATTCGTTGTTGAATGCGGCGGCGCCGATCGGGCCTTCGAGCATGATCGCAAGCGGCGTGACGATGCGCGCCGGCTTGCCGTAGGCATCGGTTTCCCACGGCTGAACGTAACCTGGAATGTTGAGGTTCGAGACCGAAAACCCGCTCAAACCGGCTTTGGGCTTGGAGCCGGTTCCGGTTGCGCCTTCGTCGCGGATTTCTCCGCCGCTGCCCGTCGCAGCGCCGGGGAACGGCGAGATCGCGGTCGGGTGGTTATGCGTCTCGACCTTCATCAGCACATGGGTTAACTCGCTGCTATAGGCATAGCTGCCATCAGCGCGCGGGTAGAAGCGGTCGATGGTCGCGCCCTCGATCACCGACGAATTGTCCGAATACGCCACCACCGTGCCCGCGGGGTGCGCAGCATGGGTGTCGCGAATCATGCCGAACAGCGACTTCGCCTGCGTCGCGCCGTCGATCACCCACGCGGCGTTGAAAATCTTGTGGCGACAGTGCTCGGAATTGGCCTGCGCGAACATCATCAACTCGACATCGGTGGGGTTGCGCCCGATGCGGGTGAAATGATCGACCAGGTAATCGAGTTCGTCGTCCGACAGCGCCAGGCCGAGGCTGCGGTTGGCTGCTTCCAGCGCAGCACGACCGCCCGCGATGAGATCAACCGTAGCCAGCTCGCGTGGGGCCACGTGCTGAAACAGGCCATGCGCGTCGTCCAGCGAACCCATCACGGATTCGGTCATGCGATCGTGCAGCAGCGGCAGCAGCGCAGTCAACGCCGCTGCCGACAGCACATCGCCTTGCGGATCGCACAGGCGATATGCCACGCCGCGTTCAATCCGGCGCAGCTGGGTGATGCCGCTGTTTTTGAGAATGTCGGTCGCCTTGGACGACCACGGCGAAATCGTGCCCGGCCGCGGCGTAACCACAAGCTGAATTTCGCCGGCCGCGGGGCGATCGGTTGCGGTGCCGTAATCCAGTGTTTTGGCCAGCTGCCGGCTGGCGGCCCCATCCAGTTCGGCATCCAGTTCCAGAAAATGCCAGTAACGCGCCGTCAGATCGCCCAGTGCGATTCCAAGCCGGGCGGCTTGCTGGCGAATTTTGTCAATACGGAAAGCGGACAGTGCGCCACTGCCGGGGAGCGATACGATGGAAGACATGTGCGGCTTTGCAAACAGGCAAAGTCGCTATTTTAGCCGATTGACCGACGCCTACGGGGTGTCCTTTTGGCGAGCCCTGGCTTGCTTCTGCCAGGCCTCCAGGCAGGCAAGGCCGCAAAAATGATGCACATAGTCCTGAGCATCGGTCACATTGACCGCATCCGCCGGAATTTCCGTCAAACAGACTTCGCAGGAAACGGGTTTGCAACCGGCCTCGTCCATGCACTGCGCGACGACAGCGCCCGCCGGACTGCGATTACGTGTATTCATGCAGGCACTCCCAGGCACTCAATACCACCAATATACGCACCCATGGCAGGCTTGCAAGCCTGCCATGGGGCAAGTACAAAAGCATGGATCAATATCCGGCTTCCTTGATCGCGATCTTGATTATCTTGTAATCGGCTTCCTTGTCGATCACGAAGCCGGTCACCTTGCTGTGGATGGTTTTCTGCAGTTGCAGGATCGCATCCGGTCGCAATGCGACGGCTGCGGCACCCAGCTTGTTCTGCTCGACAACCGTAAGCCGGTTGCTCGCCATCAGGGTGAAATCCGGGGTGTTGGGCAAAGGCACCCAAACTTCAAATTCGCCTTTTGCCAGCAACGCATCGGCCGCCTTGCTGCGCAAACTGCCTGCCTGGGCATGATTACGCTCCAGCGCGATGGTCACGTCCTCCTGGGTCTTGAAATTCACGATTTTGGGGGAACCTGAACTGTTGCGCTTGACGGTATAGCGCCCCATCACATCCAGCCAGGACTCCTTTTCGGTCATGGCTACCGTGGTCACATTGACGCCCTTGCGACGAATCATGATGCCGGTGGCCTGATCTTTCACCCGGGCCACCGGCGAATAATCCTTGTCCAGCACGGAAACCGCCAGCGATGGTGGAACGAAATACATATCCAGCCGCCCCCTGTCCAGTGAACGGAGGGCGGTTTTGATGGTGCGAAACAAGGTGAGTCGGGGTTTTAGCCCCAAAGATGCGCTCAGCGCCTGGGCAAACGGCATCGCCGCGTCCCTGAATTCGTCCATGAAAATATCTGCTTTTCCGGTACCTGGATAAATTCCGATGCTCAGGCCTGAATCATTGGCATAAGCCATAAGCGGCAAAGCGGGAAGTAGTGTCAGGCCAGCCAGAAATTGTCGTCTTTGCATTACAGTCTCCATTTTCATCGGTAACCGGATTCCCGGTCCAAGCTTAACGGCAAACGCAAGACCACCTTGATATCCAAAACGAATGGTCTTTTTCGACCAGACAAACCTTCAGCCCAAATCGAATCAGGCTGACTTTGCACCAGTGGGGCTAAGATGGTCGCATTCGCCCACTCCGGTCCCGTAGACCCATGCCGGTTAACCCACACACCCTTGTCTCGCCGCCCCTGTTCATGGCTGCCGATATCCGGGCCATCGAGCAAAAATGGTTAGCGGTCCATCCGGATGCAGCCTTGATGGAAAAAGCCGGCGCTGCCGTTGCCGAACGGGCAGGGGCGCTGGCCAATGAGTCGGGGGCACCGATCCTGTTCCTGGCCGGCCCCGGCAACAACGGGGGCGATGCGTTGGTTGCTGCGCGCCTGCTGCGCGAGCAAGGCTTCCGCGTGCTTGTGGTCAGCCGCGCCGACCCAGGCCGTTTGCCACCGGATGCGGCGCGCGCATGGTCCGGCTGGCGCGATAGCGGCGGCACGATCCTGAACGAGGTCCCCCGCTCGCAAGCGTTCAGCCTGATCATAGACGGACTGTTCGGGGTGGGGCTGCAGCGCGACATCACGGGCGAAGCCGCGCGCTGGATTGCCCAGGCCCAGAGCCTGGAATGCCCCAAGCTGGCCATCGACCTGCCGAGCGGACTCGACAGCGACAGCGGCTGGATACGCGGCTGCGCGTTGCGCGCCGACCACACGCTCACCTTTCTTGGGCTCAAGCCCGGCCTGCTGACCGCCGATGGGCCGGATTACGCCGGCATCCTGCATCTGGACACACTCGGCGTCGACCCGCAAACCCTGCCCGCGACGCCGGGTATCGCGCTGACGCAACTCGCATCGCACCATGCCCTCCCCGCACGCGCCCAAAACAGCCACAAAGGCCTGTACGGCCACATCGGCATCATCGGTGGACACAACGGCATGGTCGGCGCCTGCCTGATCGCCGGACGCGCCGCGCTACAGCACGGCGCAGGCAGCGTCACCCTGGGTACGCTGGATGAACGCATCGTGGTGGATTACGCTGAACCGCGGCTGATGTTTGCCTCACCCGAAACGCTTCTGGTCACCCCGATGAGCGTGCTGGTCATTGGCCCCGGGCTGGGACAGAGTCCGCGCGCGCATGCGCTACTGGAAGCTGCGCTTGCGGCACCCTGTCCGCTGGTGCTGGATGCCGACGCACTGAACTTGTTGGCCAGCGACCCCAATCTGGCCAAACAAACCACCCGGCGAAGTCATCCCACCCTGCTCACGCCGCATCCCGGCGAAGCGGCACGCCTGCTCAAGCTATCCGTGGCGGAGGTTCAGGCAAACCGGATCGAAAGTGCCCGCTTGCTCGGTCAGAGCTATCGTGCCGAGATCGCCTTGAAAGGCGCCGGTACCGTGATTGCGCATCCCAATAACCACTATGCCATCAACACCAGTGGTGGCCCCTGGCTCGCCCAGGCCGGCTCGGGTGACCGCCTCACCGGCATGGTGGCGGCCTTGATGGGGCAGGGAATGGGCGCGGGCAATGCGCTGGAGGCGGCAGTCTGGCTGCACGGCAATACTGCCTGACTCCTCCGCGCCGCCTGAAAGCAGCCCGGTGTAGTTAAAGTTAAGCGGCCACCGCACCGATACTGAAGCCATGCTTCCATACCCTACCCGTTTTGGATAATCAACCGGATCAATGAAAAAGATCTCGCAGCACCGCGGGATGGGCGCCCGGATCGGAATCGGCTTTATTATCGTGCTCACCCTGATGGTCGCGCTCAGTGCAATCGGCTTGCGCTACGTGGCCGATGCCAACCAGCGTCTGAAAAACATCGCCCAGAACAATAACGTCAAGATCGAACTCGCGACGGAAATGCACAGCGCGCTGCGCGAACGCGCCCTTTCCATGCACGTTCTGCCCATTCTCTCCGATCCGTTCGACAAGGATGACGAGGTCCAGCGATTCAATGCGCAAGGCGCGATCTATATCAAGGCCCGCAACCAGCTAGAATCGATGCCGCTCAGCCTCCAGGAAAGCAACATCCTGGCACAAATCCAGACCCTGACCCGCGAGGCGCAACCCGAGGTACAGGCAGTGGTGGAGATGGCCACCTTCAACGACAACGAGCAAGAAATATTCGACCGCATACGCAGCATCGCAATGCCCCGGCAGCGCGACATTGCGGCGCAAGTCAGCGCCTTGCTGGAGCTGCAGCGCAAGCAGACCGAGGAAGCGGTCCAAAGTGCCGAGATTTCCTACTTGAGCGTGCGCAATCTGATGTCGGGCCTGGGTGCGACTGCCCTGCTGGTGGGAATGAGCATTGCCGGATTCGTCATCCGTCGGGTATCACACCAGGCCAGGCAGCTCGCCGACCAGGCCATGTTCGATCCGCTCACCGGTTTGGCCAACCGTTGTCTGTTACACGACCAGCTCGAGCACGAGATCGAAATATCCAAGCGCGAGCATCAATCGTTTGGGGTGGTTCTGATGGACCTCGACCGTTTCAAGGAAGTCAACGACACCCTGGGGCACGACGTGGGCGACGAACTGCTGCGAGAGGTTGGGCGCCGGCTGAAAGAAACGGTGCGAGCCGAAGATACGGTGGCCCGTCTGGGGGGCGATGAATATGTCATGTTGATCCACAATCTGGATCCCCAGGACGCCCCATTCATTGCAAACAAGGTGCTGTCTGCCCTGGATAAACCCTTTCACTGGCAAAACCAGAGTATTGACCTTGGCGCGAGTCTGGGGCTGTCGTTTTACCCCGCCCAGTGCGACGACGCCAGCAGCCTGCTGCGGTGCGCCGACATCGCGATGTATGTGGCGAAGCGCGCCGGCAAGGGGTATGCCCTGTATTCCCCGGATCAGGAGCGCGCCAGCCGCGGTGATCTTTCGCTCAAGAGCGAGCTGCGCGAAGCCATTCAGACCGATCAGCTATGCCTGCACTACCAACCCCAAATCGACCACCGCAGCCAGCGTGTGGTGGGGCTGGAAGCCCTGGTCCGCTGGAACCATCCGCAGCGCGGCTTCCTGGCGCCCGACGCCTTCATTCCACTGGCGGAAGATGCAGGCCTCATTGGCCCGCTCACTCACTGGGTGCTCAAGACCGCGCTGGCCCAACAGGTGGTCTTGCAGCAACAGGGCTACTTGCTGAACATGGCGGTCAATCTCTCCGCACGCAATTTTCATGACATGGAACTGCCCGCCAGTGTTCACCGTCTGCTTGCCGAAAGCGGAATAGACCCGAAATACCTCACCCTCGAGATCACCGAGAGCGCGGTGATGTCCAATCCCATCGATGGCCTCGCCATCCTCGCCGAACTCGATCAAATGGGGGTGACGCTTGCGATCGATGATTTCGGCACCGGCTACTCCTCGCTCGCCTATCTCAAGCGCCTGCCGGTCGACGAACTGAAAATCGACAAATCCTTTGTGACGGACATGGAAGAAAACGAAAACGACGCCGTGATTGTGCGGTCCACCATCGATCTCGCGCACAACCTGGGGCTCAAGGTCACCGCCGAAGGAGTGGAAACCCGGGGTGCCTGGGACACCCTAAGCCTGCTTGGCTGCGACCAGTCGCAAGGCTATTTCATGGGCCGGCCGATGTCGGTGAAAAAGCTGGAGGCATGGCTGCATGAATCGGCTCAGCCGGAATTTTCAACGAGGGTATTTCACGCAGTGTGAGGCAAGCGCTGCTCAACAGGCGCGATGCTTCAAATACGCGGCAAACTCTTCCTGGACTTCCGGATGCTTCAAGGCGTATTCCACGGTGGCCTGCAGATAACCCAGCTTGCTGCCGCAATCGTAGCGAACCCCGTCAAACGCATAAGCCAGCACCTGCTGCTCGACCAGCAAGGCGGCAATCGCGTCGGTGAGTTGCAACTCCCCACCCGCACCCGGTTTCAGATGCTGGATATGATGGAAAATACGCGGCGTGAGGATATAGCGCCCCACTACGCCCAGCGTCGACGGCGCCTCCTCGGGCTTGGGCTTTTCGACGATGGCATTCACCCGCGACACGCGCTCGCCCATGGGGGTCGAGTCGACGATGCCGTAAGACGCCGTTTCCGCAGGCGCAACCTGTTGCACGCCAAGCACCGAGCACTGGTAAAAGCCGTATTGATCGACCATCTGCCTCATCACCGGCGGCTTGCCATCGATCAAATCGTCCGCAAGGATGACCGCAAAGGGCTCATCGCCGATGACCGGCTGCGCGCACAGCACCGCATGGCCCAGCCCCAAGGCTTCGGCCTGGCGGATGTAAATGAAATTAACGCCGGCGGGCCGGATCGACTGCACCAGTTCCAGCACCCGTTTTTTGCCGCGCGCCTCAAGCTCGGTTTCCAGTTCGTAAGCCTTGTCGAAGTGATCTTCGACCGTGCGCTTGGTGCGGCTGCTGATGAAAATGATATCGGTGATGCCGGCGTCCATCGCTTCTTCAACCGCATACTGAATCAGCGGTTTGTCGACGATCGGAAGCATCTCCTTGGGACTGGCCTTGGTCGCGGGTAAAAAACGGGTGCCCAGACCGGCGACGGGAAATACGGCTTTTTTTACTTTTTGCATATCTCTTCCATGAAAAGTCTTTGATCAAAAATCCAGCGTGTGCTGCTCCGCATCGTTATTCGATACCAGCAAGGCCAGCAACCCGGTTTCGTCAAGAATGGGCACGCCAAGTTCCCGCGCTTTTGCCAGCTTGCTGCCCGCCTCTTCACCGGCCACCACATAATCGGTTTTCTTCGACACCGAGCCGGCCACTTTGCCGCCCGCGGCCTCGATTTTCTCTTTCGCCGCATCGCGTGTAAGCGTCGGCAGCGATCCGGTCAGCACCAGCGTCTTGCCTGCAAGGATACCCGCCGATTGTTGCAGGCCGGTGGACTCCGGCCAGTGCACGCCGGCGGCTCGCAATTTAGCCACCACCTCCAGGTTATGCGGCTCGCCGAAGAACTGCATGATCGACTGCGCCACGATCGGCCCGACATCGCACACGGCCAGCAGATCGGTTTCCGTCGCGGCAACCAGCCTGTCCAGCGAACCGAAATGCCGCGCCAGATCCTTGGCGGTGGTTTCTCCGACGTTGCGGATGCCCAGCGCAAAAATGAAGCGCGCCAGCGTGGTGGCCTTGCTGGTTTCGATCGCGGCGAGCAGATTGGCCGCCGACTTCCCGGCCATGCGTTCCAGCCCGGAAAGCGTTTCCAGCGTCAGGCCATACACATCGGCAGGCGTGTGAACCAGGCCACGTTCGACCAGTTGATCAACCAGCTTGTCGCCCAGGCCCTCGATATCCATCGCCCGGCGGCCTGCAAAATGCAGCAGCGCCTGCTTGCGCTGCGCCGGGCAATACAGGCCACCGGTGCAGCGCGCCGCCGATTCGCCTTCCAGACGCACCACATGCGACCCGCACTCCGGGCAGACGGGATAGGTTTCCAGCAGATTGAAACGCGGCGGCGCGGGATTGGGGCGCTTCTCGGCCACCACGGCGACAACTTCAGGAATGACGTCGCCCGCGCGCCGCACGATGACGGTGTCGCCCACGCGCACATCCTTGCGGTCGATTTCGTCCTGATTGTGCAGCGTGGCGTTGGTCACCGTCACGCCGCCGACGAATACCGGCGCCAGCCGCGCCACCGGCGTCAGCGCGCCGGTGCGGCCCACCTGGATGTCGATGCCGAGCAGCGTGGTCAGCTGCTCCTGCGCCGGATATTTGTGCGCCACCGCCCAGCGCGGCTCGCGGGTGAGAAATCCCAGCTCGCGTTGCTGCTCATAGCGATTGACCTTGTACACCACGCCATCGATGTCGAATGGCAAGCTGTCGCGGCGCGCGGCGATGTCGTCGTGGAACGCAATCAGCGCCGCAGCGCCGGACCCGATAATGCGCTCGGCGCATACCGGCGCCCCCAGGGCGGCCAGGGCATCGAGGGTCGCGCTATGCGAGACGGGCTGCGCCCAGCCCCGCACTTCGCCGAGGCCATAGGCAAAGAACGACAGCGGGCGCTGCGCGGCAAGCCTGGGATCGAGCTGGCGGAGGCTGCCCGCCGCGCCGTTGCGCGGGTTCACCAGCGTCGGCTTGCCAACCGCACGCTGGCGTTCGTTATAACGCTCGAAATCGTCGCGGCGCATGAACACTTCGCCGCGCACTTCCAGCACGGCAGGCGGCGATTCGCTATTCAGGCGCAGCGGAATGGCGTGCACGGTGCGGATATTCCGGGTGACATCCTCGCCGGTTTCGCCGTCGCCGCGCGTGGCGGCCTGCACCAGCACGCCGTGCTCGTAACGCAGGTTGATCGCCAGGCCATCGAATTTCAGTTCGGCGGCGTACTCGATCGGCGGATCGCTTTCGTCCAGCCCCAGCTCGCGCCGCACCCGCGCGTCGAAGGCCAGCGCGCCGCTCGCCTCGGTATCCGTCTCGGTGCGGATCGACAGCATCGGCGCCGCATGGCGCACCGGCGCAAAGCCATCGAGCGGCTTGCCGCCTACGCGCTGGGTGGGGGAATCGGGCGTGAGAAGTTCGGGATGGTCGGCTTCGAGCGCCTGGAGTTCGCGGAACAAGCGGTCGTATTCCGCATCGGGAATCGTCGGCTGATCGAGCACGTAATAGGCGTAATTGTGGCGCTCGATTTCCTGGCGCAACGTAATCGCGCGCGCCAACACATCCGGCGACGCCATCAGGAAAACAGCCGCAGCGCCCGCCTTGAACCGGAAGGCACGCCGCGCGCTTCCATGCGCGCGTAGATTTGGGTGAGCTGGGTGCGGATTTTCTCGATACCGGTATCGGTCAACGGACGCAGATTGTCGTCGACCAGAATGCCGCCCACTTCATTGGCCAGTTTACGGCCAAACGCAACCATGCCATCGAATACCTTGAGGCCATCGGGCACGCGCGGCACGTCGAACTGCAACGTCACGCCCTGCGAAGCCTGACCCTCGATAAGCGTCGCGCTGAAAGGCTCGGCATCATGGTTGCACAGGGCATAAAGCGGCTCCCCGCGGCTGTCCAGCAATTGATACACCCCATCGATGCCCAGCACCATGTTGCTGGTTTCGGCTTCGCGCACGATACGCGTCAGGTTCACCGCGGCTTCGCCGCGCGCCACCACATTCAAGCCAATCAGGACGTCGACATCGACGCAGAAACGGTCGATGGCCTGCGCACGTTCCAGCGCCTCGGCCGTGTCGTCGCAGGCAATCCGCAGGCCATGCGCCTGCGCGGTGGCTTGCAGCAACGCGCACAAAGCCGACAGCTGTTCTTCCTGCACGGCGCCGTTACGGTCGGCCAGCTGCAGGGTGACCACCACGTGCTGGTAATGCACATCCCGCCAGGGCTGGACGTCCTCCCAATCGGTCGCGCCCGCCGGCAGCCCAAGCCAGCGAACGGCCTTGCCCAGCGTGCGAGCCTGGTTGAACGCATCGGCGAACACATTGGCCAGCGCGCCCTCGCTGCCGATGCGAACGCGATATTCAATCAGTTCGTCATAAGGCGCCGGCTTTGCGGCAAGCGCGGGAGTTATCGGGCGGGATGGCGCAGGCGGCGCCGGGTCCGACGCAGGGAAAGACGCGGGTGCCGATCCATCGGCATCATCCATCGAACCCGCTGGCGGGGTTGCCCCATCGATACGCAAATGGGGTTCGTTGACTTCGGCGATCCCATGCCTCCCGCCGGCCTCGAAAGCCGGTTCCCGCAATGCCGGTTCAACCCGGTCGCGTCTTTCGCGCGGCGCCGCACCGGCTTGCATCAGCGCATCCCCCATCGGGGTTTTGAAGGCTGCATCCGCCTGTTTCCGGAAACGCCGTTCCTGGCTCCAGTTAAACAGCAGTACCGCGGCAACGACGGCTGCACCAATCAACAACAGCCAGATCTGCAAATCACTCATTCGTTTTTCCCGACTGAACGGAGTGGGTAGACACCACACGGACGAACCATTCGTCCGGCGCGATCATCCCCAGCTCATTGCGCGCACGCTCTTCAATGGCGTCGCGGCCCTGCTTGAGGTCGCCAACCTCGGCCAGCAAGCCTGCATTGCGGGTCAGCAGGCGCTGATTCAGCGACTGCTGGGTGTCGATACTGATCGCACGCTCGCGCACTTTCAACCACCCCCCCTCACCCAGCCACAGTGGATATTGCAACAAGGCAATGGCAACGGCCAGCGACCAGGTCAGCCCCTGGCTGCGAATGCGGGCGAAAAACCTGCCCGCGTTGAAGTCAGCCGCGCTGGCGGAACGCATCGCGTCCAGGGTAGGTCGCCGTGTCGCCGAGTTCTTCCTCGATGCGCAGCAGCTGGTTGTACTTGGCCATGCGATCGGAACGCGACAGCGAGCCGGTCTTGATCTGGCGCGCGTTGGTGGCGACCGCCAGATCGGCGATCGTGGTGTCCTCGGTCTCGCCCGAGCGGTGCGAAATCACCGAGGTGTAGCCGGCCTGCTTGGCCATCTCGATGGCCTGGAAGGTTTCCGACAAGGTGCCAATCTGGTTGACCTTGATCAGGATCGAGTTGGCGACGCCCTTCTCGATG
>NCIF01000017.1 GCA_002256785.1 Hydrogenophilales bacterium 17-61-9
GCCTGGCGAGGGAAGGGGAACTGAAGAAACAAAAACCGCAACCCCGGTGCGGGTTTTGTCTGGCGCGGGTAATGCGCCAGACCGCCCGAAACCGGGCCACATCCCGTAAAATACGTCTTTTGCTGTGCCATCTGCCATGACCGCCCGTCTCCGGGAAATCCCCTACAACTACACCTCGTTTTCCGACCGGGAAATCGTCATCCGCCTGCTGGGCGCCGACGCATGGAACGTGCTCAACACGCTGCGCGACGAACGCAAAACCGGACGCTCGGCGCGCATGCTGTTCGAAGTGCTGGGCGATATCTGGGTGGTGCGGCGCAATCCCTACCTGGAAGACGACCTGCTCGCCAACCCCAAACGACGGCAGATGCTGGTCGATGCCCTGCGGCATCGCCTGCACGCAATCGAGGTGCGGCGCCAGGGCAGCGGAGCCGTTTCCGCCCCTGGCGAGAGCAATGAACGGGTGGGCCAGCTGCTGGCCGCGGCCGAGCGCGCGGTGCGCGAATTCGAGGCCTGGTTTGCCGATACCGCCAGCCTGCGCGCGCGCATCCTGCGCCGCCTGGGCGGGGTGACCCGGCGCGACAACATCGCCTTTGATGGCCTGGCGCGCGTCTCGCACGTCACCGACGCAACCGACTGGCGGGTGGAATATCCGTTCGTGGTGCTGACCCCTGACACCGAAGCCGAAATGGCCGGACTGGTGGCCGGGCTGATCGAACTGGACCTGACCATCATCCCGCGCGGCGGCGGCACCGGCTACACCGGCGGCGCGGTGCCGCTCACCGACCAGGCCGCCGTCATCAACACCGAAAAACTCGAAGCCATCGGCGCAGTGGAAATGCGGCGCCTGCCGGGTGTGGAATTCGAAGTGCCGACCATACGCTGCGGCGCGGGGGTCGTGACCAAACGGGTGATGGACGCGGCCGACGCTGCCGGGCTGGTGTTCGCGGTCGACCCGACTTCGGCCGATGCCTCGACCATCGGCGGCAACGTGTCGGTGAACGCCGGCGGCAAGAAGGCCGTGCTGTGGGGCACCGCGCTCGACAACCTGGCGTCGTGGCGCATGGTGACGCCGGATGCGGACTGGATCGAAGTCAGCCGGCTTAACCACAATCTGGGCAAAATTCACGACGCGCCCTCGGCCACCTTCGAGGTTCGGCGTTTTGCCGCCGACGGCAAAACGCCGAAAGGCTCGCCGGAGATTCTCACCATCCCCGGCAGCCGCTTCCGCAAGACCGGTCTGGGCAAGGACGTCACCGACAAATTCCTCGCCGGCCTGCCCGGCATCCAGAAGGAAGGCTGCGACGGACTGATCACGTCGGCGCGCTTCATCCTGCACCGGCTGCCGGCGCACACCCGCACCGTCTGCCTGGAGTTTTTCGGCCATGCATCCGAAGCCACGCCGGCCATCGTCGAAATCAAGGACTATTGCGACGCCCACGCCGACATCCTGCTGGCCGGACTGGAACACCTCGACGCCCGCTATGTGAAGGCGATCGGCTACGCCACCAAGGCGCCGCGCACCACGCGCCCGAACATGGTGCTGCTGATCGACGTGGTGTCGGACAACGAAGTGGCGGTGGGCGAAGCGGCTTCGCACATCGTGCGCATCGCCAACGCACGCGGCGGCGAAGGCTTCATCGCGGTGTCGGCGGAGGCGCGCAGGAAGTTCTGGCTCGATCGCGCCCGCACCGCGGCCATCGCGGCGCACACCAACGCCTTCAAGATCAACGAAGACGTGGTGATTCCGCTGCCCCGCCTGGGCGACTACACCGACGGCATCGAACGTATCAACATCGAACTGTCGATTGCCAACAAGCTGGCCCTGCTCGATGCGCTGACCGGTTTTTTCAGCGCTGAGCGCTTGCCGCTGCTGGAAGACGACGACACCGTCGCCGATCCCGAACAGGTGGAAGACAAGCGCCAACGCGCACTGGCCCTGGTCGCATCGGTGCAAGCCCAATGGCAGGCTTATGCCGGCGACCTCGATGCGCCACACGAAAGCGGTTCGATCTTTACCGCGCTGCGCGACAAGCACATTCGGGTGTCGTGGAAGCGCGAAGTCCGCCGCGAGTTGCACCAGTTGTTCATCGGCCGCGAATACACCCGCGTGCTCGAAGCCTGCGACCGCATCCACAAAGAGGTGTTGAGGAGCCGCGTGTTCGTGGCGCTGCACATGCACGCCGGCGACGGCAACGTGCACACCAACATCCCGGTCAACTCCGACAACTACGCCATGTTGCAGTCCGCCAACGCGGCGGTGGCGCGCATCATGAAACTCGCCACCGACCTGGGCGGAGTGATTTCGGGCGAACACGGCATCGGACTGACCAAGCTGGAGTTTCTCGACGCTGCCACCATTGCCACCTTTGCCGAGTACAAGCAAAAGGTCGACCCCGCGAGCCGTTTCAACAAAGGCAAGTTGCTGCCCGGCGCGGATTTGCGCAATGCCTACACGCCGTCGTTCAGCCTGCTGGAATCCGAATCGATCATCCTCGAAGCCTCGGACACCGGCGCCATCGCCGACTCGATCAAGGACTGCATGCGCTGCGGCAAGTGCAAACCGGTGTGCAACACCCACATCCCGCGCGCCAACCTGCTGTACTCGCCGCGCAACAAGATTCTCGCCACCTCGCTGCTGATCGAAGCGTTTCTGTATGAGGAGCAGACCCGGCGCGGCGTCTCGCTCAAACACTTCGACGAGTTCGGCGATGTGGCCGACCACTGCACCGTCTGCCACAAGTGCAAGAACCCCTGCCCGGTCGATATCGACTTCGGCGACGTCTCGATCGCCATGCGCAACCTGCTGCGCCGCCAGGGGAAAAAGAAATTCAACCCCGGCACCTGGGCCTCGATGGCTTTTCTCAATGCAAGCGACCCCGCCACCATCAAGGCGCTGAGGAAGCCGCTGATCGAGTGGGGCTACGCCGCGCAACGCATGGGGCATACCCTGTTCAAGCGCCTGGGGCTGATCCAGCCGCAGACCAAAAATCCGCCGGCCTCGCTGGGCAGGCCCAAGCTGGTTGCGCAGGTGATCCACCTGGTCAACAAGCCGATGCCGGGCGGGCTGCCGAAGAAAACCTCGCGCGCGCTGCTGGGGCTGGAAGACGCCTCCATCGTGCCCATCCTGCGCAACCCGGCCAAGCTGTCGGACGATTCCGATGCGGTGTTCTACTTCCCCGGCTGCGGCTCGGAGCGGCTGTTTTCCCAGGTCGGGCTCGCCACCCAGGCGATGCTGTTCGAACTCGGCACGCAAACCGTGCTGCCGCCCGGCTATCTGTGCTGCGGCTACCCGCAGACCGCAGGCGGCCAGGCCGACCGCGGCGAGGCCATCACCGTGCAAAACCGCGTGCTGTTCCATCGCGTCGCCAACACGCTCAACTACCTCGACATCAAGACCGTGATCGTGTCGTGCGGCACCTGCATGGACCAGCTGCTGAAATACGAATTCGAAAAAATATTCCCCGGCTGCCGCCTGCTCGACATCCACGAATACCTGATGGAGAAAGGCGTGAAACTGGAAGGCGTCAGCGGCGAGAAATACCTCTACCACGACCCCTGCCACACCCCGATGAAGACCCACGCGCCGATGAAAGTCGCCAACGCGCTGCTGGGCGGCGGCGTCGCTTTGTCGGACCGCTGCTGCGGCGAATCCGGCACCCTCGCCGTCACCCGCCCGGACATCTCAACCCAGATCCGCTTCCGCAAGGAAGAGGAAATCCGCGCCGGCGTCGCCGCACTCGGCACGGGCGCGCTGCCGGTCAAGCTCCTCACCAGCTGCCCGTCGTGCCTGCAGGGGCTGGCACGCTACAGCGACGACACCGGCACCGAGCCGGACTACATCGTGATCGAGCTGGCGAAAAACCTGCTGGGGGAAAACTGGATGGAAAGCTATATCGACCAGGTCAACAACGGCGGCGTCGAGCGCGTACTGCTTTGAGCTGCCCGCTGTGCGACGCGCCGGGTGGCACGCTGCTGTGGCAGGACGCATTCTGTCGCGTTGTTCTGGCCGACGAGCCGGATTACCCCGGTTTTCTGCGCGTGATCGTCAATGCGCACGTCAAGGAGATGAGCGACCTGCCTGCCGCCGGGCAGCATGCCCTGATGCGCGTGGTATTCGCCGCCGAAGCCGCGCTGCGCGAGGTGATGCAGCCCGACAAGATCAACCTGGCCTCGCTCGGCAATGCGCGCGAGGCTGCGCGATACGCCCCGTTCCGCCCCGCCCGACGGGGCAAAACGGCTGGGAACCACCCTCAGCCGGCGGCTTGCCCGCGTTCGGGAAACGGAATGACCTTGCCGCCGTCCGGCGCGCCCGGCTGCTGAACCCGATGGGCCGGAAAAACGACGGAAAAGGTACTGCCTTTGCCCGGTGTGGACTGGATGTCCAGCCGCGCGCCGTGACGGGTGAGAACGTGTTTGACGATGGCAAGCCCGAGCCCGGTGCCGCCGGTTTCGCGCGAACGGCTGCGGTCAACCCGGTAAAAACGTTCGGTCAGACGGGGAATGTGTTCGGGTGCGATGCCTTCGCCCGTATCGGTCACGGAAAAGACGCCTGCTTCACCCTGCTCGCGCCAGGCCAGCGTGATTTCGCCGCCGTCTGGGGTGTAGCGCACGGCGTTTGACACCAGGTTGCCGAGCGCGCTGCGGACTTCCTGCAGATTGCCTTTCAATCCGGCACGGCTGTCCAGCTGCAATCGTATCGTGTGCCGCCCGCGGCTCAGCGATTCGGCATCGGACTTCAAGGCCTCCGCCAGCTCATGAACATTGATCGACGCATCCTTGAGCGTATGTTCGTCGCTTTCCAGCCGCGATAGCGTCAGCAGGTCGTCCAGCAGGTGCTGCATGCGCCGGGTGTGGTCCAGCATCAGGTCGAAATAGCGGCGGGATTCCCCGGCCGGCAGGTCGGTCGTATCGGCCAGGGTTTCGACGAAACCGCCCACCACGGTCAGCGGCGTGCGCAGTTCATGCGAAACATTGGCGATGAAATCGCGCCGCATCGCATCGACGCGTTCGAGGTCGGTGATGTCCCGTGCCACCAGCAGCTTTTGCGCGGTGCCAAACGGCACCAGTTGCAGCGACAGGATCACCTCGCGATTGATGGGCGATTTGCAGACCAGCCGCTGCGAGTAGTCCGCCGCATCCAGAAATTCCAGGAAATGCGCTTGCCGCAACAGATAGCGGATGAACTGGCCACGGTCGCGCTCGCAGTCCAGTCCCATGTACTTGCGCGAGGCCGGGTTGCACCATTCAATCTGATCGCTGCGGTTGAGGATGACCATGGCGTCGGGCACCGCCTGCGCGGCGTGTTCGAACTGTTCGAGCGCGCTGGTGAGTTCGCTGCGGCTGGCGCGCTGACGGCGTTGGAACTTATCGAGGCGGTAGAAAATATCGCCCCAGGTGCCGGTGGCATCGGGCGGATCCACTTCATCCGGGCTTTCAAGCCAACGCGACAGGCGGTATTCCTGCAGCAGGCGGCGCAACATCACGAAAGCCTGAATACCCGCCAGAAACGCAAGCGCAGCCACCCAGCCCGAGTCGGCCCACAATAACAGCGCCACCAGCATGACGCCGGCCAGCACACCCAGCGGTCGCCACCAGAACCCCATGTTCAACCACCCAAAGAAAACAAGCCCGGCGAATTATCCCACTTCGACCGAAAAACGATAGCCCGAACCGCGCACGGTCTGGACCAGCCCGGCGTGGCCGGAAGGCTCCAGTGCGAGGCGCAAACGGCGAATATGGACATCGACCGTGCGCTCTTCCACGAACACGTCGTCGCCCCATACCTGGTCGAGCAGTTGGGCGCGCGAATAGACGCGCTCGGGATGGGTCATGAAGAAATGCAGCAGGCGGAATTCGGTCGGTCCCAGTTCCAGCGCCTGGCCGCATCCCTGCACGCGATGGCTGGTCGGATCGAGCTTGAGGCCATTGATTTCCACCGGCTCGTCGGTCATCTGCGGCGCCCGGCGGCGCAGCACGGCCTTGATGCGCGACACCAGCTCGCGCGGCGAAAACGGCTTGGTCATGTAGTCGTCCGCGCCGGTATCCAGCCCCAGCACCTTGTCGCGCTCTTCGACGCGCGCGGTCAGCATGATGATGGGGATCGGCTGATAACGCTCATCGTTGCGCAAACGGCGGCACAAATCGATCCCCGACATGCCGGGCAACATCCAGTCGAGCAGGATGACGTCGGGCAGCGTGTTTTTAAGGAATTGCAGCGCATGTTCCGCGTCGCCGCTGACGGTGACCTGATGACCCGCTTTCACCAGGTTGAATTTGAGCAGTTCCTGAATACCTGTTTCGTCTTCGACCAGCAAAATATTGGCAGCCATACGGCCTCCGGCTTGATTGCGTTGGACCCCATACTATGACGGCAGTATGACGTATTTATGACACCCACTGGGCGCCCCCGAACCCCTGCCCGTCCGCGCGCTGGTAGAATCCACCGGTTTCCGCTCATTCCGTCTGCCATGGATAAAACCACCCATTTCGGTTACAAACAGGTTGCCGAATCCGAAAAAGCCGCCAAGGTGGCCGAGGTGTTCCACTCGGTTGCTGCGCAATACGACGTCATGAACGACCTCATGTCGGCTGGCCTGCATCGTTTGTGGAAGCGGTTCGCCGTGGCCCAGGCGGGTTTGCGGCCAGGCATGAAAGTGCTCGATGTGGCCGGCGGCACCGCCGATCTGACACGCTTGTTCTTGAAGGAAGTCGGCGACGCCGGCAGCGTGCTGCTGACCGACATCAACTTCTCCATGCTGCGCGAAGGCCGCGACCGCATGCTGAACGAAGGCAAAACCCCGCCGGCGGTGCAGTGCGACGGCGAACGCCTGCCGTTCCCCTCCAACCATTTCGATTGCGTCTCCGTGGCCTTCGGCCTGCGCAACATGACGCACAAGGATCGGGCGCTGGCCGAAATGCACCGCGTGCTGAAACCCGGCGGCCGGCTGCTGGTGCTGGAGTTTTCCAAGGTGTGGAAGCCGCTGGAACCGGCATACGACCTCTATTCGTTCAAGCTGCTGCCGCTGATGGGCAAACTCATCGCCAGGGACGCCGCCAGCTATCAATACCTGGCCGAGTCGATCCGCATGCACCCCGGTCAGGAAGAACTCAAGGCCATGATGGAAACCGCCGGCTTCGCCAGGGTCGGTTATCACAACCTGACGGCTGGCGTGGTGGCCTTGCATAAAGGTTTCAAGGTTTGATCGCTGAAGCCTTTTTCGAGCGCAGCCTCAATCACCTGCTGCGGCAGTCGCCCGGCGCGACCGCGGCGCTAGTGCGCCACGCCGGGTGCAGCGTGCGTTTCGATCTGACGCTGGCGCAATTCGATTTCCGCATTGCCGACGACGGCTGCTTTTCGGAAGCGGGAGTTGAGACGCCCGACGCCGTCATCCGCCCCACCCCCGCGCTCGTTTCCCGTCTGCCGTTTTTCGGCCGCGACGCGCTGCGCCATGCCGACTACAGCGGCGACCCTGCGCTGCTCGCCACGCTCGATCGCGTTTTCAGGCAGTTGAACTGGGACGTCGAGGCCGACCTCGCGCCGCTGGTCGGCGACATTGCCGCGCATCGCCTGCATGCGCACGGGCGCGACACCCTCGCCGGCATGGCCCAGGCCGCCGCCGCGCTCGGCCGCAACGCCAGCGAATATGCGGTCGAAGAAGCCGAACTGATGGCCCGCGCAGTTGATGTCGCGCGTTTCAATCGCGACGTGGACACCCTCGCCGACGACGTGGCGCGGCTGGATGCCCGGCTGCGCGTGCTCAAGGCGGGCGACGCATGAAACTGCTGCGTCTCGCCCGCATCCTGAGCATTGGCCTGCGCTTCGGGCTGGAAGAGTTCTTCCTCGGCCACGAGCGGGTGCGCCCGCTGCGCTGGCTGGTGCGCGCCACCCTGTTCTGGCGGCCGCTGTCGGAACCGCGCGGTGTGCGTTTACGCCGCGCGCTCGAAGCCCTGGGGCCCATCTTCGTCAAGTTCGGACAGATGCTCTCGACCCGGCGCGACCTGATCCCGCTCGACATCGCCGACGAACTCGCGCTGTTGCAGGACCAGGTGCCGCCGTTCCCCTCGACCGAGGCCATCGCCACGCTGGAAGCGGCCTATAAAAAACCCCTCGCCGAAGTCTTCGCCGAATTCGATGCCACGCCGGTCGCGTCGGCCTCGGTGGCGCAGGTCCATTTCGCGCGACTGCATGACGGCACCGCTGTCGCGGTCAAGGTGCTGCGTCCCGGCATCGCCCCGGTAATCGCGCATGACGTGTCGCTGCTCTACGCCGCCGCCGGTCTGGTGGAAAAACTGTTTGCCGACGGCCGCCGGCTGCGCCCGCGCGAAGTCATCGCCGAGTTCGAAAAACATCTGGAAGACGAACTCGACCTGATGCGCGAAGCCGCCAACTGTTCGCAGCTGCGGCGCAACTTCAGGGATTCGCCGTTGTTGATGGTGCCTGAAGTCTATTGGGACTACTGCGGCCGCGATGCGATGGTGATGGACCGCATGGACGGCATTCCGGTGAGCCAGATCGAACGCCTGCGCGCATCCGGGGTGGACATCCCCAGGCTCGCCGCCACCGGCGTTGAAATCTTTTTCACCCAGGTGTTCCGCGACGGTTTTTTTCACGCCGACATGCACCCCGGCAACATCCTGGTTCGCCCCGGGAATCGCCCTCTCCCTAACCCTCCCCCCGAGGGGGAGGGGACGAACGCTGGACCCAAACCGATTGACCAATACATCGCGCTCGATTTCGGCATCATGGGCACGCTCACCGAAGTCGATAAACAGTATCTGGCGCGCAATTTCCTCGCCTTCTTCCGCCGCGACTACAAGGCCGTGGCGCTGGCGCACCTGGAATCCGGCTGGGTACCGGCCGACACCCGCATCGACGAACTCGAAGCGGCGGTGCGCGCAGTGTGCGAACCGGTGTTCGACCGCCCTTTGAAAGACATTTCTTTCGGTCGCGTGCTGTTGCAGCTGTTCCAGGCGTCGCGCCGCTTCAACGTGGAAATCCAGCCGCAACTGGTATTGCTGCAAAAAACCCTGCTCAATATCGAAGGACTCGGTCGCCAGCTCGATCCCGAGCTCGATTTGTGGAAAACCGCCAAGCCGTTTCTGGAACGCTGGATGAACGAGCAGATGGGCTGGCGCGCATTGCTGAAAAACCTGCAAACCGAAGCGCCGAAGTGGGCGGCGCTGTTGCCGCAACTGCCGCGGCTGGCGCACCAGGCGCTGAACGAAAACCGGCTGACCCAGCTGGAATCCGGCCTCACCCTCATGCTGCGGCAACAGCATGCCCGCAACCGCTGGCTCGGCGTCATTGCCGGCCTGCTCGCCGTTTTGTCGCTAGCCACCCTCTATTTCAACTTGCGATAAGGACGCACCGCCATGCTGATTGGCTTTGTCACCCTCTATCTGGTTCTTTCCATCGGCATCGGTGTTTACGCCGCCACCAAAGTCCACAACGCCAGCGACTACATCACCGCCGGGCGATCGCTGCCGATGATCGTGGTGGTGGCGATGGTGTTTGCCACCTGGTTCGGCGCCGAAACCGTATTGGGCATTCCCGCCACTTTTCTCAGCGAAAACCTGGGCGGCACGATTTCCGACCCCTTCGGCGCCTCGCTCGCGCTGATTCTGTTCGGCCTGTTTTTTGCCCGCCCGCTGTATCGCATGAAGCTGCTCACACTGGGCGACTTCTTCCGTCAGCGTTACAACCGCCCGGTCGAAATCGCGATTTCGCTGGCGATTGCGCTCTCTTACCTGGGCTGGGTGTCGGCGCAGGTCGTCGCGTTAGGCCTGGTGTTCAACGTGCTGTCCGACGGCATCATCACCCAGATCCAGGGCATCTATATCGGCGCCGCCGTCGTACTGCTCTATACCTTGTTCGGCGGCATGTGGTCGGTGGCCCTGACCACCCTGGTGCAAATGACGGTCATCGTCCTGGGACTGCTGTGGATTGCCAAACTGGTAGGCGACATGCCCGAAGTAAACGGCGTTGCCCCGGTGATAGCGCATGCCGCCGCCGCCGGAAAATTCGAATTCTGGCCGCCACTGGAATGGGCGGCGGCGATTACCTTCATCGCCGGCTTTCTCACCATGGGACTGGGCTCGATCCCGCAGCAGGATGTATTCCAGCGCGCCAACGCCAGCCGCAATGAGCGCATCGCGGTATGGGGCACCGTCATCGGCGGCACCTTGTATTTCGTCTTCTCCGCGGTTCCACTCTATCTGACCTATTCCGCCACGCTGATCGACCCCGTCATGACCACGCACCTGCTGGCACACGACGCCCAGCTGGTTCTGCCCACCTTTGTAAAAACCCATCTGCCGCTTTATGCGCAGATCATTTTTTACGGCGCCCTGCTCTCGGTCATCATGTCCACCGCCTCCGGCACCCTGCTTGCACCTTCCGTCACCATCTCGGAAAACATCATCAAGGAACTCATGCCGCATCACCGCATGAGCCAGGAAAAACTGCTGTGGATCACCCGCTGCGTCGTCGTCGCTTTCACGGGACTGGTGGTGTTTTATTCGCTGTGGTCGCTGCAAACCGAAACCAGCATCCACCAGATGGTGGAAAACGCTTACAAGGTTACGCTGGCCTGTGCTTTCGTCCCGCTGGTCGCCGGCCTGTACTGGAAACGTGCAAATAACCTGGGCGCCGGGTTGTCTATCGTGCTGGGGCTGACGGCGTGGATTGCGATGGAATTTGCCGCGCCCGATGCAGCGTTGCCGCCGCAGTTCGCCGGGCTGATCTTGAGTGCGGCGGGCATGGCCATCGGGAGCATGGCGGCAACGCAACGGCGCGCCTGAAATTCGAGCCGATACACGTTAACGGAGATAGCCTTCGTGCTCGAGCTTGAGCAGGATTTGCTGCACGGCCTCTTCGATATCCAGACTGGTGGTATCGATCGCCAGTTCGGGGTTTTCTGGCACTTCGTAGGGATCGGACACACCCGTAAACTCAGCAATCAACCCCGCCCGGGCCTTGGCGTACAAGCCTTTGCGGTCACGCAATTCGCAGGTTTCAATGGGCGTGGCGACATGGATTTCGATAAATCCGCCCACCGCCTCAATCCTCGCACGCACATCCCGGCGGGTTTGCCTGTAGGGCGCGATCGGCGCGCAGATGGCAATGCCGCGATTTTTCGTGATCTCCGAAGCCACGAAGCCGATCCGGCGCACATTGATGTCGCGATGCGTTTTGGAAAACCCCAACTCCGAAGACAGGTTGCGCCGAACGATATCGCCATCCAGCAGGGTAACCTTGCGCCCGCCGGTTTCCATCAAACGCGCCGCCAGCATGCGTGCCAGCGTGGACTTTCCTGCGCCGGACAAACCCGTGAAAAAAACGGTGAAGCCCTCGCGTTCACGCGGGGGATGCTGCCGTTTCAGTTCGGCCAGCACTTCGGGAAAGCTATACCAGTCTGGAATTTTCAGGCCGGATTGCAACCGCCTCCGGAACTCCTCGCCGCTCAGGTTAAGGAGGCGGGCGCCAGGCGGCGCTTCGGACTCGGGCAGATATTCCGCACGATCTTCCACATACACCATGCGCGGGTAGGCAATCAGCTTTACGCCGACAGCTTCAGCCTGTTTCAACGCCCGATTATCGGCATGAAGTTCGTCAAGATCCTCGCCGCGCCGACATTCGCCATCCGAAAGATGTTGCCCTCCCGCAATCAGCAGGGCACACCCAAAATTGCGTGCAACGATGGCTCGCAGCAGCAGCGAGCGCACGCTGGCCTCGCGTGGAGGCGTCGGCAACAGCGATAACTGGGTAGTGGCCGCGGGGAAGCGGTCGCGAATAGCCATGAAACTGCGCACCAAACCGAAGTAGGCGGGCGAATCCGTAATATCGCCGCCGGCTTTGGGGTGCAACAGCAGGTTGGCCTGGTGGGAAATCGCACTCTTCAGGCAGAATTCAAACTGCGCCCGGTGCATTGGTTGGCGTGCCTGCCAGGCCACCACGCGTCGCCAGCCTCTGCGCGCAAACAGGGTGCGCAGTTCGGCGGGGGTGGCGCGCAGCGATGCAAAATCAGGATGGGACGGCAATGCAACGCCTTCCACCTCGCCCCCCGCATGCCAGCGCCCAGCGTCATCCCACACATCGGAGACGGTCAGCACGGCGAGCATGAAGCCTTCGCCGTCGCGCAGGGCCACGCGGTCCCCGGGCTTTACTGTTACCGTGGCGTGTTGCTGAAAAGCCAGCGTAACCGGCTGCGGCCAAAACGTGCCGTCATCCAGTTTTTGATCTGTTTCGATTTGGGCGCATTGGGCGCGCGTCATGAACCCGGCAAGGGGTGAGTAAGCGCCCGTCATCAGCATTTCAAGCTCGCATTGCTGACGCCAATCCAGATCGATCGAAGGCAGACTGAACGCCTCCTGCTTCAGCGCTTCAATCTTCGCGGGGTCAATCAGGTTGACAAGGGTGCCGCCATAAGGGGCGATCAAGTGATCCACTGTTCAGCTCCGGGTAAAAACTGCATAAAAGGCATGCACAAATCGATCCACTTCGGACTCAGGCAAATGATTGATGCCGGCAGCGCCACGGCGTCCGCCGCCCGTCTCGAACCGGCTGCACAGCACGTCCGCACCTGACCTGGCTTCCAGCGGCGCGCGCACGCTCACCACAAAACCGCCTTCCGGCCTGGCCGTGAGAATGGCGTGCGCCTGGGTGGGCGATTCAACAGCGAGCCGGTTGCCAAACACGCCAGAAATCCGCCGCGCCCACTTTTCCGGGGGCAACATAAAAATACGGCCGGCTGCACGCACTTCGGTGGCGTCGACGGCAACCGCACGCGCCATGTCGTCCTCATATCCCTGCTTCAGCGTTTGATAGGCCGGCGACTCGGCGATAAAGAAAAAGGGATCGGCAAACGGCCGCAACTGACGATACAGCGCTGCCGGATCGAAAAACAGATCCTCGAGCGTTTCGCCGTAACCGTTGTAATTGAGGCATTCGCCCAGCGATTGCAATTGCGCCAACTGACGGTCGGACAGCGTGAGCGGCGCGGCAGCCTGTCGCGCCGCATCGGCAAGATTGTCGCCAAATGCGGCGGTCACCGCCCACGCCAGCTGCCCGCCCTGCAAATACCGATTGACCAGCAGACTGGTGCAGACGTTGGCATCGGTATCGATGTGCGCCTCGAAATTCGGATGCAGCGGGATGTCGCCCGGCTGGTGGTGATCGAAATAGCGCACCTGCGCGCCGGCCGCAAGCAGCCGGTCGAGCGCATCGCGGTTTTTCGACAGCGCGATGTCGAGCACGGTGACGCGGTCCCCCGCCTGCGCGTTGACGCGCTTCAGCAGGCTGATGTCGCGCTTGGGTCCGGTGACCAGTACGGCGTCGGCAGGTTCGACAAGGCGCAGCTGATGCAGGGCACACATGCCATCGGCGTCGCCGTTGAAAACGTCAATGAGAGACATGGGTTCGGTGTCGTTGGGCAGCGCGAAAGTGCGACTATTGTAGGGAGGCAAGCGCCGCGATGACAAGCACATGCAACACGGCGTAGCGCAGCCAGATAGCCTGCATCGCCGCGTAGTGCTGGCCGTATTTGTCGATTCCTCCTGCCAAGCCGAGATGCAGACAGACGGCCCGGATTGCTCTGGCCGCGGCTCATGGCGGGAAGACCGCCAGCGTATGCAGCAGGGCGGGCGCGATGAAACGGGGCGGCATCAAAGGAGGGCCGCTGCGATGATGAGCCGACGCAACTGTACGCGGCAATCGTCGGAGCCCGCGCTAGTCTGCTGCCAGCGTCATGCCCGACAGCAAACAAAGCGCGCCCCGCATTCAGGCCGCCGTATCAGGCGGCGGCAAACGACTCCGCAACAAATCCAGTTTGCCCAGTAAAACGCGCGTCATCCCTGCAACGCCTTGCCGCCCGGTATCCACCACGATATCGGCCACTTCGCGGTACAGCGGGTCACGCTGCTGATATAACTCGCGCAACCTGGCCAGCGGATCCCCGGTTTGCAGCAACGGACGGTTCCGGTCATGCCGGGTGCGCTCGTACAAATGTTCCGGCGTGCCGCGCAAGTAAATCACCACCCCGCTTTTGCGCAAGTTGTCGCGCGTCATGCCAGACAGCACCGCGCCGCCCCCCGTGGCCAGAACAATGCCGGTCATGGCCGTTAACTCGGCAATCACCCCTTCTTCGCGTTTGCGGAAACCCGCCTCGCCCTCGATTTCGAAAATAACCGGAATCCTGACGCCGGTGCGCGCCTCGATTTCGTGGTCCGAATCGTGGAAGGCGCAACCATAATGCCTGGCCAGCAGCTTGCCCACTGTGGTCTTGCCGGCGCCCATCAAACCGACAAGGTATAAATTGTCTCGCTTGCTCATGGCGCCATTCTAATTGAGAGCCGCCTGATGGACAGCGCCGCGCGCCCGGGCCGGAAAGAAAATCCGGACGAAAAAAAGCGCGGGACCAGCCCGCGCTTTTATGCGCTGCCAAACTCAGCGGAGCGACAGGCGCTCGTCGAGGATGCGCGGCGTAATGAAGATGATCAGCTCGGTCTTGCTGTTCTTTTTGGTTGTGGTCTTGAACAGATTGCCGAACACCGGGATATCGCCCAGCAGCGGCACCTTGCTCACACCCGAGTTTTCTTCGCCGTCGAATATCCCGCCCAGCACCAGGGTTTCGCCGTTGTTGACGCGCACCTGGGTCTTGATCCGCTTGGTGTCGATCGCGGGGTTGTCGCCAGTTTTCTCGATATCGCGCACCGCGTCCTTCTGCACCTCGACGGTCAGGATGATCGAATCGTTATTGAGGATCTGCGGATCAACCAGCAGGCACAGGAAAGCATCCTTGAACGTCACCGTAGCAACGCCGCCCAATTGCGTCGGAGGCGTAATGTACGGAATCTGCGTACCGTTGAGAATCACCGCCGGCTTCTGGTTGGTGGTCATCACACGCGGGTTGGAAATCACCTTGCCTTTGTTGTCGGCCTCGAGGGCGCGCAGTTCTAAATTCAACAGGTTGCCATTTGCTAAATTCAACAAAGAAAGTGCAAAGTTGGGGGCGCCCGACAGAGGACCAGTACCGGCCGCACGCAAATCCAGCGGCCCACCGAGTATGGTTTTTTTGCCAATATCATTGGTGGCGTTGAATGACAGGCGCGCGCCCAGATCGCGGCTCCAGCCATCGGTCGCCACCACCACCCGCGCCTCGATCATGACCTGGCGGGCGGGCACATCCAGACGTGTGAGCAGCGCGCGCACTTCCTGGATTTTGCTCGCCGTGTCGGTGACGATCAGCGTATTGGTTTTCAGCTCATAGGTCGCACGGCCCCGCTTGGTGAGGACTTTCTGGTCGTTTTCTCCCTTGCCCTGCTGCGAGGCCTGCGCTGCGGCCGCACCACCCAGGCCCTGCGCCTGCGCCGAGCAGTTCACCGAATTATTGCCCGCGGAGGCAAGAAAGGCGCCGGAGGCAAAACCGTACAGCATGGTTTGCGCTTCATCCGCCCGCATATAGTTGAGCTGGATGTATTCGGTGGTCATGGGCTCCAGGTCAGCCACGGCCGACTTGGCTTCGAACTCCAGCTTCTCCCGGGTCATCAGTTCGTCCTTCGGCGCGACCCAGATCACGTTGCCGTTCTGGCGCTTGTCCAGGCCCTTGCTCTGCATGATGAGGTCGAGCGCCTGGTCCCACGGCACGTCCTTCAAACGCAATGTCAGGTTGCCATTCACGGTATCGCTCGCAATGATGTTAAGACCGGTGAAGTCGGCAATCACCTGCAGCACCGAGCGCACTTCAACATTCTGGAAGTTGAGCGAGAGCTTTTCGCCGACATATTTGACCTTGCCGTCAGCGGTCTTTTTCTGGGCATCGTCGCTTTGCTTGACTTCAACAATGAAGCTGTTGTCGGTCTGATAGGCCGAATATTCCCAGCCGCCTTTGGGCTGTATCACCATGCGGGTGTTGTCGCCCAGCGTATACGTCTCGACGGTTTGCACCGGGGTGCCAAAATCAGCCACATCAAGGCGTCGTTGCAACGCCCTGGGCAGCGCCGTACCGATAAAGTCAACCACGACGCCATTGGCTTGCTGGCGAATATTGATGCCGGTCTGTGCATCGGACAGCGTCGTCACAATGCGCGCTTCGCCGGCGCCCCCCCGACGAAAATCGATGTCGCGGATAGCATGGGATGCCGCGCCTGGCGCCGCCTCCGCGAAGCGGGGACTCACATTTGCCGGCGCAGCGCCCGCGCTGAGATTGCCCAACGCGACAATCAGGGTTTTGCCTTCAATTTTCGCATCGTATTCAACCGGCTGATTCAAGTTAAGCACGAGGCGAGTACGTGTCCCTGCCTGCACGACGTTCACACTCGAAAGCGGTCCTAAATTGGCTGCAACGGTATTACGCCCCATCGCATTTCCCGTGTCCGGCAAATCAAGCGCAATGCGCGGGGGATTGCCGACCGTAAATCCGGCAGGCTCCGCGGTCAGCGCTTTCTTGAGGGTCACGCGCACCACCACTTTGCCGCCTGGCAGCGTGGTGGTTTCAACGTTCTGTACCGCGTTACCGGTGGGCGGCACGTCGGCCGCCTGTAGCGCAAGCGGGAACGCCAAGCCTGTGAGCAGGGTCATCCCGATCAGTTGACGGAACATACGATCTTTCACGCGCTTCAGCGTGTAGAAAGTCGGCGTACCCGAAAAGGGCATCGAGATCCCCTTGCGGGACAGTTTCTGGGCAATCTTCGGCAATGCGTTCATGTCAGCCTCTTTAGATATTCAGTACTACAAATCATTCTTGCAAAATCAGGGTGCTGGTGCGCTCGGACCAATCTCCAGCGCTATCCTGAACAATCTCACGCAACGTAACTTCTCTATCGCCTATCTGCGTGACGAGACCAAAGTTCTGGCCCGCATAATTGCCTTTTTTGACGTGATAAATCGCTTTATCAGGGGTCAGGATCACTGCGTGGGTTACGCCGCGTTTCGACAGCATGCCGACCATTGTCAGCGTTTCCAGCGAAAACGCTTCCAAAGGCTCTTTGGGGCGGTTCAAGTCGGGCTGCATCCCGCCGCCCCCGCCGCTTGACAGCTTCCTGGGCTTGAATGGATCGGGCAGGTCAAAGGCATTGTAAGTAAACGGCTCAAACGCCTTGACTTCAGGCAGCGGGTCAATTTTCCCTTGCATATCCTTGCCCGTTTCATCAACGAAGGCCTGCAAATCGCCCATCCCGTCGCCACCGCAGCCGCTCAGGCTTAACACAAATACCATACTGACCAGGCGCTTCATTTCGGTTGCTCCTTGGCTTTCTGCTTACGGGAAACAAGTTCTTCGTCGTCCAGATACCGATACGTTCTGACAACCGCGTCCATATTCATCACGCCATCCTTAGCCGGACTCATGTTGATATCGTGCAGCGTCACGATTCGGGACAGTTTCGAGACGTCGCTCACGAAAGCGGCAATGTCATGGTAGCCGCCGGTTACCCGGACGCTGATCGGTGTTTCGGCATAAAACTCGGACACGGTTTCCGCCGAGGGTCTAAACAAATCAAACTGCAAACCCCGCCCCAAGCCCGCCTGGTTCACATCCGTAATCAGTGCATCCATTTCCTGTTTATTCGGAAGCTGTTTCAGGAGGGCGCCAAAGGCCTGCTCGATATCCACAAGTTGTTTCTTGTAGGCCTCCAGATTAATAGCCTGGTTTTTTTTGGTGGCAAACACGGCTCTAAGCTCGGTTTCCTTTTGCCTGGTCGCATCCAGTGCTTCCATATTGCCGCGCCAGTCAAACCACCAGCCCGCTGCCACAATGGCCACGCACAGCACGGCCAGCGCCGCCAGCTTGGTCGCTAACGGCCAGTCCGCCAGGGTTTTCAGATCAAGGTTGTTGAGGTCGTCCAGGGTCATGCTTTGTCCCCCTTGTCCTGCGTATCCGTGGTTTGTTGGGGTGTCTGTTTAACCGTCAGGACAAACTCATTGGCACGCAAATTGTTCACGGTTGCCGCCTTGATTTCGATCAGGCTGACCGAGTCAAACCAGGGAGAGTTTTCCAGATTGCGCATCAGCGTGGAAACGCGCGCGCTCGATTGGGTATAGCCGCTCAGCGTCACCACATTTCCCGCTTGAGCGAAGGATTTAAGGTACAGGCCCTCGGGCAGCAGTCGTATCATCTGGTCAAACAAATGCACCACTTCAGTGCGATTGGACTGCAGGGTTTCAACAACTTGTTTCCGCGCCAGCAACGCCTGGGTTTGTTCGCGAATTTTCTTGATTTCGCTGATCTGGATGTCGAGCTTTGCGATTTCCTGATCAAGGAATGCATTCCGCGCATCCTGCGTCGACTGGTTCGCGGCGATGTAGCTGTGTCCGAGCAGAACAACCACGACACCCGCAGCGACAGCCAGGCCGAGGAGAACATTGAACTGACGCCGCCGGGCCGCGCGCGCAAGTTCCCGGTGAGGAAGAAGGTTAATGCGAATCATTGGGGGTCAAACCTCCGCATAGCGAGGCCGCAGGCGACAAACAGGGACGGCGCATCGGCAGTCAGCGCCTGGGGCCTGATTTTCGAGCCGACCGCCATATTGGCAAACGGATTGACGACCAGCGTCGGCATTCCAATGCGTTGTCCTACGACTTCGTCTATGCCCGGGATCATGGCGCCGCCGCCTGCCAGCAAAACCTGATCGACCTTGCGGTATTGCGTGGATGTCGTAAAAAGTTGCAGTGCCCGGCCGATCTCCATCGCCAGGGTCTCGCCGTAGGGCTGCAGAACCTCGACGTCATAACTTTCAGGCAGCGTACCCTTGCGCTTGGCATTTTCAGCCTCCTCGCTGGTCATGCCATAACGACGCGAAATTTCATTGTTGAGCTGGTTGCCGCCAAAGCCGTGTTCACGCAGGTAGACCGATTCGTTGTCATGAAGAATGTTGATGTGCATGTTCTGCGCACCGACATCGACGATCGCTACGGTCTGGCCGGCGCCGCCGCCCGCAAGCAGGTGGGATATTTGCTCGTAAGCCGTCTGCGAAGCAAAGGACTCGACGTCCATGATGAGGGCTGTCAGTCCAGCCGCCTCAGCCACGGCCACGCGATCTTCGACTTTTTCCTTGCGCGCGGCGGCGAGCAGTATTTGCACGTCGTCCGGACTGCCGGGCGAAGCGCCGAGCACCTGGAAATCCAGATTCACCTCATCCAGCGAGAAAGGAATCACCTGATTGGCCTCGGCTTCGACCTGGTTTTCCAGGTCCAGCCCCTTCAGGCTGGCGGGCGCCAATATTTTCTTGGTGATCACCGCGGACGATGGCAGCGCAAGCGCAACGTTCTTGATGCGCGTGCCCAGGTTTTTCCAGGCGGTGCGCAGCGTGTCGGCCACCTGATCGAGGTTCGCGATATTGCCATCCATAACCGCATCCTTAGGCAAGGGCTCGATGATATAGCGCTCGATTCGCAGCATCCCTTTACCGGCATCGGACAACTCCACCAGCTTGACCGCAGTCGTGCTGATGTCGAGTCCGATGATCGGCAAACCTTTGGCAGACAGCCAATCCAAGTTGATATTCAGATGCAAGAGTTTTCCTTTACGCTTCGGTGAGTTGGCGCTGTTTCTTGGTATTCTTTTTAGATGCTAGCAACAACACACGGTTTTTAACAGTTTTTTTCTCATCGCACTGCAAGAGATGAACACATGTGTCCAATTTCCAACACCACTAACGCCTATAATCGGCAGAAACTTTAGGCGCACTTTTTCATTTCGGTTTTATGGCGTTTGAGGCAGGATGGCAGCTGGCCTTGCAGCACACGGCAGGCAATGCGCTTAAGTTTCGTTAAAAAACAATGTAAACAGCGGGTTATTGAGATGGGTCCGCTGCGCATCTCCAGACGGAACCGGTTAAACCGGTGCACGTTTTCCGGGGATTTCTACCATCTCGGCAATAAGGAAGCAGATGTTTTCGAAATGGTGGCATTACGCAATCGCCCTGGTTGTCAGCCTGGGCGTGGTAGGTACGGCACTGGCAGGATTGGCTGCCGCGCTGATTTATCCCAATCTTCCGCCGCTTGAGGCGCTGACCGATTACAAACCCAAGCTCCCGCTGCGGGTATACACCTCGGATGGCGCCTTGATCGGCGAATTCGGTGAGGAGCGCCGCGCCTTCATCACCATCGACAAGGTGCCCGACTACATGAAGCAGGCCATCATCGCGGCCGAGGATGAACGCTTCTATTCCCACGGCGGCGTGGATACGCTGGGCGTGTTGCGTGCAGCCGCATCGAACCTGCTATCCGGCGGCGCCAAGGAAGGCGCATCGACCATCACCATGCAGGTTGCGCGCAATTTCTTTCTGTCGAACGAGAAGACCCTGACCCGCAAGCTGTCCGAAGCCATGCTGGCGATGAAAATCGAACACAATTTGTCGAAGGACAAGATCCTCGAGCTCTACATCAACCAGATCTATCTCGGGCAACGCGCTTACGGTTTTGAAGCCGCCGCGCGCGCTTACTTCGGAAAAACCATGCGCGACTTGTCGCTGGCCGAGTTCGCCATGCTGGCGGGCCTGCCCAAGGCGCCGTCACGCTACAACCCGGTGGTTAACTTTCCGCGCGCGAAATCGCGCCAGGAATACGTGCTCAAACGCATGCACACGCTGAAGTTTATTGACCAGCCAACCTGGCAGGCCGCGATCAAACAAAAACTGGTCATCCGCCAGACACGTCAGCAAACGGATGTGGCCGCCGACTACGCGGCCGAAATGGTGCGCCAAACCCTGTTCGAAAAGTATGGCGAATCCATTTACAGCACGGGCATCAAGGCTGTAACCACATTGAAGCGGGCGCAACAGGACTCCGCCAACCGGGCAGTGTGGCAGGGAATCGCCGATTACGATCTGCGCCATGGTTATCGCGGGCCGGAAAAACAGATCAGCCTGCCTGCCGACAAGTCCGCACGAGACGCGGCCATCGTTGACCTGCTGGATGACATTGCCCCTGTCAGCGATTTGTTGCCAGCCGTCGTCCTTGGCGCCACGCCCAAACAAATCCGCGCGCAACTGCAAGACGGAACAGTGGTTGAAATTACAGGCAACTCGCTCAAGTGGATCGCGAGCTGGGCTGCCGGCAAGAAAGGGCGCCGGCTTGAGCCGGGCGCCGTGGTGCGTGTGCAATCAGCCGGCAGCAAATCGCAATGGCGGCTGGCACAGCTACCGGAAGTGGAAGCGGCGCTGGTTGCGGTGAATCCCGAAGACGGCGCCATCACGGCACTGGTCGGCGGATTCGATTTCAACCGCAATAAATTCAACCGTGCGACCCAGGCTTGGCGTCAACCGGGCTCAAGCTTCAAGCCGTTCATCTATTCGGCCGCGCTGGAAAAAGGCCTGACGCCTGCGTCGATGATCGACAACGCACCCATCTCGCTCACAGCCGAAGAAGCCGGCGGCACCGCCTGGGAACCCAAAAACTACGACAGCAGCACCGGTGAGCCGGTGCGCATCCGCGCAGCGCTGACCAAGTCACTTAACCTGGTTTCTGTGCGTATTTTGCAAGCCATCGGGCCGCATTACGCACGCGACTATATCCGCCGGTTTGGTTTTGATCCGGCGCGTCACCCGCCTTACCTGACCATGGCACTGGGCGCGGGCAGCGTCACCCCGCTGCAGATGGCCGCGGCTTATGGGGTATTCGCCAACGGCGGTTTCAGCGTCAACCCTCATCTCATCGACAAAGTGTATGACAAGGATGGGCGCCTGCTGATGCAATCCAGCCCGCATAAAGCGGGGGGCAGCGCCCCGCGGGTGATCGATCCGCGCAACGCCTGGATCATGACCAACATGATGCAGGATGTGGTCCGCCATGGCACCGCCGCCCGCGCAAACCAGCTGGGTCGCAGCGACATTGCCGGCAAAACAGGCACCACCAATGATGCGCGCGACACCTGGTTCGCGGGCTTTAGTCCCGACCTGGTGGCGATTGCCTGGATGGGTTACGACCAGCCGCGCTCGCTGGGCCGTAGCGAAACGGGCGCCCAGTCGGCCCTGCCGATATGGCTCAACTTCATGGGAGCCGCGCTCAAGGGCGTTCCGCAAAAAGGCTGGCCCATGCCCGGCGGCATCATCCCGGCGCAAATCGATCCCGCCACGGGCGCACGTGCATCCGCGTCGCTGCTTGACGCGGTGCTGGGCACCTCCCCCGGCATGACGGAATATTTTTATCAGGAATTCCCGCCCCCCGATGCGACAGGCGTGGACTGGGACACCGAATCCGACAGTTTTGCAGCACCCGGGCATGCTGCCGAACCTGCCATCCCGGCAAAACCCGCGTCGCCGGGCACGCCGGCCAAAGCGCCGGTTACAGTCGGCACGCCCATATGAAAAACCAGGACATGCGGCGCCGCATTGCACATGCTGCGGCGCGCATACTGGCAGAAGACGGAAGCCTGGATTACGGCAGCGCCAAACGCAAGGCTGCGCGTCAATTAGGCGCGCCCGACAGCGACAACCTGCCCGACAATCAGCAGATCGACGAGGCGCTGCGAAGCTACCAGGCGCTCTATCGGGCGGATGAAACGCGCGCGCAGGTGGCGTTGCTGCGCCAGGCCGCCATTGAATACATGGAACAACTGGCGGATTTCGACCCTCACCTGACCGGCCCGGTACTCAACGGGACTGCGGGCAGACACACCGAGATCAACCTGCAACTCTTCACCGATGAGCAGAAAGAAGTTGAATTCCTGTTGATGCGCCTGAAAATACCCTATCAGACCGCCGAATACAGAATGAGCGACGCCCCCGGGAAGGTCTACCCGCGCTTCATCATCAATGACCCCCGCGCCCCGGTTGATCTGGTTGTTTATCCCGCCACCGACCTGCGTAGCATGAAGCGGCTGCAGGCGGATGGCAGACCGCGCCGGCTCCGCCTGACCCAAGTGCGGGCCCTGAATTGACCTGCGCGCCAGAGCACCGCGTTATGACGACAGCGCCTAAGATTCCGCCTTGCCAAGATATCGCGCCGCATCGCGTGCGAAGTAAGTCAAAACGCCATCCGCGCCCGCGCGTTTGAAGGCAAGCAGGGATTCCAGCACACAGGCACGCTCGTCCAGCCAGCCATTCTGGGCTGCGGCTTTCAGCATGGCATACTCACCGCTGACTTGATAGGCGTAAGTGGGAGCGCCATATGCATCCTTGACCCGGCGGATCACATCCAGATAGGACATGCCCGGCTTGATCATGACCATGTCAGCCCCCTCCTGCAGATCCATCCCGACTTCCCACAAGGCTTCATCGCTGTTGGCCGGGTCCATCTGGTAGGTGTGCTTGTTGCCTTTGCCCAGATTGGCCGCGGAGCCAACGGCATCGCGGAACGGGCCGTAGAAGCTGGAAGCGTATTTGGCAGCATAGGCCAAAATCCGGGTATGGATGTGGCCTGCGCCTTCGAGCGCGGCGCGCAGGGCAGCCACGCGACCGTCCATCATGTCGGACGGCGCAACGACGTCGGCGCCCGCCTGGGCATGCACCACAGCCTGCCGCGCCAGCACGGCGACCGTCTCGTCGTTCATCACATAGCCGCTGGCGTCGACCAAGCCATCCTGACCATGGCTGGTATAGGGGTCCAGCGCCACGTCGGTAATGATGCCCAGTTCGGGAAAGCGTGCTTTCAGCGCGGCCACGGTGCGGGGCACCAGGCCATCGGGATTGAGCGCCTCTTCCGCGCCCAGGGTTTTCAGACCGGCCTCGATGACCGGGAACAAGGCCAGCGCGGGGATGCCCAGTTGCACGCACTCCTCCGCCACCGGCAGCAACAAATCGACCGACAGCCGCTCGACCCCGGGCATCGACGCCACCGACTCGCGCTTGTTCCGGCCATCCAGAACAAACACGGGGTAAATCAGATCATTTGCCGTAAGTGTGTGCTCACACATCAGGCGGCGCGAGAAATCATCGCGGCGCATACGCCGCATCCGGCTTGCCGGAAAATGACTCAATGGCAGGTTCACGAACGTCTCCCAAGAATTTTCAAAGTGGTGTGGAACTATTCACTAACCTCACCGCTCAATGGTGTAAGACGATCTTGTATCGTCTTCCCGCTTCTCCTCCCTGAGCGGGATGCCTTAATCCCCTTAAGGCATTTTCAGCCCCGGCCCCTCCCTTGGTCGGGGCTTTTTTGTGCGCTCGCCCCGCATAAAAACAATCGACGGAAATCACTCGGCCGGCTGTGGATCGCCTTGTTGCGCCTTCAATAACCAACCTTCGATCAGGGCCGCCGCATCTTCAGCGCCCAGGCGGGACAGGCTGGAAAACAACTGCACGGTAACGCCATCCAGCGCCGCGAGTTCCTGCCGGACCCGGCGCAGCGTCAGCACTTTCTCGCTATTGGACAGCTTGTCGGCCTTGGACAGCAGGATATGCACCGGCTTGCCGGTGGGGGTAAACCAGGCGAGCATCTGTTTATCCAGCGGGGTCAACGGATGGCGCGCGTCCATGATCAGCACCATCCCGACCAGCGCCTCGCGTTCCTGCAGATAGCGCGACAGCAGGTTTTCCCATTTGGCCTTCACGGCCGGGGGCACTTTCGCATACCCATAGCCCGGCAGATCGACCAGATAGGTGTCGGCATCCAGCTCGAAAAAATTGATTAATTGCGTTCGGCCAGGCGTTTTGGAGGTATAAGCTAACCGATTGATGCGGGTCAGCAAATTGATTGCGCTCGATTTTCCGGCGTTGGATCGCCCGGCAAACGCAACTTCGGCGCGGCTGTAGGGCAAATCGCGCAGCTGGGCGACCGAGGTATGGAATTGGGCGCGATTGAGCACGGGCTTGGCAGTCATATTAGTTACCGCTAAACTACCCGTTTTCCCAAGTTTT
>NCIF01000190.1 GCA_002256785.1 Hydrogenophilales bacterium 17-61-9
CGGTGGCCGACGTCGAGTGCGCAGGCCGTGGCGGCGGCGGCGAGCGCGTTCATCACGTTGTGGAGGCCGGGCACCTGCAGCGCGATCTCGCAGCGGCCGCTCGGCAGGGTGGCGCTGAGCGTCGAGCCGAATGCGGTGGGCGTGAAGGTCGCGTGCACCTTGGCCGACGGATCGAGGCCGAAGTCGATGATCGGCCGCCGCGCGTTCTGCTCGCGCCACAAGTGGGCGTGGGCATCGTCGGCGTTGAAGATCGCGATGCCCGTCTCGGCGAGCCCGTTGAATATCTCGCCCTTGGCGCGCGCGATGTTTTCCACCGAGCCGAGAAACCCGATATGCGCCGTCAGCGCATTGATGACCACGGCAATAGCGGGCCGTGCCAGGCGGGTCAGGTAGTCGATCTCGCCGGCGTGGTTCATGCCCATTTCCAGCACGGCGTAGCGATGGGTGTCGCGCAGGCGCAGCATCATCAGCGGCAGGCCGATGTCGTTGTTCAGGTTGCCTTCGGTGGCGAGCACGGCGTCGTCCGCAGCGGCTTCGATGCGCAGGATGGCGGCCAGCATTTCCTTCACCGTGGTCTTGCCGTTGCTGCCGGTGATGCCGATAACGGGCAGGCTGAAGCGCTGGCGCCAGGCAGTCGCGAGCGTGCCGAGCGCGAGACGGGTGTCGTCGACGCGGATGGCATGAGTGATCTCGGGCGCCTGTTTGGTGTCAAGCACGACGCCGACAGCGCCTTGTTGCAGCGCCCGCGCGGCATACGTGCCGCCGTTGAACTTGTCGCCGCGCAGGGCGAAAAACAGGTCGCCCGGCTGGATCGTGCGGCTGTCGGTGGCAATGCGCAGCACCTCGGCATCGGCGCCGCTGAAGGGCACGCCGAGCATGGCGGCTGCGTCGGATAAACGCATCATGTCCACGCCTCTAATGCTTTTCTGGCGACCCGCACGTCCGAAAACGGCAGCCGTTCGCCGGCGATTTCCTGGTAGTCCTCGTGGCCTTTGCCGGCGATCAGCACGACGTCGCCCTGATGTGCGCCGCCGATGGCCTCGAAAATCGCGCGGGCGCGATCGGGTTCGACATGCGCCGAATCATTGAGCTTGGCGCCGCTGACGCCCGCCAGAATGGCATCGATGATGTGGCGCGGATCTTCGTTGCGCGGGTTGTCGCTGGTGATCCAGACCGCGTCCGCGCCTTCGGCCGCCGCGCGCCCCATCAGCGGACGCTTGCCGCTGTCGCGGTTGCCGCCGCAGCCGAAGACGCAGATCAGGCGGCCGCCGCTGACGATTTCGCGCAGTGTCGCCAGAACCTTTTCCAGCGCGTCCGGCGTGTGCGCGTAGTCGACAACGACCAGCGGATGCGCGTCACCGCCCAGCATCTGCATGCGTCCCGGCGGCGGCTGGATGTGGGCCAGCGCCTGGCAGGCGGCGTCCAGTTTGACGTCGGACACCAGCAGGGTGGTCAGCACGGCTAGCAGGTTGGCGGCGTTGAAGCGGCCCAGAAGCGGCGCGGCCAGATCGGCGTCACCCCAGTCGGTGCGCACGCGCAGCTGCAGGCCGTTTTGCGACAGGCGCAGGTTTTCGCCGACCACCGCGCCGCGCTGGAAGCCGTAACCCGCCACCCGGACGGCGCGCAGGGATTGTTCGAGGCGCTGCCCGAACGCGTCATCCAGATTGAGCACCACCGTGTCCAGCCCCGGCCAGTTGAACAGCTGCGCCTTGGCGGCGGCATAGCTGTCCATGTCGCCGTGATAGTCGAGATGGTCGCGCGACAGGTTGGTCAGCACCGCGACATTGAATGACGTGCCGTTGACGCGTCCCTGCACCAGGCCGTGCGACGACACTTCCATTGCGCAGGCAGACGCGCCCTGCTGGCGGTAGTACGCCAGCCGCTGCTGCAGCTCGATGGCATCGGGCGTGGTGTTGAGCGCCGGCGTCAGCGCGCCCGGGAATCCGTTGCCGGCGGTGCCGACGATGGCGGTTTTGCGATCGAGCTGGGCCATGGCCTGCGCCAGCCAATGCGCCACTGAAGTCTTGCCGTTGGTGCCGGTGATGCCGACCATGTGTAGCGCACGCGACGGCTCGCCATAGACATGCGCGGCGATCTCGCCGATGCGGGTCTTGAGATCGGGCACGCCGGCGTTGGGCGTCGGCAGGGCGGGGTCCCACTGAAAATGGTCGGCTTCCCACAGCACGCCATCGACGCGCTGTGCGACCGCCTGCGGGATGAAGTCGCGGCCATCGCGCGATTCGCCGGGATACGCCGCGAACACCACGCCGGGCTGGGCGCGGCGGCTATCGTTGACGAGTTCGGCCGGCGCGATGCCGAGGCGCTTCAGGATATGCGTCACCGACTCGTGCGGGAGCGGTGCGGCGGGCGTGGGCTTGCGGTGCGCTCCGGGCATCAGACCCCCTTGCCCGCAGCCATCGGCAGCGGCAATGAGTTGTGCGTCATCTGGGTCGCTGTTTCCGGTGCATCGGGCGGCAGGGCGAGCTGGCGCAGGCTGGCCGCCATCACCTGGGCAAACACGGGGCCTGCTACGCTGCCGCCGTAGTACGCGCCGCCGGTAGGCTCGTCGATCACCACGCCGATGATGAGGCGCGGATTGGAGGCCGGCGCCATGCCGATGAACGAGGCCAGATAGCGGTCGGCGGCGTAGCGGCCGTTGACCAGTTTGTGCGCGGTGCCGGTCTTGCCCGCCACGCGGTAGCCCGGCACGCGGGTGCGGGTACCGGTGCCGCCTTCTTGCGTCACGGTTTCCATCATGGCGCGCACCTCGCGCGCCACGCTGGGGGAAAACACGCGTTCGCCGACCACTTCTTGCGGCTCGCGCTTGAGGAAGGACAGCGGCATCACCTCGCCGTCATTGGCAAACGCCATGTAGGCGCGCGTCAGCTGCAGCAGACTGACCGACAGGCCGTAGCCATAGGCCATGGTGGCATGTTCGATGGGGCGCCAGGTGGCGGGGTCGCGCAGGCGTCCCGACGACTCGCCGGGGAAACCCGAGCCGGGCTTTTCGCCGAAGCCGGAACGGTGCAGGACTTCCCAGAACTGCTGCGGGGTCAGTGACATGGCCATTTTCACGGCGCCGACGTTGCTCGATTTCTGGATGATCTCGCTCACGGTCATGCGCGGATGCGGGTGTTCGTCGCGCACCAGCTTGTTGCCCACACGCCAGGTTTGCGGCGTGTCGAGCACGCTGTCGGGATGGAACAGGCCGCGCTCCAGCACCGCAGCGGCGACAAATGGCTTCACCGTTGAACCCGGCTCGAAGGTGTCGATCACCGCGCGGTTGCGCATCGGCTCGGGCTTGTAGTTGTGGCGGTTGTTGGGGTTGAAATTTGGCTGGTTGGCCAGCGCGAGAATCTCGCCGGTCTTGGCGTCGAGCACCACCACGCTGCCGCCCTTGGCCTTGTTCAGCTTGATTGCGGCGGCGAGTTCGCGGTGCGCCAGATACTGGATCTTGAGATCAAGCGACAGGGCGAGGTTGCCACCCATTTGCGCCGTCTTGATCGGCGCCAGGTCGCGGATGATGTTGCCGCGGCGGTCGCGCACGATCTGGCGTTCGCCTTCGCGGCCGACCAGCCAGGACTGGTAGGCGCGCTCGACGCCTTCCTG
>NCIF01000191.1 GCA_002256785.1 Hydrogenophilales bacterium 17-61-9
CACCTACTTGTGGCTGGGCAAAGCCAAGGACAACTCCGACAAGCTGGGCCTGTTGGAACGTTTGCTGCCCGTCTACGGCGAACTGCTGGAGCAACTGGCCGCACAAGGGGTCGAATGGGTGCAGATCGATGAGCCGGTGCTGGTCACCGAACTGAATGCCGACTGGCAACATGCACTGAACCTGGCTTACCACCACCTCAAGAGCAGTCGCGTCAAGTTGCTGCTGGCGACCTATTTCGGCACCTTGCAGGAGAACCTACATCTTGCCTGCAATCTCCCTGTCGCCGGTTTGCATCTCGATACCATCAACGCCCGCGATGAAATCCAGCCGCTGCTCAACCTGCTGCCGTCGCACAAGGTGCTGTCGCTGGGCGTGATCAATGGCCGCAATATCTGGAAGACCGACCTCGGCGCCACGCTCGATTGGTTGGAGCCGCTCGCCGAACGGCTGGGTGATCGTCTGTGGATCGCGCCGTCCTGCTCGCTGCTGCATGTGCCAGTAGACCTCGCCAGCGAGCAAAAGCTGGACGCCGAGATCAAGTCCTGGCTCGCTTACGCCTTGCAGAAGCTGGACGAGTTGAAGGTACTGGCCAAAGCCCTGAATCAGGGGCGTGCAGCAGTGGCAGCCGAACTGGCCGCCAATCACGCCGCCATCACCGCCCGCCGCACTTCGTCGCACGTGACCAACCCGGCGGTCAAGGCGGCCATTGCCAGCATCAACCCGGCGCTGGGCCAGCGCAAGAATCCCTATCCGGTACGCGCCAGGAAGCAAGCCGCGCTGCTGAACCTGCCTGCCTACCCGACCACGACCATCGGCTCCTTCCCGCAAACTGCGGAAATCCGCCAGGCACGCAGCCAGTTCAAGACCGGCGAACTGGACGAAGCCGGCTACAAGACCGCCATGCAGGCAGAGATCGCCCTCAGTGTGCGCGAGCAGGAAGCCCTGGGGCTAGATGTGCTGGTGCACGGCGAAGCCGAGCGCAACGACATGGTCGAATACTTCGGCGAACAACTCGACGGCTACGCCTTCAGCCAGTTCGGCTGGGTACAGTCCTACGGCTCGCGTTGCGTCAAGCCGCCCATCCTGTTCGGCGACATCAGCCGCCCGAAGGCGATGACCGTGGAGTGGATCCAATACGCCCAGTCGCTGACTAACAAGCCGATGAAGGGCATGTTGACCGGTCCAGTCACCATCCTGAACTGGTCTTTCGTCCGCGACGATCAGCCGCGTTCGGTGTCCTGCTACCAACTGGCACTGGCAATCCGCGAGGAAGTGCTGGACCTGGAGAAGGCCGGTGTGCGAGTCATCCAGATCGACGAGGCCGCCCTGCGCGAAGGTTTGCCCCTGCGCAAGTCACAGTGGCAGCGCTACTTGGACTGGGCTGTGGAGTCCTTCCGCATTACCGCCAACGGCGTACAGGATGAAACCCAGATCCATACCCACATGTGCTACTCGGAGTTCAACGACATCATTGCCTCCATCGCCGACATGGACGCAGATGTAATCACCATCGAAACCTCGCGCTCAGACATGGAATTGCTCGATGTTTTCGACGATTTCAAGTACCCCAACGAGATCGGTCCCGGCGTCTACGACATCCACTCGCCGAATATCCCGACGCAGGAGCATATCGTACAACTGATGAGGAAGGCCGCCGAACGTATACCGGCCGAGCGTCTGTGGGTGAATCCGGACTGCGGCCTGAAGACCCGCCAGTGGCTGGAGGTCATTCCTGCACTGACCAACATGGTCGCGGCGGCCAAGGCCCTGCGCGCCACCGCTGTCTGAAGCTGAGCTATCCGCCATGCGTGGCGTACTGCGCTTGACGCCGCGCACGGTGTTTTCATCCAAACATCCCGAGCTCGTCTCGGGATTGATTTTTCTACAAGGACAAGCATGTTTGAACGCAACCGCTATACGGTGGAGCGGATCGACCCCGAGATCTTTGCTGCCATTGAGAAAGAAAATCAGCGTCAGGAAGACCACATCGAATTGATCGCTTCGGAGAATTACACCTCGCCGGCCGTGATGGCCGTCCAGGGGTCGCAACTGACCAACAAATATGCCGAGGGTTACCCAGGCAAGCGTTACTACGGCGGCTGCGAATATGTCGATATAGTCGAGCGGATCGCCATCGACCGCGTCAAGCAACTGTTCGGTGCCGAGGCCGCCAATGTGCAGCCCAACTCGGGCTCTCAGGCTAACCAGGGCGTGTTCTTCGCCATGCTCAAACCGGGAGACACCATCATGGGCATGAGCCTGGCCGAGGGCGGCCACCTGACCCACGGCATGGCGCTCAATATGAGCGGCAAGTGGTTCAACGTGGTCAGCTACGGCCTCAACGCCCAGGAAGACATCGACTACGAAGCCCTCGAAAGACTGGCTCTCGAAAAACGGCCCAAGCTGATCATCGCCGGCGCCTCCGCCTTCGCACTGCGCATCAATTTCGAGCGCATCGCCCGTGTCGCTAAATCCATCGGTGCCTGGTTCATGGTCGACATGGCCCACTACGCCGGGCTGATTGCCGCCGGGGTCTATCCGAACCCGGTGCCGCACGCCGACTTCGTGACGACGACCACCCACAAGAGCCTGCGCGGTCCGCGCGGCGGCGTCATTCTGATGAAGGCCGAGCACGAGAAAGCAGTAAATTCGGCCATCTTCCCCGGCATCCAGGGCGGTCCGCTGATGCACGTGATCGCTGGCAAGGCGATTGCCTTCAAGGAGGCGCTGGCCCCCGAGTTCAAGACCTATCAGCAGCAAGTGGTGAAAAACGCTGTCGTACTGGCCGAGACGCTGATCGCGCGCGGTCTGCGCATCGTCTCGGGCCGCACCGAAAGCCACGTGATGTTGGTGGACCTGCGCGCCAAGAAGATCACCGGCAAAGAAGCCGAAAAGATACTCGGCGACGCGCACATCACAGTCAACAAGAACGCCATTCCCAATGATCCAGAAAAGCCTTTCGTGACTTCAGGCATCCGCCTCGGTTCCCCGGCCATGACCACGCGCGGCTTCCTGGGAGAGGAAGCGTGCCAAGTCGGCCACCTGATCGCCGACGTACTGGACAATCCGCATGACGAGGCCAACATCGCCCGCGTGCGCGAACAGGTAGCCACGCTAACAAAACGTTTCCCGGTTTACGGTTGAGCTAGGCAAGCGACCAATAGAATAGGTGACTGCAAAACTGGGGCGATCTTTGCCGACATTGCCCCAAAGCTGCCGCTTACACCAAGTTGGCGACCTAGGCTGTATGGCGGCTCAGGCTGAGGATGCGACGGTCGACAATCCTGGCAGTCAGGCAGGTCGTCAGCCAAAGGCGACGATGGCCTTTTGATTGACCGCGTCCGCTGTACTCGCAAGACCGGTCGTTGGCTCCCCCCTCGCTGCTGAACGTCCGCTTTTCTCAGTTCGGACGGCAGAACACGACCCGAAAGGGTCAGTCAATCACGTCGAAGAAGTCGTCTTCACTGTAATCGTGCTACATCACCTGTCAGGCTCAGCGCGGGCCGAGAATCTTGGCCAGCATCTCGCCCGAGGGCGCGCCCTGCATCTTTTGCAGCTTGCCGCTGGCGTCCTTGTAGAAG
>NCIF01000018.1 GCA_002256785.1 Hydrogenophilales bacterium 17-61-9
GCCGATCGAATGGACCGACGTGTGGGGCCGCAAGCACGACAAGGTGGTCGGCCGCCCGGTGGCGATGTACGCGATGCGCGGCATCGCGGCGCACTCCAACGGCTTTCATTCCTGCCGCGCGATCCACATGATCCAGATGCTCCTGGGCGCGCTCGATTCGCCGGGCAACTTCCGCGCCCGCGCGCCGTATCCGAAGCCGATTCCGCCGCACCAGCTGCCGGAAAACAACATCGACATCATCAACGCGCCGAACACCCCGCTGTCGCGTCCGCCGCTGGGCTTCCCGACGCGTCCGGAAGACCTGGTGATCGACGAGTTCGGCAACCCGCTGCGCATCGACAAGGCCTATTCGTGGGAAGTGCCGATCGCCTCGCACGGCATGATGCACATGGTGATCACCAATGCGGTCAACCACGACCCCTACGCGATCGACACGCTGATGCTGTTCATGGCCAACATGGCGTGGAACTCCACCATGAACACGGCCAACGTCCAGGACATGCTGCGCGCCAAGGACCCCGACGAGCCGGGCCAGTACAAGATTCCGTTCCTGGTGGTGATCGACGCCTTCCATTCGGAGACGACCAACTTCGCCGACCTGATTCTGCCGGATACGACCTACCTCGAGCGCTACGACACGATCTCGATGCTGGATCGTCCGATTTCCGAGCCGGATGCCGCCGCCGACGCGATCCGCCATCCGCTGATCAAGCCCGACCGCGATGTGCGGCCGTGGCAGGACGTGATGGTCGAGCTGGCCTCGCGTCTGAAATTTCCCGCCTTCACCCAGCCCGACGGCAGCCGCAAGTTCACCGGCTATACCGACTTCATCGTCAACTACGAGCGTTCGCCCGGCATCGGCTTCCTCGCCGGCTGGCGCGGCAAGGACGGCACGAAATCGCTGAAGGGCGAGCCCAACCCGAAGCAGTGGGAAAAGTACATCGAGAACCAGAGCTTCTTCGCGCACCACTGGCCCGATAACCAGAAGTACATGCGCTTCGCCAACAAGGATTACCTCGACGTGGCGGCGGACGTCGGCTTCGTCGGCAAGGTCGAGCCCATCATCATGCAGTTCTACTCCGAGCCGCTGCAGAAGTTCCGCCTCGCCGGGCAGGGCCTGTACGACGGTCCGCAGCCCAACAACCAGGTCGACCGCGAGCGCCTGGTGAAGTACTTCGATCCGCTGCCGATGTGGTACGAGCCGCTCGAACAGCAGCGCGTCGACAAGGACGAGTATCCGTTCTTCGCGCTGACCCAGCGCCCGATGTTCATGTACCACTCGTGGGATTCGCAGAACGTGTGGCTGCGCCAGATCATGGCGCAGAACTACATGTACATGAACGCGCGCAAGGCGGCCGAAATGGACATCAAGGACTTCGACTGGATCTGGGTCGAGTCGCACAACGGCAAGATCCGCTGCCAGGTCAAGACCATGGAAGGCACCCAGGAAAACACCATCTGGACCTGGAACGCCATCGGCAAGCAGAAGGGCGCCTGGGGCCTGAAAGACAACGCCTCCGAAGCGACCAAGGGTTTCCTGCTCAACCACCTGATTTCCGAGTTGCTGCCGGAAAAAGCCGGCGAGCGGCGCGTTACCAACTCCGATCCGGTGACGGGTCAGGCTGCATGGTTCGATCTGCGTGTGAAGATCACAAAAGCCGCACCGGGTGAAACCGGTTCATGGCCGCAGTTCGATGCGCTGAAAAAACTGCCGGGCGACACATACGAACGCCCGGAGGTGTTGCGTTACGACACACGCGACCACGAAAAAAACTGAATAGCAGAACCAGGCAGCACCTAAAAAATTAAGCGAGTAAAACTATGAGACTTGGACTAGTCGTCGACCTCGACGTATGCGTGGGCTGCCATGCCTGCGCCATCGCCTGCAAGGAATGGAACGCTTCCGGCACCATCGGCCCCTTGACCGACTATCAGCCCTATGGCGCTGAGCCGTCGGGCGTGTGGTTCAACCGGATTCGTAGCTACGAAATGGACGAGTATCCGAACAACAAGACAGTCAATTTCCCGATGTCTTGCATGCACTGCGAAGACGCTGCGTGCGTCACCGTGTGTCCGACCGGTGCGTCGTACAAGCGCCCGGAAGACGGCATTGTGCTGATTGATCAGGACAAGTGCATGGGCTGTAACTACTGTTCGTGGGCCTGCCCCTACGGCGCACGCGAGCTCGACCGTTCCAGCGGCACGATGAAAAAATGCACGCTGTGCGTCGACCGGATTTACGATCAGGCGCTGCCAGTCGAAGAGCGTCAGCCCGCGTGTGTGCTGACCTGCCCGGCACATGCCCGCATGTTCGGCGATTTCGACGACCCCGATTCAGCGGTGTCGCGCACGGTGCGTGAGCGTAGCGGATACGGACTGATGCCGGAGCTGAATTACAGCCCGACCAACCAGTATTTGCCGCCGCGCAGCAAGCCGGTGATTCCGATAGGGCCCAAACCAAAAGGTGGCTTGAAGGAAAGTATCAAGCAGTTTGCCAACAAGCTGGTGCGTCGTTAAAGATAGTGCTAAAACTTACCCTTTGTCATTGCGAGCGAAGCGAAGCAATCCAGAACGCCAGCGGAATCGGTAACTTCTGGATCGCCACGGCTCTTTGAGCCTTGCGATGACGATGACGGAATAAATCAGGAAAAACCATGCATCCCGCTTTCTCAGTTATCTTTTTTACCGTCGCATCGGGCGCGGGCTTCGGCTTGTTCTCGCTGTTGTTTATTGCCGATGTGTTCAAACTCGGCGGCGGCTTCAGTCGTGAAGAGTTGGTCATCGGCGGTTTCATCGCCTTGGGTTTGATCATTTTCGGTCTGCTGTCCTCCACCTTTCACCTGGCCAACCCGAAAAATGCCTGGCGTGCCTTCAACCGGTTCCGCACCTCGTGGCTGTCGCGCGAAGGGGTGTTTGCCGTGATATTCATGCCGCTGGCACTGATCTATCTGGTCAGCGTCTGGTTCGATGCCCCCACATGGCTGCGTGATACCAGTGGTTTCCTGGCCGCTATTCTGGCCTGGATCACCGTGTTTTCCACCGGCATGATCTACGCTTGCCTGAAAACCATCCGTCAGTGGAACACCCCGTTGGTCCCTGCCAACTACCTGGCGCTGGGTTATGCCAGCGGCAGCCTGCTGCTGCTGTTGGGCGCAGTGGTATCGGGTCTCGACACGCTGCCCTATATCGCAATGTCGGCACTGATCATGTCCATCGCAGCCGTGCTGAAAGCCATCTATTACTTCTGGATTGGCAGCCCGGGCCTGTCGCCGACGATCAACACGGCAACCGGACTGACCCGCGCCAAGGTCAAGCTTTTGGACACGGGCCATACCCACGGCACCTTCCTGACCCAGGAATTCGGGTTTCAGATTGCGCGGCAGAAAGCGGGCCTGCTTAAGGTTGTGGTTTTCGTGCTGGGATTTGCTTTGCCGGGCTTGATGCTGGTATGGGTGTTTAATCAGCATGGTGGGCAGATGGCGGCTATCGTAGCGGTCGTCGCAGGTCTGGTCGGTGCATCGGTCGAGCGCTGGCTGTTCTTCGCAGAAGCGCGCCATGTGGTCAACCTGTATCACGGCGCCCAGCGTTGTTAAGGCGGCGCGGAGGTGAACTTGGTTAATCCTCCGGTTCGGGGTATATTAGTGGATACTGATTTATCCATTACGGGGGTGTAACGTCTATGTTTGGATTATCCGGTTTCAAGGAAATCGATCCCAGCTACGTTGAGGAACTTGCCGCCAAAGGTGCGCATCTCATTGATGTACGTACCGAGGCTGAAGTGGCACAGGGTGTGATTAATGGCGCAATCCATATCCCATTGCATCTGTTGCCTTTACGTGCCGCTGATATACCGCAGGACAGGCCCGTCGTGATTTACTGTCGCTCGGGTGCACGCTCCGCTCAGGCCTGCGCGTTCATGGCCTCGAAAGGTTATGAGAATATGCACAATCTGGCGGGTGGAATCATGGCTTGGGCGCGTTCAGGCAACGCGCTGATCCAGCCGAATTGACGTCAGGGTCAAGACACGTCAAGAAATGCCGACACATCCTGAGTTGCGCTTGAATTTTCGATTGCAATAGCGAAGCTTCTGGTTTATGATACCGCAGCTTTTTTTAGTACATTAATGTAAGGAGAATAGTATGGAATTTTCTAAAGAACTTGATGCTCGTGGCCTGAATTGTCCCCTCCCCATTTTGCGTGCCAAAAAGGCATTGGGTGAAGTCGAAAGTGGTCAAGTGCTGAAGATCCTGTCCACCGATCCGGGTTCGGTCAAGGATTTCGCCGCGTTTGCCAAGCAGACCGGCAACGAACTGCTATCAACCGCTGAAGCCGGCGGTGAATTTACTTTTTTCATGAAGAAAAAGTAATTCAAGCAAGTGAAACCAGCGCCGTCCGCTCTTGGACTATTTGACCAGGAGCCCACGGCGCTGTTTTTTTAACAAAACAAGGAGAACGAGCATGGATACTAAAAAAATGGCCATTATCGCCACCAAAGGCACGCTGGACTGGGCTTATCCCCCGTTCATCCTGGCCTCCACGGCGGCAGCGTTGGGTTATGAAACCCAGATTTTCTTCACCTTCTATGGCCTCCAGCTCGTTCGCAAAGACCTGTCCGTGCTCAAGGTCAGTCCTCTCGGCAACCCCGGCATGCCGATGAAGATGCCGTTTGGCCCCAAATGGTTCAAAAGCATCAACTGGAACATGCCGAATGCCATCCAGGCCGTGATCCCCGGTTATGAAAGTGTTGCGACGGCGTTGATGAAGCAGACCATTGCCAACAATGGCGTGGCCAGCATCCCCGAGCTGCGCGAACTGTGTCAGGAAGCTGAAGTCAAGTTTCTCGCCTGCCAGATGACGGTTGAACTATTCGGCTTCAATCATTCTGATTTCATCGACGGACTCGAATACGGCGGCGCAGCCACCTTCTTCGAATTTGCGGGTGAGACTGATATTTGCCTGTTTATCTGAATACAAGCAGTCGCAGTCCAAGCAAAAGGGCCGAATGATTTCGGCCCTTTTGTTATTTACGTACCATGTAATTGTGACATTTGTACCACACTGGATTTTTGGTGCTGGTCTTTTTTCCTGCGCTCGCTTGTCTGGGCTCCAGGGTTCGCGTAGCCTTCCGATCAGGTCATATAAAAAGACTTAAGCGAAGTTATTTTGCCCTTCGGAGGAGAAACAATGAAATTCACACGTGTATTCGCATTCATGGCACTGGCCGGTCTGGCTGGCAGCGCCTACGCAACCAATGGTTACTTTGGACATGGCTATGGCATGAAAGCCAAGGGTATGGCTGGCGTTTCCACGACTAATACCGACGACGCATTCGGCGGCGCCAATAACCCTGCGTCGATGGCATATGCCGGAAACCGCCTGGAACTGGGTGTTGATCTGTTCAGCCCGAGGCGCGAAGCAAGCCGTTCCGGAAGTGGCTTCGTTGATGGTTCGGTTGATAGTGATTCCAACTATTTCCTGATCCCTGAGCTCGGCTACAATAAAATGATTAACCCCAATCTGGCATTGGGTGTAACCGTTTACGGCAACGGCGGCATGAATACCAATTATTCCGCTGGGCAGCCTGCCAGTACCGCAAATTGCGGTTTTGTAAATCCTGGTCCTGCGCCCTATAACCTGTTGTGCGGTAATGGACGGTTAGGTGTTGATCTGATGCAATTGGTCATTGCGCCGACGGCGGCTTTCAAAATCGCCCCCAACCATTCGATCGGCGTCTCGCCGCTGCTGGGCTATCAGCGTTTCAAGGCTGAAGGCTTGCAGGCTTTTGGCGTGGCCAATGCAGCTGGTGGCAATCTCGGCTATGACGACTCGTTCGGCTACGGTGTGCGCATGGGTTATCTAGGCAAGATTACGCCGACCGTGACGATCGGTGCGGCGTATGCTTCCAAGATGAAATTCGACGAATTCGATAAGTATTCGGGTCTGTTTGCCGAGCAGGGCAGCTTTGATATTCCGTCCAACTACAACATGGGCGTCGCCTGGCAGGCCACGCCAGCCGTCAAGCTGGCACTCGACTATCAGCGCATCAATTACAGCGACATTAACGCTATCGCTAATCCGGTCGCGTCACCGGGCGCATTGGGCGATAACAATGGTCCTGGCTTTGGCTGGGACGATGCGAAGGTGTGGAAGCTGGGCGTCGAATATAAGCACTCGCCGAAGATGACGTTCCGGGCCGGTTACAGCCACACCAACAGCCCGATCAAGGGTGACGCGACGTGCGCGACGACGACTAACTGCGGCGAAACAACCTTCAACATTCTTGCACCGGCCGTGATTGAGGATCATGTCACGCTGGGATTCACGCACACGCTGGCGTCGGGCAGTGAAGTGACCGTGGCCTACATGCATGCTTTCAAAAATGACGTGTCGGGTGCTGATCAGTTTGGTGGTTCCACCAAAATACAGATGTATCAGAACTCGCTGGGCATCCAGTACGGCTGGAAGATGTAAATTTCAGCATCAGTTAGGCTGAATAAAAGCCGGGGTCATATGACCCCGGCTTTTTTATGCGGAGTAGTCGGATTTGCTTGCCGCTATGGCATTAACGAACAACAAAAAAGCGCGGCTTCAACCGCGCTGTTAAACCGGTTAATCAGCCTAGCCGGGCATGCTGGGCTTCCAGTTTTTCCAGCATGGTCGCAAAGTCAGCCAGCCGTGCCTGCTCTTGTTGCACAACCGCAGCCGGGGCTCTGTCGACGAAACTGGCATTGCCTAACTTGGTTTGCGCTTTGGCCATCTCGCCTTTGATCCGGGCGATTTCTTTGGCGAGGCGGGCGCGTTCTTCGTCCTTGTTGATTTCTACCACCATCATCAGCCGCATGTCGCCGACCAGCGCGACCGGGGCGTCGGCGTCGGCAAGCGTGGTGACGGCGCTGACGTCGGAGAGTCTGCCGAGTGCGCTGATGTAGGGCGCCAGCGCGTTGATCATAGCGGCGTCGCCTTCGATGACCAGCGGCACGCGTAGGGCGGGCGACAGGCTCATTTCGCTGCGCAGGGTGCGGCAGGCGTTGACCAGTTCTTTCAGTGTCTGAATGCGTGCGACGCTGTCGGGGTGGCGTTGGGCTTCATCGATCTGCGGGTAGGGCGCGAGCATGATGCTGTCGCCCGCCACGCCGGCGAGCGGGGCGACCTTCTGCCACAGTTCCTCGGTGATGAAGGGAATGATGGGGTGGGCGAGGCGCAGGGTGGTTTCGAGCACGCTGGCCAGGGTGCGACGGGTGGCGCGCTGCTGCTCGGGCGTGCCGGTGTTGAGTTGCACCTTGGCGAGTTCCAGATACCAGTCGCAGTATTCGTCCCACACGAATTCATAGACTGCGCGCGCGGCCTGGTCGAAGCGGTAGGCCTTGAATGCTGCATGCACTTCTGCGGTGGCTTGTTGCAAGCGCGAAGCAATCCAGCGGTCGGCGTCGGAAAAGTCCATCGGCTGACTGGCGTCCTGACCGCAGTCGTGGCCTTCCAGGTTCATCAGCGCAAAGCGGGTGGCGTTCCACAGCTTGTTGCAGAAGTTGCGGTAGCCTTCGGCGCGCTGCAGGTCGAACTTGATGTCGCGGCCGTGGGTGGCGAGGCTGGCGAAGGTGAAGCGCAGCGCATCGGTGCCGAACGCGGCGATGCCTTCCGGGAATTCGCGGCGGGTGCGTTTTTCGATGCTGGGCGCTTTGCGGGGGTCCATCAGGCCGGTGGTGCGCTTGGCGACCAGCGCGTCGACCGCGATGCCGTCGATGAGGTCGATCGGGTCGAGCACATTGCCCTTGGACTTGCTCATCTTCTGGCCTTCGGAGTCGCGCACCAGCCCGGTTACATAGACTTCATGGAACGGGATCTTGCCGGTGAGATGCTTGGACATCATCACCATGCGCGCGACCCAGAAGAAAATGATGTCGAAGCCAGTGACCAGCACCGAGGTTGGCAGGTAGCGCTCCAGCTCGGGCGTTTGCGCGGGCCAGCCGAGGGTGGAAAACGGCCACAGTGCGCTTGAAAACCAGGTGTCGAGCACGTCTTCGTCTTGTGTCAGTTCACGCCCGCCGGCCTGTTTGCGGGCCTCGGCTTCATCGTAGGCCACGTAATAATTGCCGTCGGCGTCGTACCAGGCCGGGATGCGGTGGCCCCACCACAGTTGCCGCGACAAACACCAGTCCTGGATGTTTTCCAGCCATTGGCGATAGGTGGTGGTCCAGTTTTCCGGCACGAATTTGAGTTCGCCGGTATCGACCGCTTCCAGGCCTTGCCTGGCCATGCCTTCCATGCTCATGAACCACTGGTCGGTGAGCATCGGCTCGATTGCGGCGTGGGTGCGGTCGCCGCGCGGGATCATCAGCTTGTGCGGCTTGGCGGAGACCAGTTGGCCGCTTTCCTGCAAGGCATCGAGCATTTTCTGCCGTGCTTCGTAGCGATCCAGTCCCTGGTATTCGGTGGGGCAGAGGTCGTTCATTTTGGCGTCGAGCGTGAGCACGCTGATCGCTACCAGCTTGTGGCGCTGACCGACCTGCCAGTCGTTGAAATCGTGCGCCGGGGTGATCTTGACGACGCCAGTGCCGAATTCGCGGTCGACATAGTCGTCGGCGATGATCGGGATGCTGCGCTCGGCTATTGGCAGGCGTACGGTCTTGCCGACGAGATGGCGATAGCGCTCGTCTTCGGGGTGTACCGCGACGGCGGTGTCGCCGAGCAGGGTTTCCGGGCGGGTGGTGGCGACGGTCAAGGAGCCGGATCCATCTTCCAGCGCGTAGCTGATTTCCCAGATGAAACCCTCTTCCTCGGTGCTGATGACTTCGAGGTCGGACACGGCGGTTTGCAGCACCGGGTCCCAGTTCACCAGGCGCTTGCCGCGGTAGATCAGGCCTTCGCGATAGAGCCGCACGAAGACTTCGGTGACGGCTTTAGACAGGCCTTCGTCCATGGTGAAGCGCTCGCGGCTCCAGTCGGGACTGGTGCCGAGCCGGCGCATCTGGCGGGTGATGCTGGAGCCGGAGTGCTCTTTCCAGTCCCACACTTTTTCGAGGAATTTCTCGCGACCGAGGTCGTGGCGCGAGACGCCCTGCGCGTCGAGCTGGCGTTCCACCACGATCTGGGTGGCGATGCCGGCATGGTCGGTGCCCGGTTGCCACAGGGTGTTGTCGCCCGTCATGCGGTGATAGCGGGTGAGGGCGTCCATCAAGGTGTGCTGGAAGGCGTGCCCCATGTGCAGCGTGCCGGTGACGTTGGGCGGCGGCAGCATGATGCAGTAGGCGGGGGCTTCGGCGTTGTCCCCTGCTTTAAAGTAGCCGGCGCTTTCCCATTGGGCGTACCAGCGCGTTTCGATTTCAGCGGGTTCGAAGGATTTGGCGAGTTCCATGGCGAGCGGGCAAAGGGGGGATTATCCCCAAAAAACCGGGGACACGTCCCAAAAAAACCTTGGGTACGACCAGAAAAAGCCTGAAACAAGTTCAGCCCATATCAATGGGCTGCTCCAGGAACGCCTGGAAATGCGTGCTTAAAGCGAGGGGTCGTGCGGCTTCTTGAGCTTTTCTGCCACCGCGTCGCGTACGATTTCGCGCACATTGACGTCAAGCTGGCTGAGCAGGGTGGCCACGGTTTGATCAAGGTTCTTGCGTAATTCGGACGCAACCTGTTGTTCCATGACGGCGGATAAACGGGGTCCCAGTTCGCTCATGAGTTGTTCGGCCAGGGTCGCATCAAGCAGCTGCGCGGCGGCGGCTTGAGGGGCTGCATTGAACGGCTGGTCTGGTGTGGGAATGTCGGAAGAGGCTTCGGGGAGGTGGGCTGCGGCAGGCGCTGCAATGGGGGCCGCCACGACTGGAGGCGTGCCGCGTTCGATCACCTGGGTCAACACCGGAAGCCAGGCGTTGGCAGGCGGGGTGGACCGGGATGAAGCAGGCGTCGCTGGCGCAGCAACGGGCTCGGGCTGAACAGGGGGGAGGCTGTCCCCGCCACCACGATGCTTTTTCAGCAGCGCATCCATTTTGCTCAAAATCGGGCTATCGCTCATAGTGGCCTCTTACCCCGCGTGCTTACGCATGTCGTGCGACTGAAGTGCATAGCCACGTGTCTGATAAAAACGGTAACGCTCACGGCCGCGCTCACGTCCGGCATCGGTCTGGTCGATGATTTCGACCAGCCGTTCGAAGCGGGCGAAGGCGGGGGGGTGCGCGTGATGCAGATTGATCATGACGTCAGCCGTGTGCAAGGCATCGGGGTTGGCGCCGATCAAAACAGGGGTTTCGGCCGCCAGCGCGTCGGCGTCACGGCAATGCGGCACAAAGCCCAATACCGGCGTTGTCCACAGCAGGCGATCGATGCTGTCGGCCACCGCCGCATCCGGCGCATAAATCATGACCTGCTTGCCCTGGCCGTGCGCCTTGCTGGCAACGCGCCGGGCAACGTCCAGCGGGTTGTCGGCAAAGGTGTAGAAAATGATCTCGGTCACTTGAGGGTTCGGTTCAACAGAAAGTGCACCAGCAAGGAAACGGGCCGGCCGGTCGAGCCTTTCTTTTCGCGTCCACCGATCCAGGCGGTGCCGGCGATGTCGAGGTGGGCCCAGTGGTATTTTTTGGCGAAGCGCCACAGGAAGCAGGCCGCGGTAATGGAGCCGCCGGGGCGGCCGCCAATGTTGGCCATGTCGGCGAGGCTGCTTTTCAGCTGGTCCTGATAGTCGTCCCACAGCGGCATCCGCCAGACGCGATCCCAGGCGTGGTCGGCGGCGTGTTCGATTTCGCGGGCCAGCGGGTCGTGGTTGCTGTAGAGCGCGCTGGGGTGCGCGCCCAGTGCAATGACACAGGCACCGGTCAGGGTTGCCAGATCGATCACGACATCGGGATCGAAGTGTTCGGCATAGGTGAGGGCATCACACAGAATCAGGCGGCCTTCGGCATCGGTGTTGAGGATCTCGATGGTCTGGCCCGACATCGAGGTGACGATGTCGCCCGGCTTGTTGGCCTTGGCGTCGGGCATGTTTTCGCAGGCCGGAATCAGGCCGACGACGTTGAGCTTGAGCCCCAGCTCGCCGATGGCGCGGAAGGCGCCAATGACCGCGCCGCCGCCGCTCATGTCGTAGTTCATCTCATCCATCTCGCCTGCGGGCTTGAGCGAAATGCCGCCGGCGTCGAAGGTGACCGCCTTGCCCACCAGCACCACGGGTTTGTCGCCCTTGGCGCCGCCTTCGTGCTTGAGAACGATGAAGTGCGGCGGCTTGTCGCTGCCCTTGCCGACCGACAGGAAGGAACCCATGCCGAGTTTGTCGCAGGCGGCGTAATCCAGAATCTCGCAGCCGAAACCATGCGCTTGCGCGACCTTTTGCGCTTCACCGGCCAGGTATTCCGGGGTGCAGATGTTGGACGGCGTGTTGCCCAGATCCTTGGCGAGGCTGATGCCATGCGCAATCGCCAGCCCGCGCGCCAGCCCGGCTTCGCCATATTTCAGTTCGCCGCGCCGCGAGACGGCAAAAATCACGCGTTTGAGCGGACGGCGCGCCTCGCTCGGTTTGCTTTTCATGCGATCGAAGCGGTACAGCGCATCCTGCGTGGCGATGACGGCCTGTTCGATATTCCAGGCGACATCGCGCTTTTTGACCGGGATTTCGCTCAAGGTGATGGCCGCTTCCATCGAGCCGGTGTCGCGCAAGGTTTTGACTGCGCAGGCAATGGCGTCGCGGTAGGCTTTTTCGTGGAAGTCGCGTTCCTTGCCGAGGCCGACCAGCAAAATGCGGTCCGCCAGAATGTTGGGCACCTTGTGCAGCAACAGCGTGCTGCCCGCCTTGCCTTCCATGTCGCCGCCGCGCAGGATTTCCGACAGATAGCCATCGCTGGCGCGATCGATGTCGGTCGCCGGCGCCGACAGCTTGCGGCTCTCGAACACGCCGACCACCACGCAAGCCGTGCGCTGCTTTTCGGGCGCACCGCTTTTTATGCTAAATTCGAGTTCGATGTCTTTGTTTTCCATGTCTGTGCTCAAAATAATACAATTTGCTGTTCAGGCGATTATTGGCGCAGGCATGCCTGATTGTCAAAACGCCGCCCTCGGCACGCACTTTGATCCCCGGATTTCAAGATGATTTACCGCCGTGCGTTGACTCGCGAGATGGGCCTGGCTACCGGCGGCGTTCTGACGGTGCTGATCGCGATTGCCCTAGTGGTGTTGTTCATCCGGCTATTGGGCGACGTGGCACGCGGCGAGCTTGCAAATGAAGCGGTATTTGCTTTCCTCGGCTTCTCGCTGCTGTATTTTCTGCCGGTTCTGATGACAATTGCGCTGTTTGCCGGCGTGTTGCTGCCTTTGTCGCGCATGTGGCGAGACAGCGAAATGGTGGTCTGGTTTAGCGCCGGTTTGTCGCTCACGCAGTGGATTCGGCCGGTGCTGATTTTCGCCGTTCCCTTCTCGCTGGTGATCCTGTTGCTATCGCTGGTGCTCAACCCCTGGATGCAAACCAAGAAGTCCGAATACCGGCAAGACTTGCGCAGCCGCAGCGAAAGCGCGCTGGTCGCGCCTGGCCTGTTCGCGGAATCCAGCGCGGGGCAGCGTGTCTACTATGTGGAGTCGCTCAATCCGTTGACGGGTATCGTGCGTAACGTCTTCATGCAGTCGCGCATCGACGGGCAACTGGGTCTGGTGGTTGCACAGGAAGGCAACCATACGGAAATGCCCGATGGTTCGCGTTACCTGGTTTTCAAGGATGGGCGCCGATATGAAGGCATACCGGGGCAACTCGACTACCGTATCGTGCAGTTTGAGCGCTACTGGATGCGGCTGGATCCGGTGGCTGCCGGAGGCAAGGAAACCGGGGTGCGCCAGGCACCCGTTTCCGAACTGGTTCAGGATGCCTCGCCGCAGGCGCGCGCCGAATTGCTATGGCGTTTAGGGGTGCCGCTTTCAGCCATCGTTCTCGCTGTCATGGCCATTCCGCTGAGCTTCGTCAACACGCGCGCGCGCCGCTCCTACGGGCTGATCGTCGCGCTGCTGCTTTATTTCATCTACAACAATCTGTTGTCCTTGTCCCAGGCTTGGGTGGCGCAGAGCAAACTCAACCCCTGGGCCGGCATGTTGACATCGCATCTGTTGATGCTGCTGGCCGTATTCGTCCTGTTTTACCTGCGTACCCGGCAGCGTGCCTTTAGCTGGAGACGAACATGAATCTGCTCGCCCGCTATTTGTCCGGACAAGTGCTGGTTGCATCGGGGTTCGTGCTGCTGGCGCTGATGGTGCTGTTCGCCTTTTTCGATGTGCTGCAGGAGCTGGGCAGCCTGGGGCGCAACAACTATGGGTTGGGGCAGGTGGTGATCGTGGTGCTGCTCAACATTCCCGGCCATCTTTATGAAATCCTGCCGGTGGCGGCATTGATCGGCACGCTGTTTGCGCTGTCGCGTCTGGTGGGCAATTCCGAGTATGCGGTGATGCGCGTGTCGGGACTGTCGAACTGGCGGGTGGCGGGCATTTTTGCCGTGATCGGGGTGGTGTTGTCCATGCTGGTGCTGGTGCTGGGCGAGTACGTTGCGCCGTGGTCCGAACAGGCTGCGCAGCGATATAAGTTGTCGGCCACCCGATCCGTGGTGGCGCAGCAGTTCCGCTCGGGTTTATGGGTCAAGGACGGCAGCGCCTTCATCAATGTGCGCGAGGTGATGCCCGACAACACGCTGCGCGGTGTCGAGATCTACGGATTCAATGCTGACGGTCGGCTGGACTGGATTCGCGCGGCCGATCGGGCCCGTTGGAAAAACGGCCAGTCGTGGGAGCTGCAACAGGTGGTGGAGACCCTGTTCGACGCGGATGGCATTCGTGCCGACCGGCGTGAACGGCAAGACTGGCAGTCGGTGTTGACGCCCGACATCCTCAGCGTGCTGCTGGTTGCGCCGGAAAAAATGTCGGCGCGCACCTTGTGGCGTTATGTCGCGCACCTCAAGGAAAATGGCCAGAAGGCCACACGCTATGAGTTTGCCTTGTGGTCGAAATTCATCGGCCCGTTTGTGATACCGGTCATGATGCTGATTGCAATGCCGTTTGCGATCCAGGGGCCGCGAGCCGGCGGAGCCAGCAGCAAGATATTTGTCGGCATTCTGGTGGGCCTGGGTTTTCATTTGCTCAGCCGCCTGTTTGGCCATCTTGGACTGTTGAACGACTGGCCTGTCATCCTGGTGTCCGGCCTGCCCTTGCTGATTTTTCTGGCCGTTGCGCTGATGGGTATCCGGTGGGTGGATCGACGCTAGGCAACTTGCCGCAGCGCCTGGCTGTCTGCCTGCAAACGCGCGATCCGGCAGGCAAGGTGGCCTGTGTGCATGCCCTGCGGGCGGACTGGCTGGATGGGCGGATTGATCTTGCGGCCGATATTGCGCGCGCGCCCATCGACCGGCCGGGGCAGCCGGACAAACCCGCGCTGATCTCCCCGCAACAGGTGCCGCGCCGGCGTGCCGACACCCTGGCCGGACGCATGGCGCTGATACACGCGCTGGCCCATATCGAATTCAACGCCATCAACCTGGCCCTCGATGCCGCGCATCGTTTTCCCGGCATGCCGCCCGCGTATTACGCGGACTGGCTGCGGGTGGCGGATGAGGAAGCCGCGCATTTCGATTTGCTCAACGCACATCTCGTCACGCTCGGCCATGCTTACGGCGACTTTCCCGCGCACAATGGCCTGTGGGACATGGCGCTGAAAACGGCGCACGACCCGCTGGTGCGTATGGCCCTGGTGCCGCGGGTGCTGGAGGCGCGCGGACTCGATGCCACGCCATTGATCATGGACAAACTGAAAGCCGCACATGACACGCGCATGGTCGAGATTCTGACCCTGATCGAACGCGAAGAGATCGGACATGTTGCCGTCGGCAATCACTGGTTTGGCTGGCTGTGCCGGGCGCGCGGACTGGAACCCGAAGCAATGTTTCGTCAGCTCTTGCTTGATTACGACGCGCCGCCGCTGCGGCCGCCGTTCAACCTGGAAGCGCGCCGCGCGGCCGGATTCAGCGAACCCGAACTGGACTGGTTAAGAACCCTTTAAGCTTTACAGCCCCAGCGTTGTAGCCGTCACGCTGGCCTGCGCGCGCTGCCACATCCCTTCAAATTCCTGATGCAGCCGGATGGCCGAGTGCGCGTCATCCAGATGGAGCGTGCCGTGTGGGACTGACTTGTCTGCCCGCACCAGTATGCCGTGACGGTCGGCCAATGCGAATGCCTGATCGGGACGCGGCATATTCGGGTCGGCCTGGCGGATTTCGATGACGTGCCCGAAGTCGCGCACCAGTTGCATCAGGCGGGGACAGTCGCGCGCAACATGATGGATTTCATCGAGCAGCAGTTCAATCCTGTGCCCGCCCCCGGCCAGACACAGTGCGCGCAAGCGGCTGTGGCGCGGCAGCTGGTCGATTTCGAGCAGGCCCAGATCGTGGTCGTACAGCCGCAACTGACGCTGGGCGCTGCCCAGCAGGTCATCGAATGCAGCGCGAAACTCAGCAGGGGTTTCAAACAGTTTCATGGGAGTCGACCTCCAGCCAGCCCGATTCGTACCAATCATAAAAGCGTTCCCGCAATCCCGCTACCCATGGCGGCGCGAGTCGGCGTCGATCGCCCAGCTGTTGCAGGGAAGCGATTTCATCCATTGCGGGCTGGAACGCTTCGCCATTCATGAAAAAATGTTTACCGGAAAACAGCAGGCGTGACTTTGGATTGAGCGCTACGCCCCGTTTGCTGGCCAGCTTGTTGAATGCCGCTTGCGACAGGGGCGCATCCGGCGCGTCGAAGAACACGTTGGGTTTGGGCTCGGATAGATAGCGTCCGGCGAAATCGGCAATGTCGCGATTGCTCCACTTGATCCGCGCAATCATGACCTCGATTTTTGCCAGCATGGCCCGGTTGATTTCACCGGGGTGGGCAGGCAGGCGCAAATCCGGGTCGGCGTAGCGACCTTCGAGCGTGATCGTGTCCTGCAGGTGCATCAAAAAGCCATGCGCCAGTTCTTCGGCAGTGGGCGCGCGAAAGCCGATCGAATAGGTGGTGCAGGCATTCTCGGCCACGCCGTAATGCGCAATGTGCGGCGGCAGGTACAGCATGTCGCCGGGGCCGAGCACCCATTCGTCTTCCGCCTTGAAGCGTCGCAGAATTTTGAGGGGCATATCGTCCAGTATCGATAGATCGGTCTGCGCGCTGATTTGCCAGCGCCGGTGTCCCTGGCCCTGCAGCAGAAAGACATCATAGGAATCGAAATGGGGCCCCACGCTGCCGCCGGGCACGGCGTAACTCACCATCAGATCGTCCAGGCGGGCGTGCGGGATGAAATTGAAGCGGTTCAGCAGGGCGTCTGCTGCGGGGAGCCAGTGATTGAGCGATTGCACCAGCAGCGTCCATTCGGTTTTGGGCAGGCGTTTGAAATCCGCCGAATTGAATGGGCCATGGTCGAACTGCCAGTGCACGCCGCTTCCCTGGATGAGGCGCGATTCGACATCGTCGCGGCCGGCCAGGCGCTGCATGTCCCCGGGCGATAACAGGCCGTTAAAATCCGGTATGGCGTTACGGATCAATAAAGGCCGTTTGTGCCAATAGTCACGGAGGAAACGAGTGGGGGTCATGCCGCCAAGCAAGGTCTTTATCATAAAATTATTATAACGATGCAGGGCGGATTGCCCTGTTAAAATGCTCTCCGAAAAACAGAGGTCGGAGTCACAAATGCTTAAGGCAGGGATGCGCGCACCGGATTTTTCCAATCCGGACGCTGACATGAATACCATTGAATTGTCGCAGTTTCAGGGCAAAACACTTGTTCTGTATTTTTATGTGCGCGACGATACGCCAGGGTGCACCGCCGAGGCGATCGAGTTTACCGACCTGGAAAATAAATTCGCCAGGCTGGGCGCCGCGGTGTTGGGTGTGTCCCGCGACGACTGCATCAAACACAGCGAATTTCGGGACAAGCATGGCATCAGCGTGACGCTGCTGGCTGACAAGGATCTCGCAACGTGCGCGGCTTATGGCGTGCTGCAGGACAAAGAGGTGGACGGCGTCATGCGTAAAAGCGTCGTGCGTTCCACTTTCATCATCGACAGGCAGGGCGTCGTTCGTCACGCCCTGTATGGCGTTTCAAGTCGCGGTCACGCGGAAGAAATACTTCAACTGGTAAAGGAACTGAATTGAATATCGGAAAAGACACCGTCGTCACCATCACCTACGTCGTCCGCGACATGGAGGGCAAGCTGCTTGAAGAGAGCGAGGATCCGGTCAGCTACTTGCACGGCGGCTATGACAACATCTTCCCGTTGGTGGAGCAGGCGCTGGAAGGCAAGGCCGTGGGCGATGACGTCGAGCTGAAGTTGCAGCCTGCCGACGCCTTCGGCGAACTCGATGAAGAATTGGTGCGCCTGGAGCCGCGTGACAGTTTCCCCGCGGACATGGAGGTGGGCATGCAGTTCGTCGGCTCCCCTCTCGATGGCGGCGAGGAGATGCTCTATACCGTGACCGATATCGCCGATGACAAGGTCGTGGTTGACGGCAATCACCCGTATGCAGGTCATGCCGTGCATTTTCTGTGTACGGTGACGGAAGTGCGCGCAGCAACGGCCGACGAAGTCTCGCATCGTCATGCGCACGGCGCGCACGGTCACGTCCATCATTGATTTGCAGGAATGATCCGGATGGCACGGGTCTGAACGTTTATCGGCGCAGGGCTGTTAAAATGCCCGGCTAACTTGTTTTCCATGGTTGTTGAATGAAAACCACTTTCCTCGACTTTGAACAGCCGATTGCCGAACTCGAAGGCAAGATCGAAGAGTTGCGCTTCGTGCAGGACGACTCCGCGCTGGATATTTCGGAAGAAATCCGGCGTCTGCAGAAAAAAAGCCAGACGCTGACCAAAGACATTTACGCCAGGCTGAATGCCTGGCAGGTGTCGCAGGTGGCGCGCCATCCGCAGCGGCCTTATACGCTCGATTATGTGCAGGGCCTGTTTACCGACTTTGCCGAGCTGCGCGGCGACCGGTCTTATGCGGACGATGCGGCGATTGTCGGCGGGATGGCGCGCTTCAACGGCGAGCCCGTGATGGTGATCGGCCACCAGAAGGGTCGCGACACCAAGGAAAAAATCTACCGTAACTTTGGGATGCCTCGCCCCGAGGGCTATCGCAAGGCATTGCGGCTGATGCGGCTGGCCGAGAAATTCAGCCTGCCGATTTTCACTTTCATCGACACCCCCGGCGCCTACCCCGGCATTGGCGCCGAGGAGCGCGGCCAGTCCGAAGCCATTGCCCGCAATTTGTATGTGATGGCCGAACTGAAAACACCGGTGATTTGCACCATCGTCGGCGAGGGCGGCTCGGGCGGCGCGCTGGCCATTGGCGTCGGCGACCGCACATTGATTCTGCAATATTCCACCTATTCGGTCATCTCGCCTGAAGGGTGCGCTTCCATTCTGTGGAAGAGCGCGGACAAAGCGTCGGTCGCTGCCGAAACACTGGGCATCACCGCCGACCGGCTGAAAGCGAACGGCCTGGTTGACCGGATCATCGACGAACCCCTCGGGGGGGCGCAACGTGACTGGGATGCCATGTTCCAGTCCATGCGCCGCGCGTTGACCGACACGCTCGCCGATTTGAAAAAATTGCCCCTCGATGGCTTGCTGGACGCGCGCTACAAGCGGCTGCGGGCGTATGGCAGCTTCAAGGAAATTCCTGTCAAATAAGGATATCGCAAGCGGGGTGGCGGCCTGCCTGGCGCGTCACGTGCCGCCGCACGCGCGCCTGACGCTGGCGCTGTCGGGCGGGCTTGATTCAATGGTCCTGCTCCATGCGCTGAATGCATTGCGCCCTTATCCATTCGACTTGCACGCCGTGCATGTTCATCATGGTCTGTCGCCTCGCGCCGATCACTGGGCACAGTTCTGCGCGCAAACCTGTGCCGCGCTGGCAATTGAATTAAACGTTCACCGCATCCGCATTGCCGAATCCGATCCGGCCGGCATCGAGGCCGCAGCGCGGCGCGAGCGGCGTCAAATATTTGCGGCGCTGGACACGGATTTTCTGCTTACCGCACACCACAAAAACGATCAGGCCGAAACCCTGATGCTGCAATTGCTGCGCGGCGCAGGACCGAAAGGCCTGTCCGCAATGGCCGAATTGCAGCGCCTGCCGGACTGGCGGGCGGCGCAGCTGCGGCCGCTGTTGCCGGTCACGCGTGCCGAATTGGGGCGGTATGCGCAGATGCATGCGCTCGACTGGGTTGAAGACGAGAGTAATCTTGACATCCGGTATCGGCGCAATGCCTTGCGTCGGCAGGTCATGCCCTTGCTCGACGCGCATTTTCCCGGCGCAACCCTGACGCTTGCCCGCGCGGCGGCGCTGCAGGCCGATGCGGCTGAATTGCTGGACGATCTGGCGCGGCTTGATGCGCAGGCGGCCATTGATGGCGCGCGTCTCGATTGCCAGATGCTGGCGGCTTTGTCGATCCCGCGTGCGCGTAACCTGTTGCGATATTTCATCGGAGTGCAGGGGTGGCCCATGCCGAATGCGCGGCGGCTGAATGAAGCGCTTCACCAGTTGCTCGATGCGCATCCTGCTGCGCGCATGCGTGTCAACCTGGGCGGCGCCGACCTGCATCGCTTTCGGGGCGGCGCCTATCTGGTTCCGGCACAGGCGTTGCCGGTTCAGGCGCCGCAAGCGTGGCGGGGCGAGCCCTTCATCGCGCTGGAAGCGGTGGGGCTGCGGGTGGTGTTCACGCCCACCGTGGGATCGGGCTTGAAACGCGCTTTGCTGGATGCCGGCCGGACCGAGTTGCGCTTGAGGGAAGGGCGCGAGCGGATGCGGCTGACCCCCGGCGGCCCCCATCGCACCCTTAAAAACCTGTTGCAGGAATCGGCGATTCCCCCCTGGGAGCGCGAGCGGCTGCCGCTGCTGGTGTGCGACGGTCGCCTGGTCTGGGCAGCGGGGCTTGGCGTGGATGCCGACTTCAGGGCCGGGCCCGGCGAAGCCGGCGTCATGCCGGCGTGCGTCCGGACAGGCAATGATGGGGCGAGTGGTCAGCCTGATCTTCGAGCCTGATTTTTCCGGTCACATCAAGCTGTCCGCCGCTTTCAGGTGCGAGCCAGGCAGCCTCATGGGCCGACTGCCCGGCTTGCGGCCGCGTAAACGATAGGCGGTCGGGCCCGGAAAGTCATGCGGAGGTTCCGGCCCCCGCAGTGCTGATGCGGGCGACTGACTGGAGACAAGCCAGGGTGGCTCATGGTACTCTAGCGGGCTGATTTTCATGGTTTTTATCGTTTTTTCCCACCTGACCCTCTCTGGAGCATAAACATGGCAGTTCAGCGCACATTTTCCATCATCAAACCCGATCCCGTCGCCAAAAATGTAATCGGCAAAATCGTCAGCCGCTTCGAGAGCA
>NCIF01000192.1 GCA_002256785.1 Hydrogenophilales bacterium 17-61-9
CGCGCGCGCCAGTTCGGCGGGCTGAAAGCCGCGCAAGGCGGGCAGCGGCAGCCGCGTCAGGAATCCGAAGGCGAGGATCAGTCCGCGCATCGCAAATTCAACAACAGCGGCGGCGCGCCGACCAGCCACGACACGACGAAGCTGGAGCCGGGGGTCAGCGCGATGCGCGCGCGGTGGCTGTCGGTCAGCCCCAGCACCTGCGCCAGCACCGCGCGCATCGCGCCGGCGTGGGTGACGACGAGCGTCGGCGCACGGGCAGTCGCGCCAAGCCGGCCCAACGCCGCGCCCACCCGCGCATCCAGCGCGTCCAGCGATTCGCCGCCGGGCGGCGCATGACGGCGCGGATCGCGCACGAAGGCCGCATGCGCCTCGGCGTCGCGCACGGCGGCCTCATCCGGACGCAGGCCTTCCCAGGCGCCGAAATCGAGTTCGCGCCAGCGTTCATCCACCGTGCAATCGAGCAGGTGAACCGTCGCGACGTCGCACGCGAAATCGTGACAGCGCCGCGCCGGGCTGCTGACGATCGCGCCCCATTCCGGCAGGGCAGCCAGCGCCGCGTGCATCTGCTGCCAGCCGCGCGGCGCGAGCGGCGCATCGTCGCGCCCGCGGTATACGTTTGCCGGCCCCGCCACCTCGCCGTGGCGCAGAAAGCCGAGCAGCACCGGTTCAGCGGCGGGTTCAACCATTATTGGCCACCCCGGCTTCGGCAAAGGTCGCCATGTCCGCATGCAGCGCGCACGCCAGCCGCAGCAGCGGGATGGCGGCGGCCGCCCCGCTGGCTTCGCCCAGCCGCATGTCGAGCGCGAGCAGCGGCTGCGCATCGAGCGCGCGCAGGATGGCGGCGTGCCCGGATTCGGCGGAAGCGTGGGCAAACAGCATCCAGTCGCGCGCGCCGGGATTGAGGCGCACCGCCAGCAGCGCCGCCGCGCTGCAAATGAAGCCGTCCACCAGCACCGGCAGCCCGGCCTGCGCCGCCGCCAGATAGGCGCCCGCCAGTGCGCCGATCTCGAAGCCGCCGACCGCGCACAGCGCCGGCAGCGGGTCGGACGGCGCCGACGCCAGACCGTGCAGCGCCAGCGCGCGGTCGATGAGCGCCGCCTTGCGCGCCACGCCGGCATGGTCGACACCGGTGCCCGCACCGGCCAGCGCCGCGCCCGGCAATCCCAGCAGCGCGCATGCCAGCGCCGCCGCCGCCGTGGTATTGGCAATGCCCATTTCGCCGCCGATGAAGAGGTCCGCCCCGCCGGCCCGGGCGCGCGCGCACGCCGCCGCCCCGGCATCGAGCGCGGCCTGCGCCTGCGCCGCGCGCATCGCGGGCTGCCGGCAGAAATTGGCGGTGCCGCGCGCCACCTGCGCCTGGATCACGCCCACCACCGGCGAAGGGGCGAGCGTGCCGACATCGATCACTTCCAGCATCGCGCCGGTTTCGTGCGCGAGCACGCTGATGGCCGCGCCGCCGCCGACAAAATTGGCGAGCATCTGTTGGGTGACCGCCTGCGGAAACGCCGACACGCCCTCGTCCGCCACGCCGTGGTCGGCGGCGAAAATGCTGATCCATGGCTGCTGGATGCGCGGCAACGCCCTGCCCTGCATCGCGGCGAGCGTGACGGCCAGCGTTTCCAGCCGCCCCAGGCTGCCGGGCGGCTTGGTGAGCTGGGCCTGACGCGCCTGCGCGGCGGCGCGCGCGGCTTCGTCCAGCGGTTTGACGGCGGCGTGGGGATTCATGGCGACGTTCCTTTCAGGACGAGCGGCAGCCCGGCGGCGACCAAGATCACCTCATCGGCCAGTTGGGCGAGGTCCTGGTTCAGCCAGCCGGCTTCATCGACGAAACGGCGCGTCAGTTCGCCCAGCGGGATGATGCCCAGGCCGGTTTCGTTGCTGACCAGTATCAGGTCATCCGTACGGCGTTCACTCAGTACGGCCAACAGTGCGGCGCGCGCGGTTGACCATCTCTCGGGCTCAGGGTGGCACAGGCAATTGGTCAGCCAGAGGGTAAGGCAGTCGACGACGACCATGCCGGAAGCTGCCGCACGAATCGCGCCGGCGAGATCGAACGGCGCCTCGATCGTGGCCCAGTGCGCTGGGCGCTCGGCCTGGTGGCGCGCGATGCGGTCGGCCATTTCGGCATCGTGCGCCTGCGCGGTGGCGATGAAGGATACCGGCCTGCCGGTCGCCTGCGCCCGTTGCAGGGCGAGGCGGCTTTTGCCGCTGCGCGCGCCGCCGAGGATCAGCGTCAGCATGGCAGCTCCAGCAGGTTGCGCAGGACTCGCGTATCGAGATGGGCCTCCACCGCGTCGGCCAGACGGTCAATGGCGGCGGCGCGCAGCGCGGCGATATCGGGGCTGGCGGCGGCGCGCAGGCCCGCCCACGCCAGCAGCGCATCGGCCGCGGCGGGGGTGTCGAACAGCCCGTGCAGATAGGTGCCGCGCACCTGGCCGTCGTCCGACACGACGCCGTCGGGGCGGCCGTCGAGCCAGCACAGCGGCTGCGCGAGCGCCGCGCCGCGGCTCACCCCGGCATGGATTTCGTAGCCCGCCACCGGCGTCGTGCCGTCGGCCAGCATGCCCCGGACATTGCGCAGCTGCTTGCCGTCGGCGAGCGTGGTGTCGAAATCGAGCCAGCCGAAGCCGGGGCTGCTGCCCGCTTCGCCTTCGATGCCCGCTGGGTCGTGCAGGGCGCGCCCCAGCATCTGGAAGCCGCCGCAAATGCCGAGCAGCTTGCCGCCGTAGCGCAGATGGCGATCCAGCGCGGCGTCCCAGCCGTGGGCGGCCAGCGCGGCGCGGTCGGCGCGCACGGTTTTCGAGCCCGGCAGGATGACCAGGTCGGCGGGCGGCAGCGGCTGGTCCAGCGCGACAAACTGCAGGTCCACCTGCGGATGGGCGCGCAGCGGATCGAAGTCGGTGTGGTTGGAAATGTGCGGCAGCACCGGCACCGCCACGTGCAGCGCGCCGGCCGGGGCCGGCGCAGTCGCTGCGGCGGGCAGCGCGTCTTCGGCTTCGAGGTACAGGCCGTGCAGATAGGGCAGCACGCCGAGCACCGGCTTGCCGGTTTTCGCTTCGAGCCAGTCGAGCCCGGGCTGCAGCAGTGCCAGGTCGCCGCGGAAGCGGTTGATGACGAAGCCCTTGACGCGCGCCTGCTCGGTTTCGGACAGCAGGGCCAGGGTGCCGACCAGGTGCGCGAACACGCCGCCGCGGTCGATGTCGGCAATCAGGATTACCGGGCAGTCGGCGGCTTCGGCAAACCCCATATTGGCGATGTCGTGGGCGCGCAGGTTGATTTCCGCCGGGCTGCCCGCGCCTTCGACGACGACGGCCCGGTATTGCGCGGCAAGCCGGTTGTACGAGTCGAACACGGCGGTGCGCGCCGTCGCCTTGTAGGCGTGGTAATCCAGCGCGCGCATGTTGCCGATGGCGCGCCCGTGGACGATGACCTGCGCGCCGGTGTCGGAATTGGGCTTCAGCAGCACCGGGTTCATGTCGGTGTGCGGCGGCAATCCGCAGGCCTGCGCCTGCACCGCCTGCGCCCGCCCGATCTCGCCGC
>NCIF01000019.1 GCA_002256785.1 Hydrogenophilales bacterium 17-61-9
GACGCTGTCGACCTATGACGCGGCGGGACTCATGCGCGAGCAGATCTGCACCTATGTGTGTCCCTACGGTCGTTTCCAGAGCGTGATGTACGAACCCGAAACGCTGGCGGTGCATTACGACGCCAGGCGGGGCGAGGCGGCGCATGGACGGGCGGTCGCACGCGCGGGACGGCGCACCCTCGCCGAACGGGGCGAAAAGGGCCTGGGCGATTGCGTCGATTGCGGCCTCTGCGTGCAGGTTTGCCCGGTGGGTATCGATATTCGCGACGGCCTGCAATACAAGTGCATCTCGTGCGGGCTGTGCGTCGACGCCTGCAACGGCATCATGGATTCATTCGGTTTTCCGCGCGGACTCATCCGCTACGATTCAGAGTCCAATCTGGCCGCGGTTTCGCAGGCGCCGCCCCGGTTGCATTGGCGGAGCCCGAAAACCATCGGCTACGGGGTCGCGCTGATATTGATGAGCGGTTTGCTTGCTTACAGCATCGGCACCCAGGACAGCTTCGATCGCGCCGTGAGCCAGGTTCGCCAGCCGCTCTATGTGGTGCTGTCGAACAACGACATCCGCAACCGCTATCAGGTGCGCATCACCAACAAGGCCGCGCAGGAGCAGACGTATACAATCAGCGCACCCGGCATTCCGGCAGGCGCGCTGGATCTGGGCAGCATCAGTGAAATAAGCATCAAGCCCGGCCATAGCGGCCTGGTGCAGGTCAGCGTGCGATTGCCGCCCGCGCTGGCCGCGCAAACGCAGCGTTTCGATCTGGTGATTACCCCGCAGGGGAAACCGGCCGATGCGCGTTCCGAATCCGTCCATTTTGACAGCCCGAGCCGACGCCCATGAATACAATGACAACCCTGTTTGGCGGACTGGCAGCCGTGCTGGTCCTCTATGCCATGGGCGGCTGGGTACGAAGCCTGCCGCCGATGCTGCGGGCCGTGTTGGCGGGCGTGGTGCCGCTGGCCGCCTATTTTTCGCTTATTGTGGGCCAGTGGCCGGGGCTGGATGTGGTGGCCATGCACATCTCGATTTTTCTGGCGGCAGCATTGGTGTTGTACACCATCAGCCAGTTCCGGCAGCGCGGCGCCGGCCGGCTGCATTGGGCGCCCAGGTTGCTGATCGGATTTTTCGTCGGTCTGGTGTTTCTCAACGCCGCACTGCTGCAAATTTCGACCCAAGGCCTGCCCGAACCGCTGGCGCGCTGGTGGCTGGGCAGCGAGGGCGGGGCGGTGTATAGCGGCTTTTCCGGCGTCGTTTCGCACGGCCAGAATGCGGCCAAGGCGGTGTCGTCCGAGCTCAGCGAAACGCATCGCGAATCCCGGCTGGGCTGGCAAGTCGAGTTTTCCGGGCTGGAGGGCTCGGGCCTCACCCGTCTGATCCAGGTTCGCGTCAAGGACCGCACGGGTTTGCCTGTCGACCGGGTGGAAGCCGAACTGAGCCTGCAGCGACCTGGCGCCGCCCGCCCCACGCTCACGCTGCCCCTGAGCGCCGCCGAGGCGGGCATCTATATGGGGTCGCTGGGCTTGCCGGGCACGGGCCGCTGGCTGCTGGAACTGCGGCTCAGGCAGAATGGCATCGTGCATTTTCACAGCATCCAGGAACTGGTCGCGTCATGAGCGGAATCATGGGCTTTTTGATTCTGCTGTCCGGCATCTTCGTGCTGCTGATTGTGGTGGGCGTGTTCTGGTCGATCAAGAGCGGTCAGTTCGATGACCTTGAAGGACCCGCCGAGCGGATTCTGATGGACGACGATGATCCGTTGCTGCCGACGCGGCGCTTGAGCAGTAAAGACGAATAAACTAAAATATCATCACTTGAACGGAGTACGCGCAATGAAACAATTTATGACTTTCCAGAGTTTTCCCATGGTGGTCGTCACCGTCATGATTATCTGGGCATGGATCAGCATCCTGTCCGTGCTGGTCGGATCGTTTTTCTAAGCGACCGCAGCCCCACGAAAAAGCCCCGCCAATGCGCGGGGCTTTTTCGTGGGCAACTTGAAAATCATGCCGGGATGACCGCACGCATTTTTTGCAGGGCGCGGGCCTCGATCTGGCGAATGCGCTCGGCGGATACGCCGTATTCGGCGGCCAGTTCATGCAGGGTCGAGGCTTCGCCTTCGGTCAGCCAGCGCGCCTTGATGATATGACGGCTGCGATCATCCAGAACCGCCAGTGCGGTGGTCAGACCGGTATGGCGCAGGCGTTCGGTCTGCTCGCGTTCCAGTAATTGAGCCGGGTTTTCGTCCGGGCTCGCCAGATAAGCCAGCGGGCTGTAGCTTTCCTCGCCGTCGTCCATGGTCGGGTCGATGGAAACGTCGTGCCCTGACATGCGGGTTTCCATTTCCAGCACGTCCTTGCGGCTGACGTTCAGTTCCTTCGCCATGGCGTCGGCCTGCTTGATGGTCAGGGCATTGAGCGACTGCTTCAGGCTGCGCAGGTTGAAGAACAGTTTGCGCTGCGCCTTGGTGGTGGCGACCTTGACCAGACGCCAGTTCCTCAGCACGTATTCATGGATCTCGGCACGGATCCAGTGCAGCGCAAACGACACCAGGCGCACGCCGCGCTCCGGGTCGAAACGTTTCACCGCCTTCATCAGGCCCACATTGCCTTCCTGAATGAGGTCGGCATGCGGCAGGCCGTAACCCAGATAATGCCGCGCTACGCTGACCACCACGCGCAAATGCGACAGCACCAGCTGGCGTGCCGCATCCACGTCCTCATTGGCGTGCCAGGCACGCGCCAGACGCTGCTCGTCTTCCAGACTGAGCATGGGATAGCGGTTGACGGTCTGGATATAGCTGTCCAGGCTGTACGCTGCCGGGATAGGTAAAGACATCGATTGATTCATGTGTATAAACCCCCTTCTTCCCGCATTTTAGCACTCCCGGTATCTGAGTGCTGAAGACGGGCGGGGTTCCGCAGCGTATCGAAAATCAGGGTATTTAGCGCACCGCCTCGACCTGACCCAGCGTGCGCGTGACCGAAATCCAGGCGCCGAGCCAGCCAAACAGGGTCGTGAGCCCCAACACCAGAGTGATTTCGGCGACCGCGGGCGGCAGCAACCGGAAAGCGGAACCATACAAGCTGGCCAGATTTTCCACCGGCGCGTGCAGCATCCAGCCGGCGAGCGCCAGCACGCCGCCTGCGGCCAGTCCGCCCAGGAGGCCCTGCAACGCGCCCAGATACAGAAAGGGCCGGCGTATATAGTGGTTGGTGGCCCCAATCAGGCGGCTGACGTGGATTTCATCGCGACGGCTCAGCACCTGGGCGCGAATGGCGTTGCCCGAAATGGCGATCAGCGCAATGGCAAACAGGCCGCCCAGCAGCCATACGCCGGTGCGGCCAATGGCCAGCGCAGCCTGCAGGCGTTCCGCCCACTGGCTGTCGAGATGGGTTTCCGCTACGCCGGGCAGTTGCCTGAGATCGTTCGAGACCCGCGCCAGCGCCGCGCGAGAGCTGTCCCGGGGGCGCGCGACCCAGGCATCCGGCAGCGGGTTCTGCGTCAGGCCGGCCGTGATGTCGGACAGGTCCTGGGCTGCGCTCAGCGCAGCCAGCGCTTCGTCCCTGGCGATGTAACGCGCCTGCGCGATGTCGGGCTGTTTCAGCCGCGCGGCGATCGCCTGTTTTTGCGCGGTCGAAACGTCGGCATCCAGGAATACGCTGATTTCGGGTTGCGCGGGCAGGTCGCCGGCCAGAGTGTCGAGGTTGCCGAGGGCCAGATACAGTCCGCTCGGCAGGCTGATCGCCACCCCCATCGCCAGTGCGGTCAGCAGCGTGGCAACGGGTTGCGCGCCCAGCCGCCGCAGCGAAGACGCGAGTGCATGCTTTTGATGCCGCAGCCAGGCGATCATGCGGAGGCCGCCTCGACCTTGCCGTGATCCAGCCGCAGGATGCGGCCGCCCAAGGCGGTAATGGCGCGGTCGTCGTGGGTGGCGATCAGGAGCGTCGTGCCGACCCGATGGAAATCGCGGAACATGGACATGATGTCGGCGGCATAGCCGGCATCGAGATTGCCGGTCGGTTCGTCGGCCAGCAGCAGGGCGGGGCGGCTCACCAGCGCGCGGGCAATGCACAGTCGCTGCTGTTCGCCGCCGGACAGGCTGATGGGGTTGGCTTTTTCGCGATTGAGCAGGCCGACCTTGTCGATCACGGCGCGCGCGCGTTTCAGCGATTCGCGACGGTCGAACCCGGCGATGTCGAGCGGCAGCACGACGTTTTCAATCGCGCTGCGGTCGAACAGCAGTTTGTGATCCTGGAACACCAGGCCGATGTTGCGGCGCAGGTAGGGCACCGCCCGGCTCGACAGGCGCCCGATATTCTGGCCGTTCACGGTCAGCGAGCCGCTGGTGGGGCGTTCGATGGCCGCGATCAGCTTCAGCAGGGTGCTTTTGCCGGCGCCGGAATGACCGGTCAGAAAAACCAGTTCGCCCTGCTCGATCCCGAGGTTGACGCCCGACAGGGCTTCGTGGCCGCCGGGATAGCGTTTGGTGACCTGGCTGAAATTAATCATGCGCTGATTGCCTCAAGCGGTGAAGACGGCGTTGACGAATTCGTGCGCATCGAACGGCCGCAGGTCGTCGACGCCTTCACCCACGCCGATGTAGCGAACCGGAATGGGGCGCGCCGGGTTGGCCTGGGCAATCCCGGCAATCGCCCCGCCCTTGGCCGTGCCGTCGAGCTTGGTCAACGCCAGGCCGGTCACCCCGAGCGCGTCGTCGAAGGCCCTGACCTGCGCGACGGCGTTTTGCCCGGTGTTGGCGTCGAGCACCAGCAGCACTTCGTGCGGCGCGCCGGGCGCGGCCTTTTCGATCACGCGTTTCACTTTTTTGATTTCTTCCATCAAATTCAGCTGGGTCGGCAGACGGCCGGCGGTGTCGGCCAGCACCACGTCGATGCCGCGCGCCCGCGCCGCCTGGATGGCATCGAAAATCACCGCGGCGGAATCGCCTTTGTCCTGGCTTACCACGGTGACGTTGTTGCGCTCGCCCCAGACCTGCAACTGTTCGCGGGCGGCGGCGCGAAAGGTGTCGCCGGCCGCCAGCAGCACCGACAGGCCCTGCGACTGATACAGCTTGGCGAGTTTGCCGATGGTGGTGGTCTTGCCGGCGCCGTTGACGCCGGCCAGCATCAGGATGAAAGGCTTGTGCGGTGTGACGTCGAGCGGCGCCTGCAGCGGGGTCAGCAGGTCGACCAGCGCCTGTTTCAGCGCGACGTGCAGGTCGGCGGCCTGGGTCAGTCCTGCGCGCCGCACCTGCTTTTGCAGGGTGTCGAGCAGCGCATGGGTGGCGTCGACGCCGATGTCGGCGGTGATGAGGATGGTTTCGAGTTCCTCGAACAGCTCGGCATCGATCGTGCGGCCCACCCCGAACAGGCTGGACAGCTGGCCGCCCAGCCGGCCCCGGGTTTTGGCGAGTCCCTGCTTCAGCCGTTGCGCCCATCCCGGGCGTGCGGCGTCGGGCGCGGCGTCGCGCGGCGCGTCCGCCGCTTGCTCGGGTGCGGGCAGTTCCGGTTCGGGGGCGGGTTTGGACTTGAGGAAACTAAACACGGATAAAGGCGGTCAGCACTGCTGTTTGACGGACGCTGTATCTTATCATTCAGGCACACGACGCACACGGGATTCCGCGGGGTGGTCAGCGGGGACACACATAATGGGGAGTAACAACATGCAGGGCATGTGGGGATTGGTGCTGGCGCTTGCAGTGGGCGGCGCGCAGGCGGCGGTGACGGATGTGACGCTGGACAACGGCCTGCGGGTGATCGTGCAGGAAGATCGTCGCGCGCCGGTGATGGTGTCGCAGGTGTGGTACCGGGCGGGTTCGATCGATGAATTCAATGGCACCACCGGGGTGGCGCATGTGCTGGAGCACATGATGTTCAAGGGGACGAAGGCGGTGCCGCCGGGCGAATTCTCCAGGCGCATTGCCGCCGCGGGCGGACGCGAAAACGCTTTTACCAGCCGCGACCACACCGCGTATTTCCAGCAGATGCAGAAAGACCGGCTCGAGCTGGCCCTGCAGCTGGAGGCCGACCGCATGGCCAATCTCGTCATCAGCGACGAACTGTTCGCCAGGGAAATCCAGGTGGTGATGGAGGAGCGCCGGCTGCGTACCGACGATCAGGCGCAGGCAATCGCGTATGAGCGCCTGATGGCAACCGCGTATCAGGCGCACCCGTACAGTCGGCCCATCATCGGCTGGATGGACGACCTGCAGAACATGACCGGGCAGGACGCGCGCGACTGGTACGACCGCTGGTACGCCCCCAACAACGCCACGCTGGTGGTGGCGGGCGATGTGAACGCCGACGAGGTCGTTGCATTGGCCAGGCGTTATTTTGGTCCGCTGCCCGCCCGCGCGCTGCCCGTCCGCAAGCCGCAAGTCGAGCCAGCGCAGATTGGCGGCAAGCGCATCGTGGTGAAAGCGCCGGCGCAAGTCCCCTACCTGCTGATGGCCTGGCATGCGCCTTCACTCAAGGATTGGGAAAAGGACGCGTCGCCGTATGCGCTGCAGATTCTGGCCGGCGTGCTGTCGGGGAATGACTCGGCGCGCCTGCAAAAGACACTGGTCAAGACGCGGCAGATTGCGGTGAACGCCAGTGCGGGATACGACGCCGTTTCGCGCGGACCGGGCATGTTCATGGTGGATGCGACGCCGGCGGCAGGCAAGTCGGTGGCAGACCTGGAGCAAGCCATACGCACGGAACTGGATCGCGTCAAACGCGACGGGATCAGCGATTCGGAGCTGGCGCGCGTCAAGGCGCAGCTCATCGCAGGCGAGGTTTATCAGCGTGATTCGCTGTTTTATCGGGCCATGCAGCTGGGGGATTATGTGACCGCGGGCCTGCCGCCCGCAGCCTTGGCGGGGCGGGTCGGGAAATTACGGGCGGTCACCGCGAAGGACGTGCAGCTTGCTGCGCAGCAGTGGTTGAAGGACGATCAGCTGAGCGTGGCTGAACTCGATCCACAGGTCCTGAAACCTCAGGCGAAGCGCGCAGCGGTGTCAGGAGTGCGTCATGCAAACTAAACAACTATTTTTCACACTGCCGTCGCCCGGATCCCTCCTGATTGCACTGCTGTTGACCTTGCCGCTGTCGGCGCAGGCCGCGCTGACGATCCAGCACTGGACAACGCCGCAGGGCGCACGCGTGGTGTTCGTCGAAAGCCGCGAATTGCCGATGCTGGATGTGGCCGTGGATTTTCCCGCCGGCAGCGCCCGCGATCCCGCCGGCAAACCGGGCCTCGCCCAGCTGACGCATGGCCTGCTGGACCAGGGCGCGGGCGGCCTGACGGAAACCGCTATCGCGCATGGCCTTGCCGATGTGGGCGCGGTGCTGTCGGGACGGCTGGACCGCGACCGCGGCGGCATTACGCTTCGCACCTTGTCGTCGGACGCAGAAAAGGACAAGGCGCTGGACATGCTTGCGCGCGTGCTGCAACGGCCCGATTTTCCGGTTGCGGTGGTCAAGCGCGAAAAGCAGCGCTTGATTGCGGGCATCCGCGAAGCCGAAGCCGATCCCGGCAACGTCGCCAGCAAGGCTTTTTATCGCGCGCTGTACGGCGCCCATCCTTATGCCCACGATGAAGCGGGCGAGAGCGGATCGATTGCAAAACTGACGCGCGGTGATTTGCAACGCTTTTATCGCCGTCACTACAGCGCCCCGAATGCGGTGATTGCGTTGATGGGCGACCTCTCGCGGGCCGAGGCCGAAGCCATTGCGCATCGGCTGGCGGCGGGGCTGTCCCAGGCGCCGGCGCTGCCGGCGCTGCCGAAGCCTGCGCCGGCAGCCGCGTCAGACACACGCATTGCGTATCCTTCCACCCAAAGCCATGTGTTGATGGGCGCGGTGGGCGTGTCGCGCAGCGATCCCGATTATTTTTCCTTGTATGTCGGCAACTATGTGCTGGGCGGCGGCGGCTTCGACTCGCAGTTGATGCGCGAGGTGCGCGACAAGCGCGGCTATGCCTACAGCGCGTATAGTTATTTTTTGCCGCTGGGCGAAGCCGGGCCGTTTCAGCTGGGTTTACAGACCAAGCTTGCGCAAACCGGCGATGCGTTGAAGGTGGCGCAGGCCACCCTGCGCGAATTCATCGCCAAAGGCCCGAGCGAGGCAGAGCTCATCCAGGCCAAGTCCAATCTCGGCGGCGGATTTCCATTGCGCATCGACAGCAACAAGAAAATGCTCGAATACCTGTCGGTGATCGGTTTTTATCGCTTGCCGCTGGATTATCTGGACACCTGGGTTGATCGGGTCAACGCAGTGGATGTGGCTGCGGTGAAGCAGGCGTTTGCCCGGCGGGTTGACCCCGACAAGCTGGTGACCGTGGTCGTGGGAGGATCGGCAAGTGCTCGCTAAGCAGGCCGCGCCGCAACGCGCGCATGGCGTCGCCAACCGCGTGCGCATCATCGGCGGCCGGTTCCGCCGCCGCTTGCTGGATTTTCCGGGGGGCGCCGGCTTGCGTCCGACCCCCGACAGGGTGCGGGAAACGCTGTTCAACTGGCTGGGACAGGATCTGCCCGGATGGACCTGCCTCGATCTGTTCGCGGGCAGCGGTGCATTGGGTTTTGAGGCGGCCTCGCGTGGCGCAGAACGGGTCGTCATGATCGAGCGCGATGCCGGGGCAATCGGCGCACTGGAAAAAAACCGCACGCTGCTGGGCGCATCCGCGATTGATATCAAGCGGGCCGATGCGCTGGCCTGGCTGGCGCATAATCACGAAACATTCGATCTGGTTTTTCTCGACCCGCCATTCGACAGCGGCCTGGCTGCGACCGTTTTGGCCGGTCTTGCGCCGCATCTCAAGCCCGGCGGTCAGGTTTACGTCGAGCAGGGATCAACGGCGTCGGCGCCGCCGGGGTTTATCATTCACCGCAGCGGGCGCGCTGGGCGCTCGCATTTTGCGCTGCTCATCAAGGAGTAAGAATGCTGACCGCTGTTTATCCCGGCACGTTTGACCCCATCACGCGTGGCCACGAAGATCTGGTGCGGCGCGCCGTGCGCCTGTTCGATCATGTCGTTGTCGCGGTAGCCGAATCGCGCAACAAAGGCGCCTTTTTCAGCATGGAGGAGCGCGTGGAAATGACCCGCGAGGTGTTGGCCGATGTGCCGCAGGTTCGGGTGGAAGGCTTCTCCAGTCTATTGATAGACTTCGTTGCCGGGCAGGGGGCCATCGCGGTTTTGCGGGGTTTGCGGGCAGCGTCCGATTTCGAGTATGAATTCCAGCTGGCAGGGATGAACCGCAACCTCAAGCCCGACATCGAAACCCTGTTCCTGACGCCGTCGGATCAGTACATGTTCATCTCCGCCAGCATGATACGCGAGATCGCGCAGCTGGGCGGCGACGTGTCGCCCTTTGTCCACCCATTGGTGGCGCAGCGATTAAGTGAGAAAATAAGAAAAAACTGATATAACCCGGAGAATTGCATGGCCATGCTGATTACGGACGAATGCATCAATTGCGACGTCTGCCTGCCCGAATGTCCCAACGACGCCATATCCCAGGGCGACGAGATCTATATCATCGATCCCAACAAGTGCACCGAATGCGTCGGCCACTTCGATACGCCGCAGTGTGTGGAGGTGTGTCCGGTCGACTGCATTCCGCTGAACCCGGACTATCCTGAAACCAAAGAGCAGTTGCAGGAAAAATTCCTGAAGCTGACCGCTAGCTAGTCAGGCCGTTCTGGCCAGGCGTTCGCTGTCCAGCGTGCGGGCGATGGCCTCGGTAATGTGCCCGTTGATGCGGGCCAGGTTGTCGAGTTGATCAACCACGGACTCGATTGAGGCTTCGAGCTCTGCAATACGGGCATCCAGCGTTTCCGTCGCCGCATGAATACGGCTGACGCTGTCCAGCCGGCGCTTGAGTTGGGCTTTATGCTCGCGTATCTGGATTTCCATCGGCGCGATCAGCGCCTTCAGCCAGGCCTCGGTTTCGCTGTTGGCGAGCTCGAACACCTGCACCACCTTGCTCGCCAGCGTTTCAAAAAACCGGGCGGTCAACTGGTTCTGGCCCACGGTCAGCATCCTGAACAGGGTGTTGAAACGTTCTTCGAAAATGCGCTCCAAGCGTGCCATTTCCTTGCGGTATTTACGCAGGCTGTGATCGGGCAGGTTGACCGCGGCCAGCCCGTGCTCGTCGCTGAATTTTTGATACATCGCCGTCATCATGGCGCGTATTTCGCTGATGACCGACGAAGATGCGACCAGGTTGCTGTCGATTTTGCGGAAGAAATGTCCCATGGATTCGCGCAGGCCATGACTGAAACGGCTTTTTTCCATGGACTGCCGCGTATGCCGCACTTCACTGCGCAGGGCGTGCATGCCCAGCCGTTTACGTATTGACTCAACCTGGGCGGCAAATACGCTGCGAAGCGCATTGAACTGCTGCAGGCCGCGATCGAAATGCTGCTTGTCCTCGTTGGCCTTGACCATCATCGCCTGGATGACATCGCGATTCTTGCCCCGCAGCCCCTGTAGCTCGTCGACCTGGTCCTGAATGCTGGCGAGCCGGGTTTCGAGGAGTTCGGTGGTTTTGATCACCACGTCTTCCACCGCGGCCTGGGTCGATTCACTGACCAGCGCCTGTTTGCAGGGGATCAGTTCCTGCGTCAGCGCGGCTTCCAGTTCGGGCAGGCGGCTTTTTGCCAGCAGTCCGGCATCATGGCGTATCTTCGCAACCAGCGCTTTTTGCGCCGAGACGGGGAATATCTGATTTGCGGGCAACTCAAGCTGGGCCGCGCTGCTGGCGACCTGCTTGGCGATTTCGGCGTCGATTTCGGCCGGGGTTTTGAGTTCGTCCCACAGCCCGTCGATTTTGTTCAGCACCACCAGACGCGCCCGGCTGGCGCCCTGCATCGGCGCGATGTACTGGCGCCATATTTCAATGTCGGACTTGGTGACGCCGGTGTCCGCCGCCAGCAGAAACAGCACCGCATGGGCGCTCGGCAGCATGTTCAGCGTCAGTTCGGGTTCGGTGCCGATAGCATTCAGACCCGGCGTGTCGAGTATGACCAGCCCCTGTTTCAACAGGGGGTGCGGAAAATTGATCAGCGCGTGGCGCCAGCGCGGAATCGCAATGCCGCCGTCGCGGGTCAGCGCGCGGGCGGTGTCCTCGTCGTTCGGGTTGATCAACCCGTAGGATTCTGCGGTGGCCGCGTCCACTTGCAGGGTGTCGGCCAGGTGGATCAATGCCGCACTCATTTCATCGGCGGAATCGAGGTTGAGTGGAAACTCGGTCCAGGCATCCGCGTTGTTTTTGAAATCGGCGATGCTGCCTTCATGCGTTCGGGTGTCGATGGGCAGCAGGCGCAACGAGGGGCGGCGAGTGGGGTCGTAATAGAGTTCGGTGGGGCACATGGTGGTGCGCCCGGCGGCCGACGGCAGCACGCGCTGCCGATAATCCGAAAAGAAGATCGAATTGATCAATTCCGACTTTCCGCGCGAAAACTCCGCCACAAAGGCCACATTCAGCGTGTCTTCCTGCAGGCGGTTCAACAACTGGTTCAGTCGCAGTTCTGCGTCGGCATCGCTCAATTCCTGGATAACGAGCCAGTTACGCAGGGCTTCGATGCGAACGAGCACGGCATCGCGCCAGCGACTGTAATGCTCGAACTCGTCGACCAGAGTGGTGGGTTTCATCGGGGGCAATCCGCTGGATAAGGCACAGTCATATTACGGCATGCGTACTTCAAACTTGATTTCGGGGGCGCAATCGCGCTAACGCTGGCATCCGGGACAGTAAAAGCTGGCACGCTGACCCTGCACGATTCTGCGTATTGGCGTGGCGCAAGTCCTGCACGGCATCCCGTCGCGGTCATACACCCGGGTTTGCAGCTGGAAATAGCCCAATTCGCCGCTGCTGTGGACGTAATCCCGCAGCGAACTGCCGCCCGCAGCGATGGCCGCGGTCAGCACCTGCTTGATCGCGGCTGTCAGGCGGGCGCTCGCCGGCCGGGTGAGGCGGCGCGCCGGGACGGTGGGGCGGATGCCGGCATGAAACAGCGATTCCGATGCATAAATATTGCCGACGCCGACCACCACTTGCGCATCCATGATGACCTGCTTGATGGCGGTCTGGCGACGCTGGCACTGTGCGTGCAGGTATGCGGCGTCGAATTCCGCAGTGAGCGGCTCCGGCCCGAGGTGTGCCAGCAGGGGGTGCCGCGCGACATCTTCGGTCCATAAAACGGCGCCAAACCGGCGCGGATCGCGCAGCCGCAAAAGGGTGCCGTCATCGAACAGCCAGTCGATATGGTCATGCAGGGCGGCAGGTTCGTCGGGCAGGGTAAAGCGCAGACTGCCCGACATCCCGAGATGAACGAGTTGCGTGACCGACCCAAAATCAAACAGCAAATATTTACCGCGACGATCCAGCGATTTCAACACCCGCCCTTGCAGGCGTGTTTCCAGATCGGCCGGCACGGGCCAGCGCAGGCTGGGATTGCGTATCGTCATGCCTGCAAGGGTGCGGCCTTGCAGGCGTGGCAACAGACCCAGACGGGTGGTTTCGACTTCAGGTAGTTCGGGCATGTCGGGAAAGGGGTCGGGTGCGGGGGGAGGAACGTTTACTCAAGCATGAGCGTCATTTGGCCGTATCATTTTAAGCAATGCGGGGCGCCGTGTCGCGCGCACTTGCGCGTTGCAGCGAGGCGTCACGCCCGCAAGCCGCGACAAATGAACCTTGCTTGCCCGCAGCCCTCGAAAGCTTAGAATCCACTCAGGCCCACTTAATTACCAAGGCAATATTACATGGCACATCTCAAGGCTCTTCCGCTGTTTGCGGCACTGGCGCTGGCAGCCGCGTGCAGTCAGCCTGGCGTCAAGGCATCCCGGCTGGCTGCGGCGGAGTCGCAGGCGCAACAACCGGCCCCGCCCGCGGTTGAGCTTGTCGCCAAGGCGCCGCCCGATTACCCCAAACAGTCCCTCACGCCGGACATCCTGTTCAAGTTTCTGGTTGCCGAAGTGGCGGGCCAGCGGGGCGCCATTCCCATTGCCCAATCAACTTATCTCGATCTGGCACGCCAGACACGCGATCCACGCATTGCGCGCCGCGCCGCTGAAATGGCGTTGTTTGCGCGCGATCAGACGGGGGCGCTGGAAGCCGCACGCTTGTGGGCGGCATCTGAAGCCGATTCGGAGCGCGCGCAGCAGACGCTGGCGGCCTTGTTGCTGAACGAGGGCCGGGTGGTTGAGGCTGAGCCCGTACTGCAGGCCTTGTTGAAGGCCGACCCTGCCAAGGGGTTTTTGCATCTCGCTTCCTTGATGGGCAAGATGCAGGACAGCCGGGCCGCTTATGATCTGGTGACGCGGCTTGCCGCCGACTATCCCGACCTGCCGGAAGCGCGATACGCCGTTGCGCAGTCGGCGGCCAATGCGGGGCGCTTTGACGAAGCGATTGCCGCGTTGAAGGCGGCCGAGGTCCAGCGTCCCGGATGGGAGGCTGCGGGGTTGATGCACGCGCAGTTTCTGGCCAAGGTCTCGCGATCCGATGCGCTTGCCTTTATGCGCGAGTTTTTGGCAGCGCATCCGCAGGCGCGTGAAATGCGCCTGGCCTATGCGCGTACGCTGGTTAATGCCAACCAGTTCTCTGAAGCGCGCGCTGAATTCACGCGGCTGACCCGGGATTTTCCAGGCAATGCCGAGGTTGGGCTGGCTGCAGGCCTGCTGTCGCTGCAAATGGGCGACGTCAACGCAGCGCGCGACCTGCTGACGCAGACGCTGGAATACAGTCCGCGAGACACCGATACCGTGCATTACTACCTGGGCCAGGTGGCCGAGCAGATGAAGCAACCGGACGTGGCGGCGGCCCGCTATGCTGAAGTCAAAACAGGTAATTATCTGGTTTCGGCGCGGGCGCGTCAGGCAGCGTTGCTGGTTGCTGCGGGCAAGCCTGAAGAAGCCGGCGCGTTGCTGGCAAACACACGGGGCGAAAACGATGCGCAGAACGTGCGCTTGATTCAGGCGCAAGCGGAATTGCTGCGTCACAGCAAAGTTCCGACAGCCGTGTTCGATGTGCTGACCGCAGGCCTCAAGCGTTATCCCGATTCGGCCGCTCTGTTGTATGACCGCGCCATGGCAGCCGAAAAGCTGGGCAAGCTGGATGTGCTGGAAGCCGATCTTCGCCGTGCCATCGTGTTGCGTCCGGAGGATGCCCAGGCCTACAACGCACTGGGGTATACGCTGGCAGACCGAACCAGTCGGCTGCCCGAGGCGATCGCCCTGCTCGACAAGGCGCTGGCCCTGTCGCCGGACGACCCTTACATCCTCGACAGTGTGGGCTGGGCGCAGTACCGGGCGGGTAATCTGCCGCGTGCGCAGGCGTATCTGGAACAAGCGTACAAGCTGCGCCCCGATCCCGAAATCGCCGCCCATCTTGGCGAAGTGTTGTGGGCGAAGGGGCAGCGCGATGAGGCGGGCAAGGTATGGCAGGCCGGATTGCAAGGCCACCCCCAAAACGAGGTGCTGCTCGAAACCTTGCGACGGTTGAAACCCTGATGGTGCGGCTGGCAGCCGCGCTGGCGATCGCGCTGGCGTTGAGCGGGTGTGCGTCGGTTCCGCTCGTCCCGCCTCCACCCGCGCAGGCCGCGCGGGTGGAAAACTGGAGCCTGCAAGGCCGAATCGGGGTGCGGGCGGAAGAGCAAAGCCTGTCCGGGCAGATTCGCTGGACGCACCGCCCCGAAACGGATGAGATGTTGATCGTTTCCCCGCTGGGGCAGGGGGTGGCTCGAATCGTTCGCGATTCCGCCGGCGTGACCCTTGAAGTGCCCAACCGGGCGCCGCGCCATGCTGCCGATGCCGAATCGCTGACGCGCGCTGTGCTGGGCTACGGCTTGCCGCTCGCCGGATTGACGTGGTGGGTGCAGGCCCATCCCGCCCCTGGGCGCGCGTTCGAAGCCACGCGGGATGCCTCGGGACGTATCGCGCAGCTCAAGCAGGATGGCTGGGTCATAGACTATCTGCAATACGCCGATGACGCGCCCGCGCGCCCGCGCAAACTGCTGGTCGTGCGTGCGGGGCTGGAGATTCGCCTGGTGACCGATAACTGGAAGGACGAATGACGCACGTTTTTCCGGCGCCGGCCAAGCTGAATCTGTTTTTGCACGTTGTCGGCCGCCGCGCCGACGGCTACCATTTGCTGCAAAGCGTGTTCCGGTTGATCGACCGTTCCGATACCGTTCATCTGCAGCTGCGCAATGATGGCCGCGTGGTGCGCGAAGTCGATCTGCCGGGCGTGCCCGAGGACAGCGATCTGACCGTGCGGGCGGCGCGTCTGCTGCAAGCCCATGCCCCCGCAGGCGCGGGGGCCAGCATCCGGCTCGAAAAAGTGTTGCCGCTGGGCGGCGGCCTGGGCGGCGGCAGTTCCGACGCCGCCACCGTATTGCTGGCGCTCAACCGGCTGTGGCAGGTCAATCTGCCGCGCGCAACCCTGCAGAAACTGGCTTTGCAACTGGGCGCTGACGTGCCGGTGTTCATTTTTGGCCAGACTGCGTTCGCCGAAGGCGTAGGCGAAATTCTGCATCCGGTCAGCGCGCCGCCGGCATGGTATGTGGTGTTGACGCCACCGGTGCAGGTGCCCACCGCAGCGATTTTTGCAACGCCGGAATTGACACGCAACACGCCAGCCTTCAAAATAGCGCGCTTTTCCGCAGGCATGGGTCATAACGATCTACAGTCCGTCGCGGTCAATCGCTATCCTGAAATCGCCCGCCATCTAGAATGGCTGGGCCGATTTGGGGAAGCGCGGATGACCGGATCGGGCGCCTGCGTGTTTGCATCGTTTGGAACGGAAGGCGCGGCGCGCGATGTGCTGCGCCAGCTGCCCGGCACGATGAAAGGTTTTGTGGCGCAAGGGCTCGACAAGCATCCGCTTTACGATTTTTGCGCCTGAGTTGTACCCAGAATTGGGGAGTCGCCAAGTGGTAAGGCATCGGATTTTGATTCCGACATTCGTAGGTTCGATCCCTACCTCCCCAGCCAGTTAAGTAAACAGCCGCCCGAGGCGGCTGTTTTTGTTGTTGTTGCGGCCTAAAATCCGCGCCGTCGGAGACTCGCGTGTCCATAGACAACTTGATGGTATTCACCGGCAATGCCAACCCGCGTCTTGCCAGCGATGTGGTGCGGCACCTCAATATCCATCTCGGGCGCGCCACGGTGTCGCGTTTTTCCGATGGCGAGGTGATGGTTGAAATCCTCGAAAACGTGCGCGGCAAGGACGTCTTCGTGCTGCAATCAACCTGCCAGCCGACCAACGACACGCTGATGGAAGTGATGGTGATGGTCGATGCGCTGAAGCGCGCGTCGGCGGGCCGTATCACCGCAGCAATCCCGTATTACGGCTATGCGCGCCAGGATCGCCGGACCCGCTCGGCGCGGGTGGCGATCACCGCCAAGGTGGTGGCCAACATGTTGCAGGTCGCCGGAATCGATCGCCTGCTGACAATGGACCTGCACTCGGACCAGATTCAGGGCTTCTTCGATGTCCCGGTCGACAACATCTACTCCAGTCCGATTCTGTTGGGCGATATCTGGAAACGCAACCACCCCGATCTGGTGGTGGTGTCGCCTGACGTGGGCGGAGTGGTGCGGGCGCGGGCAATCGCCAAGCGGCTTGAGTGCGACCTGGCCATCATCGACAAGCGGCGCCCCAAGCCCAATGTGGCCAAGGTCATGCACATTATCGGCGACGTGAAAGACCGCACCTGCATCATCATGGACGACATGGTCGACACCGCCAACACGCTGTGCGAAGCGGCCAATGCCTTGAAGGAACACGGCGCCAAAAAGGTGATGGCCTACTGCACGCATGCGGTGCTGTCCGGCAGCGCCGCCGAGCGTGTGACGAATTCCGCGCTGGATGAGTTGGTGATAACCGACACCATTCCGATGCGCGACGATGCGCGCGCATGCGCAAAAATCCGGCAGCTGTCGGTGGCTGAGTTGCTGGCGGAAACCATCCGCCGCATCAGCAATGAAGATTCCGTCAGCTCGCTCTTCATGGAGTGAGCTGACCGAGTGCCCCTGGTCGCGGGGGCTTTAACCCTGCATTGACCCTTTTCGGCAATGCATCATCAAGCAGGTTTTTAGGAGAAGCAACATGGAAATCGAAGTTATTGCTGCCAAGCGTGATTTGCAAGGTACGGGTGCGAGCCGCCGTCTGCGTCACGCCGGTAAAGTCCCCGGCATCGTTTACGGCGGTGAGGCCGGCCCGGTGCAACTCGAGCTGGATCACAATGCGCTGTACCACGCGCTGCGCAAAGAGGCGTTTCACGCTTCCGTGCTGACGCTGAATATCGATGGTGCAAAAGAGTCGGTGCTGCTGCGCGATTCGCAGTGGCATCCCTACAAGCAGCAAGTGCTGCACGTCGACTTCCAGCGCGTTGTCAAGGGCCAGATGATTCACGTCAAGGTGCCGCTGCACTTCGTGAATGCCGAAACGTGTCCGGGCGTGAAAACCGGCGGCGGCAAGCCGCACCACATCTTTACCGAACTTGATGTGCAGTGTCTGCCCGGCAATCTGCCCGAGTTCATCGAGGTGGATATGGGCAAGCTCGAAATCGGCGGCGCCATCCATGCGAATGAACTGGCCATGCCAAAGGGCGTAGAGCTGGTTGCGCACCTCAAGGCGGAAAATCCCGCCGTGGCCTCGGTCAATGCGCCCAAGGTCGCTGTGGCCGAAGAGCCCGCAGAGGCGCCGACGCCGGCAGCGGCTGCAACGCCTGCTGCTGCGCCCAAGGAGTAATCCGGCTGCGCAATCCGTTCAGGGTTGCGCGTCCGGTGTGGCATGACAGCATCAAGCCCCGTCACCCCTCGCCTGATTGTCGGTCTCGGTAACCCGGGACGCGACTACGAAGAAACCCGGCACAATGCCGGGTTTTGGTTTTGCGCGCGCCTCGCGCAAACGTGGGGCGCAGCGCTCGCCATGGAATCCCGGTTTCATGGCCTTGTCGGGCGCAACTCGAAAAGCATGTGGATGCTGTTGCCGCAAACGTATATGAATCGTTCCGGCCAGGCGGTCGGCGCGCTCGCGCGATTTCATCGCATCGAGCCAGCCGAAATTCTGGTGGTGCATGATGAACTCGATGTTCCCCCCGGCCAGTTGCGTCTCAAATTCGGCGGCGGCATGGGCGGGCACAATGGCCTGAAAGACATCACTTCGCATCTGGGCACGCAGGATTACTGGCGGCTGCGTATCGGCATCGGCCATCCGGGCGACCGCAACGAAGTCGTCAACTACGTGCTGAAGCCGCCCCGCAGCGAAGAACAGGCCGATATCGAGCGCGCGATTGAACGCGCGATTGATCTGTGGCCTTTGGTCGAGCGCGGCGAGTGGAATGCTGCGATCCAGCGCGCCAACACCAAACCCCAGCCCCTAGCCCCTAGCCCCTAGCCCCTAGCCCCTAGCCCCTAGCCCCTAGCATCAGGAAAATCCATGAGTCTCAAATGCGGTATCGTCGGCCTGCCTAACGTCGGCAAATCCACTCTGTTCAACGCGCTGACCCAGGCGGGTATTGCGGCGGAAAACTATCCTTTTTGCACCATCGAGCCGAATACCGGGGTGGTCGAGGTGCCGGATGCACGCCTGGTACAACTGACCGAAATCATCAAGCCGCAGAAAGTCGTGCCCGCGATTGTTGAATTCGTCGATATCGCAGGCCTGGTGGCAGGCGCGTCCAAAGGCGAAGGCCTGGGCAACCAGTTTCTTGCCACCATCCGCGAGACCGACGCGATTTGCCACGTGGTGCGCTGCTTTCAGGATGAAAACGTGATTCACGTTGCCGGCAAGGTCGATCCGTTGTCGGATGTGGAAACCATCGCGACCGAGCTGGCGCTGGCTGACCTGGCAAGCGCCGAAAAAGCCCTGCTGCGCGCAGAAAAGACCGCGCGCGCGGGCGATAAGGATGCGCAAAAACTGGTCGCCGCATTGAAACCCGTGCTGGCCGCGCTGAACGAAGGCCGCCCCGCGCGTACCGCCGGACTGGACGCGGAGGGCCTGCTGGCAATCAAGCCTTTGTGTCTGATGACCGTTAAACCGACGCTCTATGTTGCCAACGTCAGCGAAGAGGGTTTTCACGACAACCCGATGCTCGACGCGCTGACTGCGTTTGCCGGCAAGGAGGGCGCGCCGGTGGTGCCGGTGTGCGCCGCGCTGGAAGCCGAGTTGCAGGAACTGTCGCCGGAAGATCGCATGGACTATCTGAACGCGCTGGGGTGGGACGAGCCGGGGCTGAACCGATTGATTCGCGCCGCCTACGACCTGCTCGGCCTGCAAACCTATTTCACTGCGGGGGTGAAGGAAGTGCGCGCCTGGACCATCCGCAAGGGCGACACGGCGCCGCAGGCGGCCGGGGCGATCCATACCGATTTCGAGCGGGGGTTCATTCGGGCGCAAACCATTGCTTTTGATGATTTTATTGCGTGCAAGGGGGAACAGGGCGCCAAGGAGGCGGGCAAGATGCGCGCCGAAGGCAAGGAATACATCGTCAAGGACGGCGATGTCCTGAACTTTCTGTTTAACGTCTGAGCCGGCTAAATATCTTGTAATGGGGTTTGACAGGGAGGGGCGGAGGCCCCTATAATTCCGCGCTTCGTTTAGGTGGGGTTCCCGAGCGGTCAAAGGGATCAGACTGTAAATCTGACGGCTCTGCCTTCGAAGGTTCGAATCCTTCCCCCACCACCAGGTTTTAGTATGTGCAGGACGTTGTGGGTGGAGCGTGGTTGTTGCGGCTTTACAACCACGGCCTGCCCCTTGCGGGTGTAGCTCAATGGTAGAGCAGAAGTTTTCCAAACTTATGACGAGGGTTCGATTCCCTTCTCCCGCTCCAGTTGTGCTGTTTTTTGTTTTGATGTGTGAATTGTCAAAACCTTGCGCCCGCGTAGCTCAGAGGTAGAGCACTCCCTTGGTAAGGGAGAGGTCGACAGTTCGATTCTGTCCGCGGGCACCAGATTTGGGGTTGTCGTTTTGATTGAACGGCTGGCCGGTATTTTTGTAAAGCGGTTGTCGGTGTGTCGGTAGTGACGAGCCGCATCATTCGTGTGGAAAATTGAGGGGTACTTGAAATGGCTAAGGAAAAGTTCGAGCGGACCAAACCGCACGTAA
>NCIF01000193.1 GCA_002256785.1 Hydrogenophilales bacterium 17-61-9
GCTCTGGCGCAACAGCCAGGCGCAGACCCGTGCGCTGACCGGATGAATGGCCTGGACCTTCTGCCATCCCAGCAAATCATTCACCTGCTGCCCATTGAGTCGCGCCACCGTGGCCATCATCTCGGGGAAACCCAGCAATTGCAGGGCCTTGTCCCGCTCCATGATGGCGGCAGTGGTGGCGCTGCTGCTGGCCACCCAGGTCAGCTCGATGGGCCGCTCGGCCAGCAACAGGGTGTGGCCAAAGGGCTCGTGCGGCCCCACGTTCATCAACCCGACCTCCTTGCCGTCCAGCGTCAAATCAATGGCTTGCAGCCCCCCTTGCAGCACCACGCCCAGTCCCGCGAACGGCTGGCCAGGCTGGGCACCTGATTGAAGCACCTCGCGTCTGCGCATGTGTAACAAATTCATGTGAGAGGCCGCAAATTGCAAAGCGGACGGAGAGGCAGTCGAAAAAAAGGCACAGGGTGTGAGCGTCATCACCGAAATTGCCACATTACCTGCCTTCCCGAGGGATTGAAAAAAGAGCCCTATCTTAAAATGAGCAGGTGACCAGCACGGACAGAGGTCAAACGTAAACAAGGGGTTCCTATGAAACACAAGGTAATGGCCATCGTCCTGGGCGCGTTGGGTTGCTGGGCGGGCATGGCGTCGGCCGTGCCAGTGGCCCGTGTCAGCCTTGCTGTCGGTGAGGCAACCCTGTTCAAACCCAACGGTGCGTCGTCCGTGCTGGCGCGGGGGGTGGAGCTTTCTGAGCAAGATCGCGTAGTCACAGGCAAGAGCGGCATGGTCATGCTGGTTTTCAGCGACCAGGGCCGTGTCGCCATACGTCCCGAGAGCGAGCTGGTCATCCGCAAATACGAAGACGACCCTTCCGGCCAGGCCACCCAGTTGCAGCTCGAACTCATGCGCGGTACGGTGCGCCAAATATCCGGCCAGGCCGCGCAACGGCAGCCCGACCGCTACCGCCTCAACACCCCGATTGCCGCCATCGGCGTGCGCGGCACCGATTTTCTGGCCAGGGCCACCCAAGGGTCCGTGCAGACCTATGTGCATGAAGGCGCCATCACCGTGCAGCCCATGCAGATGGGCCAGAGCGTCGGCGCGCAAATGCTCAGCGTGGCCGGTCAGTCGCAGTATTTGCTGGCCCGTGCCGAAGGCGCTGTCGAGTTGCGCCAGGTGGTTGCCGAAGAGACCGAGCGCACCTTCGGCATCCGGCTCGGCAAGCCGACCGTGTTGGCGACGCAGCAGGGTGGCGCGTCAGGAACGCCTGCGCGCAGCGAGGCCGCGGCAGATACGCCCCTGCTGGCCCAGGCCACAACGGCCTCGCGGGGCGGCTGGGTTTCCACGTCCGAGCCCCACACCGTCGAATCCATTCGGCCGGCTGCCGATGGCGGTACCCCGTCCGCCACCGCGCCGGTCCAGCCACCCGCTCAGCCACCGGTCGTCGATGCAGGTCCGCCGCCCTTGCCTGAAGTGGTTGCGCTGCCCCGGCAACTGGTCTGGGGGCGGTTCAGCGATGCCAACCAGCTGCCCCTGAGCTTGCCCGAAGCCTATGCCCAGGCCAGCAAGGGGCGCCAAGTCACGGTGGGCGAGCTGGGCAGCTACGCGCTTTGGCGCGAAGGCGCCACCACCCTGGCGCCCTTGCGCGGCACTGTCGATTTCGCCATGGCCGCCGGCGAAGGCTATTACAGCGCCAGCGGCCAAACCACGGCGCTGAGCCTCAGCCAGCCCCTGCTGCAGGTCGATTTTGATCGCATGCAGTTCTCCACCCGGCTCAGCATGGTGGCTGCCAATGTGCCTGCTGCCCAGCTCAATGCCAGTGGCAAGATCAATACCGAAGGCGTTTTCCTGGGCAAAACCGCCGATCAGCGCGTGGCGGGCGCACTCAATGCCCAAGGCACCGAAGCCGGCTACCTTTTCCAGCTGAACGCGCCCACAGGCGTGTACAACGGCCTCACGCTCTGGACCAAAAAGTGAGTGCTGCTGATTCCGCGCGTCCGCTGGGCCGCAAGCGGCGCTGGGCCTTGGCGTTCTGGTTGGTCTTTCTGGCCTCGCTTACTGCGGTGCTCGTGGCCCTGGGCGCCCTGCGCAAGGCCGATCACTACTGGCACGACGCTGTCACGCCCCTGCTGGCGGCGCAGGCAGCGCCAGAGTCTGTCACCGTCATCGACATCGACGAGCGCAGCCTGCAAGAGATCGGCCCCTGGCCCTGGCCCCGGCCCGTGCTGGCGCAACTGGCCCAGCAACTGCGCGAAAAAGGGGCCCGTCTGCAGGTGTGGGACCTGTTTTTCTCGCAGGCCGGCCCCGCCGACGCCGAACTCAGCCGCCAGCTACAGCAGCCCGACATCGTCATCGGCCAAATCCCCGTGCTCGACCCACAGGTCATGGTTGCGCCCCAAGAGGGCCAGTTGGTCACCGACGCGAATGCGCCCCTGCTGTGCAGCCGCCACCAGCCTGTGCATGGCTTCCTGGGCGTTGCACCCGGTTTGGCGCCCGCGCATGTGGGGCACCTGGCCGCCACGCCCGATGCCGACGGGCAGTTGCGCCGCCTGCCCGCGGTGCTGTGCCTGCCCGACGACACCGCAACCCCAACCGGGCAGGCCAGCCCGAATGGCGCGGCGCCGGGTGCCGCCGCCATGCGCCGCATTCCCCAGCTCACGCTGGCCGCCGCGGCCGCCGACCAGCCCGACCAGCCCTGGCGACTGCGGCCCGGCAACATCGTGTTTGGCCCGCAGCAATGGCTGCACCGCGGCCCCTGGAAGTTCGCTCTCGATGCCCAAGGCTATTTGCCCATACCCTATCAGCGCCCGCATGGCGCCTGGCATGCCATCAGTGCCAGCCAGGTGCTTGATCCTGACGCCGCCATTCCCTCGCTGCGCAACCAGATCGTTCTCATCGGGGGTACGGCGCTGGGGCTGAGCGACGTCGTCAGCACCCCCTACCACCCCAACGCCCCCGGCGTGAGCGTGCATGCCGAGCTGCTGGCGGCCGGCTTGCAGGCGCAGACCTGGACTGCCATCGTGCCGCGTGGTGCCACGCTGCTGGCCGCCGTCTCGACCGTGCTGGCAGCATGGTTGCTGCTGCCCCTGGCCCAGCCGCGCCGACGCATTGGTGCGCTGGTTGCCGGTGTCTGCGCCGGCATGCTGGTGCCGCTGGCACTGTCCTTGCTGGGCCGCTTTGCGGGGCTCATGCTGCCCGTGGCCGCGCCGCTGCTGGCCCTCATGCTGCACGGCCTGGCCCTGCTGGCCTGGCAGGTGCAGCAGCAAAGGCAACAGGTGCGACAGCTGTCCAGCCACCTGCAAAGTTTTTTGCCGCCCGCCCTGGCCAAGCAGGTGGCCACCCAGTTGCCCGGCGGGCAAAGCCTGGGTTCCACCTGCAACGGCGTGCTGGCAGCGGTGCGCATCACCGGCCTGCAGCGCTGGGTGGGGCATGTCGACAGCCTGCAGGGGCTGGCACTTATCCATGCGTTGCATTCGGCTGCCTCGGCCGAATCGCGCACC
>NCIF01000194.1 GCA_002256785.1 Hydrogenophilales bacterium 17-61-9
GACCGCCAACCGCGCACGAAGAAAGGCCAGCCGCCCCATAACACCACTGGCGTAGCCAGCAGCATTTCCAGCCACTGGCGGTTGCGCGGGCTGATGAATTCGGCAAACAGGTTCGGCCAGAATTCTGAGCCCATGGCGCTGAACAAAACCGGGATGGCCAGCACGGTGCTGAACCAGAAGCGCCGGGTCATGTCGCGTAGTTCGGCATCGTCCTCTTCCACTGCAACGGTGCGCGGCTCCAGCGTCATGCCGCACTTGGGGCAGTTGCCGGGATGATCCTGCACCACTTCCGGATGCATGGGGCAGGTGTATTCGGTTTTTGAGGCGGCTGCCGGCACCCCCATCGGTTCCAGCGCCATGCCACATTTGGGGCAGGCACCCGGGCCTGGCTGTTTCACCTCGGGATGCATCGGGCAGGTGTAAATCGTTTTGTTGTCTTTAACTACCGCCGGTTGAGTCTCGGCTTTTTGGCCGACCGTGTAGCGGGATGGCTCGGCAACAAACTTGTCGCAGCAGCCTTGAGAGCAGAAATAATATTTCATGCCGGCGTGCTCGGCGTGTGCCGTGCTCGCATCCGGCACGACGGTCATGCCGCAAACCGGGTCATGCACATGATTCAATTTTTTGTCAGGCGTATTGCCGTTCGTTTCTGTATGGCTGTTGCTGTTCATCCTGACCCCTTCGTAAAGCCTGATCCATGAGCACGCTCAGCTGAACTATGGCTGTCTTCGTGTCGACCGCAGAAAATGTCGCGCACACTTTATTTAGTGATGGCCGGAATGCGGTGAAACTTCTAGATTGCCCACCTCAACCTCTTCAAGGTAATGGACGAACCCACGTTGCAATCGGGCTGTCCACCCTGTCCCAAGTTGCAAGCCCACCTCACCCATGCATGCTTCAACCTGCTCTGCTGTAGCCTGCAACAAGTCATAGGTAATGGATACGATGTCTTCTGACACGTCTATGTTCTTGATGCCCATCATCCTGCCCAATGCTTCAATCAGGCAGAGCGCCTCCCTGTCGGACAGGGGTTGTTCAAGGCGAAAACGTCGTTGCTTTAAAACTTCCACGCCTTTGTGCTTGGGCGCCATCTGACCCGGTAGGCCAACATAAAGATGAGGATTCGCCTTGAAACGATCCAGGCATTGCTGTGAACAGAAGGCGTAATGCAAGCCCAGATATTCCATGGCATAAGCATCCGGGCTGACTTGCATACCGCATACGGGATCTTGAGTGCTGTCGTTCATCGCCGCCTTCGTTCACCTTGAGCGATTGTGACTATCGAGAGTCAACAATCTGTTTTGCGAGCGGAATCGTCCGATCAAGAGAACTCAACAGGCCGAGATTACGTTCAAACGCATCAAGACCTCAATTTCAGTCCCACAACATTCATGCCGCCCACTTACTCGCTACTGCGTCAAATCGGATTTCCGCTTCTGAAACTCCTGCTCATCGATCTCGCCGCGCGCATAGCGCTGCCAGAATTGTTGGAGGCACCTAACCATTTCACCAGAATGACGATGCCAACAATGATTAACACTCCCCATAAAATCATGAAGCCCCCACCATATCCAAACCCGCCCGTCATCCCATACCCATCCATAATCGTGCTTCTCCTGAACAAACAAACGTCGATCGAAAAATTTCCGCGTTCAAGTAACTTGAAACAAGATCAGACTATGCAGCCACGTGTCTTGCTGATATCGACTTGTATCGCATTGCGCCAGGTCTTGTTTCAGATGTCCGAGGGGTGTCAGACCTTGCCGAAAAAATGCCGCAGTTCGCGCGGACTGGGCTGCCCACGGAATACAACCTTGTCGTTCACCAAAATATTCGGGGAGTGCCGGATGCCATGTGTCGCAACCACGTCCGGGTGATCCTCAACGAACAGCACTTCGCACACAACCCCCATATCCCTGAGCTCATGCTGCAACCCCAGGCAATGACTGCAACCCTTGGTTGCAACGATCTTGACGTTCATAAACCCCCCTCTTTTCTGCACAACTGGACTCAACCTGCCACGATGGCTTATCCCGCAGGTGAGGCAGTCAATGTTTACCTATTCCCTCGCCACTAACCTTGCGCTGCTCCTGCAAGGCAGTGAGGCCGTCGTGTCGTCCTTGCTCGTTGTAAAGCACATCGATGACCACACCCTTGCTGTCGAATACCAGGGTGAAAGTGCGCACTCCATTTCCCGGCCCCGTTTCGTATACCGTCTGCTTTTCTTTGGTGGGATGCTTATAGGTGCGGGCCTCTTTCCCCCTCACCTCGTACACCCAGCCTTCCTTGCCGTTGGGCAGGGTCAAGGTGCGGACCGCCTTGCCGTGGTGACTGAAAGCGGCCTGCCGAGTAATCTGGCCCAGGGGATAGGCGCGCAAAACAGCTTCTGGCCCATCACGCCCAGAGAAACCTGGGGGCATGGTCAGCTGCCCGGAGAAGACAGTGTTCGCCACGACTATAGTCATTGCAAGCAGTATGTTCAGGATAGATTTCATCTTCATCCCCCTTTCACCTCGACGAAAGTCCGCCAAGTCATTGATAGCGATCTGGATGTCATTTCGGCAACGAACATCAGCGGACTATTCTCGTAATGACATTCAAGTAACCATTTGATATGGACCTGCTTATGGCTTGCCCGTGTTCGTTTGCATCATCATCTGCATCATGTCCATACGTTTTTCCATCATCTCAAGCCGTTTGGCCATCATTTCGTCCTGTCCCGCCATGCTGCCCTGCATGCCTTGTCCCATCATGCCGCCCTTGCCCCCCATCATGCCCATTCCGTCCTTCATCATTGGACAGTCCATCATGGCGCCCATCATGTTTTTCCCTGCCATCATGTTTTCCTGCATTGTCTGCATGTGCTCCTGCATCAGCTTCTGACGCTGTTTCGGATCCTTTGACTTGGCCATCTGCTCTAGTTGACTTTGCATCCGCTTGGTATTGCCCTGCATCTTTTGGATCGTCTGAGCGGCAGCGGGCGCCACCTCGCCTGCTTTTTGATCAGGGTGGTGCGCATCCTCCGCAAGAACGGGCTGCATCGCCAAAGCGGAAAGCATCAGGGCGGCAAGTAATGTGTGTCGTTTCATGTTTGCTCCTTTGTGTGAGGGAAATTTGAATCAGGGTTTGACGATATCGAGCTTCGTCACTGTCAAGGCGCCATTTAGCTGTTCGGCGATAAAGCGGATGTTGTCTCCAGGTTTGACCTGGTCAAGCATGCCGGCATCCTTGACACGAAACACCATGGTCATGCCCGGCATCCCCATGTTTTCCAGCGGGCCATGCTTGAGCGTGATCTTTCCCTGCCCCTTGTCCACTTTTTTCACCAGTCCATCACTAAGCGTGGCGTTCATGGCTGGCATTGGAGCCTGGCTCATTGCTCCATCGTGGCTGCCCCCATGCTGTCCCTCAGCCAATGCCGGCATAGCAAATGCCAGGCTCATGCCAAGTGCGAGGGTGGTTAACATCGGCTTCATATTCATTCCTTTTAATAATGGGCGTAGGTCTGGGTGGACCCATCCCGGTTAACGAGAAAGACTTCATAAGGATCCTTGCGGCTGCCTTCTTCCATTCCAGGCGATCCGACCGGCATGGCCGGCACAACCAGGCCGCGAGCACGCGGTTTTTCCTTGAGCAGACGCTTGATTTCTTTGGCCGGGACATGACCTTCGACCAGATAGCCGCCGACTTGCGCGGTATGACAGGAACCGTAGCCATAAGGAACGCCCAGACGGGCTTTGTGCGCCACCACATCATGGGTGTCATGGCTTCTGACCTTGAATCCATTGGCCTTGAGATGGTCGACCCATTTGCTGCAACAGCCGCAAGTCGGGCTTTTGTAGACATCAACGATGAGTTGATCGGGTGCGGCCCAGGCTGTTGATGCTGCCGCACCAAACATCAGGGCACCGAGTAGGGTTTGTTTCACATGCACTCCTTATTTCAGCTTGATTCCAGTTTGACATCCGGACCCCCACGACAAGCTGACAGAAAGATGACAATTACGTCATGTTGGCCAATTAGTGTGCATGACCGTCATTCGGGTCGTGTTCCTTTTTCTTCACAACGGCAGGGGCAGCTTGCTTGCCGGAAACTTGCCCCGGCGTATCGTGTCCGTGAGGCGCTTCCTGAACGGCTGCTTCACCATGATGATTGTCGTCAGCCACACCGCCGTGCGAATGACCGTCGCTCGACTCAACCAGCGCTGCATATTGATCGGCTGTCAGCGTCGGCATTTTCTGTATAAACGCCACCATGTCCCAGATCGCATCGTCCTCAATGCCGCCTTTTGACCAGGCTGGCATGCCCGAGGCCTTGATGCCATGTTTGATGATCCAGAACTGCCGCGCAGCCACGTCGGCTTGCGACTTTGCCGGCTGCGACAAATCGGGAGGTTCGGGATACAGACCCTTGCGAATTTCGGAATTGGCCTTGCCGGGTGCGAGGTGGCATTCCACGCACATCGCCGCGTAATTGCCTGCGCCACGACGAACACGCTCCGTGTCCGACAAATTGGCGGGCGCGAGTGCATGACTGATCGCCCGCTCAACAGATTTTTCCCGCGCCGTTTCGATCATCCGATACACCAGCGCGCTATGCGGTGTGTCGGCCGACACATCCACCCTGCCCGAATACACCACCCATGCTCCCACCGCCAACAGCAAAACCAAAGTGGCCACTACTCCCATTAGAAAACGCATCATTTGATCTCTCTCCAAATCATTAAAACTCCGGCACACCAATCAACCGTAACGTGCGCCGCTCAGACACGACCAATGGGGCGCGGCACATTGCCGGCCCCATTGAGGACACCACCCTGCAATCCGGCTCAGAACCAGAAACGTACGCCGGCGACCCAACGGGTTTCGCCCGTTTTCTCGCCTTCAGCCCGTGCCAGATCGGCCGTCTTGCCA
>NCIF01000195.1 GCA_002256785.1 Hydrogenophilales bacterium 17-61-9
CCTGGTTTTCGACATTGAAACCATTCCCGACCTGGCCGGGTTCGCCGCTGTCAACGGCATAGACGAATCGTCGCTGCCGCAGGCCGAGCTCGCCGAAATGGCCCTGCTCGCCCGCCGCCAGAGAACCGGCAGCGACTTCATGCCGCACCACCTGCATCGCATCGTCGCCATTTCCTGCGTGTTGCGGAGTTCAGACCAGCACGGCGGCGACCAGCTTCGCGTCTGGTCGCTCGGCGAGCCCGACAGCAGCGAGGCCGAACTGATCCGGCGCTTCTACGACGGCATCGATCGCTACACGCCCCAACTGGTTTCCTGGAACGGCGGCGGCTTCGACCTGCCGGTGCTGCATTACCGCAGCCTGATTCATGGCGTGGCGGCGGCGCGCTACTGGGACTGGGGCGACGACGACAAGGAATTCAAGTGGAATAACTACCTGTCGCGCTACCACACCCGGCATCTCGATCTGATGGACGTGCTGGCGATGTTCCAGGCGCGCGCCAACGCGCCGCTCGACCAGATGGCCAAGCTGTGCGGCTTTCCCGGCAAACTGGGGATGGACGGCTCGAAGGTGCTGGAGGCCTATCAAAACGGCGAGATCGAAGGCATCCGCAATTACTGCGAAACCGACGTCATGAACACCTGGCTGGTTTATCTGCGCTTCCAGAAAATGCGCGGCACGCTGACCGAATCCGCCTACGCAGCCGAAATCGAACTGGCACGCAGCACCGTAACCGACCACGACGCGCCGCACTGGCAAGAATTTCTGGCGGCCTGGGCATGAACGAGGTAGTCGACATTCTGTCCCTCGACCACGAGGGGCACGGCATCGCGCGCATCGACGGCAAGGTCACCTTCGTGGACGACGCGCTGGCGGGCGAGCGGGCGGAAATCACCGTCTACCGCAAACACGCCAAGTACAATTCGGCCCACGCCGTTTCCATCCTCAAAGCCAGCGCACAGCGCACCACGCCCCGCTGCGCATACTTCGGCCGCTGCGGCGGCTGCTCGATGCAGCATCTGGAAGCCAGCGCACAGGTCGCGGCCAAGCAGCGCGTGCTGGAAGAGAACCTCGCCCGCATCGGCAAGGTCGCACCCGAAGTCGTGATGCGTCCCCTGCACGGCCCCAGCTGGGCGTATCGCACCCGGGCGCGGATGTCCGCGCGGTTTGTCGACAAGAAAGGCGGCGTGCTGGTGGGGTTTCGGGAAAAGCGTTCCAGCTTCATCACCGACATGTCGAGCTGTGAGGTCCTCACACCCGACGTGTCGGCCCTGATCCAGCCGCTGCGCGAAATGATGGTGCACCTGTCGAATGCTTCCCGCATCCCGCAGGTCGAGATCGCGGTCGGCGAGCACATCACCGTGCTGCTGTTCCGCCTGCTTGAGCCCTGGTCTGACGACGATAAAGTCATCGTGCGCAGCTTCGCCGAGCAACACGGCATTCAGATCTGGGATCAATCCAAAGGCCCCGACACCGTGCGGCCCTTCTGGCCCGACATCGCGCCCGAGCTCAGCTACAGCCTGCCCGAGTTCGGCCTCACCATACCGTTCCGCCCCACCGATTTCACCCAGGTCAACGTCGCCATCAACCGCGCGCTGATAAGCCGCGCGATGCGCTTGCTGCAACCCAAGGCCGGCGAACGCATCGCCGACCTGTTTTGCGGGCTGGGCAATTTTTCGCTGCCCATTGCCACCAGCGGCGCCGACGTGCTCGGCATCGAGGGGAGTCCGGAACTGGTTGCCCGTGCGCGTGAAAATGCGCTGCGCAACAAACTGCCCAACGCGCATTTTGTCGTCGACAACCTGTTCGAAATGACGCCGGAGAAGTTTGCCACCCTCGGCCATATCGACAAACTGCTGATCGACCCCCCGCGCAGCGGCGCAGCCGAACTCGTCAAATCCCTGCCGGACAGCGGCGCACCGCATCGCATCGTTTACGTCTCCTGCGACGCCGCCACCCTGGCGCGCGACGCCGGCGAACTTTGTCACAACAAAGGCTACCGGCTTGAAGCGGCGGGCGTCGCCAACATGTTTCCGCACACCGCGCACGTCGAGTCGATTGCGCTGTTTACCCGGTAATCCATTAAAATCCAGCGCTTAACTTCATATAAACCATCATGGCACTCATCGTACAAAAATACGGCGGCACCTCGGTCGCCAACGTCGAACGCATCCGCGCAGTCGCGGAGCGCGTGGCCAAATTCAAAATGCTCGGGCATCAGGTGGTGGTGGTGCTCTCGGCCATGTCGGGCGAGACCAACCGGCTGATCGGCCTGGCCAGGCAGATTCAGACAGACCCCGATCCACGCGAGCTGGACATGCTGGTCTCCACCGGCGAGCAGGTCACGATTGCCCTGCTGGCAATGGCGCTCAAGGACCTGGGGCTGAAGGCCAAGAGCTACACCGGCGCACAGGTGCGCATCCTGACCGATGATGCCCACACCAAGGCGCGCATCCTCAGCATCGACGAAACCCCCATGCGGCGCGACCTGGACTCCGGCCACGTCATCGTGGTGGCGGGCTTTCAGGGCGTGGATGAGCACGGCAACATCACCACGCTGGGGCGAGGCGGTTCGGACACCACCGGCGTCGCGCTGGCGGCCGCGCTCAAGGCCGATGAATGCCAGATTTATACCGATGTCGACGGCGTCTACACCACCGATCCGCGCATCGTGCCCACCGCACGCCGGCTGAAGACCATCACCTTCGAGGAGATGCTCGAAATGGCCAGCCTCGGCTCCAAGGTGCTGCAAATCCGCTCGGTCGAATTCGCCGGTAAATACAAAGTCAAACTGCGGGTGCTGTCCAGCTTTCAGGAAGAAGGCGACGGCACGCTTATCACATTCGAGGAAGACGAAAAAATGGAACAGGCCATCATCTCCGGCATTGCATTCAACCGCGACGAAGCCAAAATCACTGTGGTTGGCGTACCCGATCAACCCGGCGTTGCCTATCAGATCCTCGGCCCGGTCGCCGATGCGAATATCGACGTCGACATGATCGTGCAGAACGTCGGTCACTCCAACACCACCGACTTCACCTTCACCGTGCACCGCAACGATTACGCCAAGGCGTTCGATATCGTCAAGGCAAAAGCAACCAGCATCGGCGCCAGTGAAGTCACCGGCGACGACAAGATCGCCAAGGTCTCCATCGTCGGCGTCGGCATGCGCTCGCACGTCGGCATCGCCCGCAAGATGTTCGAAACGCTGGCAAATGAAAACATCAACCTGCAAATGATTTCCACTTCGGAAATCAAAATATCGGTCGTGGTTGAAGATAAATACCTGGAACTCGCCGTGCGCGCACTGCATCAGGCCTTTGAACTCGAGAAAGCGCCTGCTTAAGGTGGCTTTCTGCCGCGCATTCCGATACAATTCGCGGCGGTTCGGAGACGTGGCCGAGAGGTTGAAGGTACTCCCCTGCTAAGGGAGCATGCGGGCTTAAACCTGCATCGAGGGTTCGAATCCC
>NCIF01000020.1 GCA_002256785.1 Hydrogenophilales bacterium 17-61-9
CGCCCATACCCGTGCTCTGACGCTCCGCATCATTAAGTGTCGGGCCGATGATGTCGCGGGCATCCCGCAATTCACCAAGGCGGGCCTGCGCCGATTTCTGCTCGATGCCGCCAGCAGACGGCGGTGGCGGCAAAGCTGATCTGGCTTCAGACGCTTTTCTCGCCGCCTCCTCGGCCTCTGCTGCCGGGTTCTGCACGCGCTGCGACATGGCCTGTTCGCGCTGCTCCTGGCGCTGTGCGGCAGCTTTCGCATCCGCCTCGTTCTGCCCGAGATCGGAACCTTTGGTGACGAGGAGGAATAGCACGGTCGGAATCAGCGTCGCCGGCAACGCCCAAACGAGTAGGCGCCGGTTGAGCTTCAACTTCGAAAACTTCGCTGCAGTTTCGGACATTTACTTTGCCGCCACCGTCGCCTTTTGGCTTCCGAGACGCAGCAGCATCCTGCTCATCAGGCGGTTGACCTTTACCTGTTTTCCGCCCGGCTGAACAACATAGTTCACGACCTCGGGACCGTCAGGCCCCAGAAAGAAGATAGCCGGAAGGGATTGGATGGAATCGGGGAACTGCAGCCATGTGAATCGGCCGTTGTCCCATACAGCGGTCGGCATGATCGCTGTATCGCCTTCGATTACGTAGTTGAAATTAGGGTGCCCCGCGAGCGCGTCCTCACCCACATGAAGCGGCTCCTGCTGTTGGTTGGCAACCTTGCCGGAAGGAGCGCGGTAGCCGAAGCTGGAAGCACCGCTGTCGTCGTACGACCACGACACACCCTGGTGCCAAGACTCGGACGCGGGCGTGATGGTCAGATAGTAGGCGCGCTTGTCAGTCACGATCGTCGCCGACAGTGTGAGCTTATCGACGAGTTTCAGCATCGCGGCGTTGGCGTCAGCATTGACCGTCACATCGGCAGCGTCCGGGTTGGACAGCGCGAACTGCCGAATTGGCTCATCTTTCGGCAGCATGAAGGTGGTGAACATGCCAGGCTTGATGCCCACTTCGTAGATCTTGTTCTGCCGATACGGAAACACCGCGACCTGCGCACTGTTTGATAGTTGCCGGGTCACGCCAGTCAATGCAACTTGAACCTGCGCCACCGGCTCAAGCTCAAGTTTTGCGGCAGGCCTCGCCACCTCTCGGGTGCCGGCTTGAGCAGAACAGGCGATCGCCAGCGCAGCGATCAAAGGAAGTGCGCGTTTATTCATTTCCGACACCAATTTTGAAGTCCGTCACAAAAATACCAATCGGGTTACCCTCGGCGTCCCTGCGGTCGGCAGGCTTGAAGAATTCGTAGTAGATCGTCACAAGCCGACGATCCTCCCTGGCGACGCCACCACGGCGAGTTATGAGCTTGGTGTGCAGCACCACGCCGTTTTTAACGCCAGCAATGGGCGTAATGCTCATGATCTCGACATCGCGCGCCAGCGCGGGATCCTCGGCCATCATCTCGAACTTGCGATCCCCTTTCAGGAAGTCGCCGTACGCACCGATCGCAATCGATCCACGCAGAAAGAGGCGAGCACGAGGATCGAGCACCTGGACCGTGCTATGTGCATTGATCGTGTATGCGTCCGACACCCATCGACGCAGAAAGAAAGAGACGGTCTCGAACGTTGGGTTGTACGCCACAGCATCTGATTGCGGCGGCACATATGCCGATCCGTCCTTGCCCACCTCGATGATGTAGGGACGCACTTCTTTCAGCGGAAAGAGGGACACGACCACAACGGACATGGCCACGGCCGCCAGGGCGCTCGCGATCGCGGCTGACGCGAGACGTTTGTTGAGGGTCAGCACCAGCTCCCTGGTACCCAGCGCCTCGTCTTTTACTGGAATCGGAGACTTCAGCATTATTGCTGCCTGTTATATCAATATGCGCAATGGTATCAGCGCCGTAGGCAGATGGCAACAACTTTCTTTGCGGGCGTTGAGCGCATAAAAAAATCCCAGCAAGCACAAGGCTCGCTGGGATGTTGTTTACCAAATCACTCTAGGTATATCCTAGAACGGGATGTCGTCGTCCATGTCGTCGGATGCGGCCCCGGTCGAGGCCGTGCCCTGGCCGGAAGTCTCCTTCACGTACGGCTCCTGCATGTTGCAGGACATGTACTTCTGTCCATTCTTCGTTTCCTTGAACCAGCAAGCGAGATCCATTTCGTTGCCACCCTTGTCCGACGCGGTGCCGAACATATCGGGCTGGGCATCCTTGCTCTTGTTCTTCGCCATGTTCAGCGTGCCGTTGTAGTACACGGTGCTTTCACCCTTGGCGCTGAAGTTCAGGCGGATAACCGGGTTGCCGGCCTGGCTGCGATCCTTGATGGCGCTGCCGGACACGGTGCCCTCCGTGCTGGTGATACGGTAGTTCGCGGTCACCTCGTCGAACTCGGCCTTACCCTCGGCATCCTTGCCCGTGTACTTCTTGTACTTGGTCTGGTCGGCCTTGTCGCCTTCGTTGGTGAAGAGGGAAAAAAACGTTTTGCTCATTGCTATCTCCTAAGAATGCCCGGTAGTGGGCGATCGAAACGTCAACATGACGTGTTCGGGTGGAATTGGCTGTGCGCGAGGTGATAGGAAGCGATCGCGGTGGCAGGATGGAAAATCGAGGCCAGCAGCCTCAGTCCTCGGCATTCGTGGTCTTTCGATCGTCCAGCGTGGGCAACACAAAATTACGCGGCAAGAAATTCCGGGCGACGACCCAGTGAGAGATGACGACCGTAGCCACGATCGACCAGAGCGCCCCCCAGATACTGTTCACTTTGAAAAGCGCCAAAACGAAAACCCGAATCGGCGTGAACAGCATCAGGAAGGCCGCAATCACAAGGCCAATCATCAGGAAGTAGACGGTTTCACTCATAAATGTAATAATATACGCACTGGCTGATGTGTAAGATGATGAAGCAAAACCTCCTAGTCCGCAATACCTCTCTCCTATCCGGTGGCGTGATGGCCGCCTCCGGTGGATGGCTCGCCCTCAATTCGTCCGTTCTGAACGGATTCGGTTATGCGCTTCTCGCCATGGCCGGCGCCGCCATGCTGCTGCTGGCCTGGCGGATTGGCGCACGCGACAGATTCACGGCCTGGGCGGTGTTTTTCGCATGGTGTCTGGGCGCAGGCACCGCCCTTCCTTCAGGCTGGCTTGCCTTTTTCGGTGACAACTGGGGCTGGGCAGGATGGGTGGTCTGGGCAGCGGTTGCCGCTTCCCCCGCGCTGATCTTCCCGGCCCGTCTTACGCCCCTGGCGCTGTCAGGCGGGGCGGTCATCTCCTCGCTTACGCCCATCGGAATGATGAATCCCATTGTTGCGGCAATGGCGTTCTTCCCCGGCATGAGCTGGGCGGGTCTGCTCTTGTCGATCGCCCTGCTCACGCTTCCGTCGATCACAAACAAAAAGCTATTCGCGCTGAGTCTTGTTGCCGCGCTTACCGTCGGCGCCGCGCTTGGCTTACGCAATGGGTTGCAGTTGCCGCCAGAAACGGCCTGGGCCGTCGAGACGCGCGAGGGGGCGCATCCGAAGCTCGCTGTTGAGTGGTTCGCCCGTCAGGCACGCATGACTGCTCGGGTGAAGGATGGTGTCGAGCAAGGGGCGCGTCTTGTTGTGACGCCGGAGGGCGCCGTGGACTCCTGGGATGCTTGGTCGGAATTCGTCTGGAAGGACGCGGCGGCTCTTGCCGAAGATCACCGGGCGATGATTCTTGTCGGCGTGTACCGGCATGAGGCAGGAAATCGAATCTGGCAGGACGGGCTGATGGACCCTGTTACGGGCGAGTTCTACGGAGCGGCGGTTCCCATGCCTATCTCCATGTGGAAACCCTGGAACGAGAAAGAACACTACCCGTTCGACTTCACGCAGATTGCTAGGACGATCAAGACCCCCGTGGGCGAAGCCGCCTACCTCATCTGCTTCGAAGAGCTTCTGGTCTGGCCGCTTGTCGCCAGGATGGTGACGGGTGAGCCTGAATTTCTCATTTCGGCGTCGAATCAGTGGTTCACCAACGCCTCCACGGCTGAGGCGCAGGAACGTAGCGTGAAGTTGCAGGCGCGTATGTGGGGGCTGCCGTTGCTACGTTCGGTGAACTGGCCACGCTAGTTTCACACAGCATAAGACGGGTATGGCCCGGAGAGGATCAAAACATTGAACAAGCAAGAATGGCTGGACCGTTGTGCTGCGCAGTTTTTGAAGCGCGTCAGCATTAATGCCGAAGACGCAATGGCATTCGCCGAGGCGTGCTTGGAGTTTGTTCAAAACGATCTTACTGAGCCTCCAGAAGATGCGGCCGACGAAGAGATGAGCAACTGGGGCTAGATGCAGGTGAGCCGATCGCAAAGTCAACTCGGCTGGCCGTAGGCCAGTCCGGTGGAGCGAAGCGGAACGAAAGTTGAACGTAGGGTTATGCGCATGAGAATTAAATGGTTTTTTATTGGCGCGGCAACATATCAAGCGGCGCATTTTTTGGTGGCGCTACTTACTGGGAAAACGCTGACTGAGTGGGCTGTTTTCGTGCGCGCAGCACTAGGCGCATAACCCGTGATCGGCAAGAGCCGTGAAACAATTTCAAGGGAGGCAGATGGAAGCAATTGACCTTTTCGCAGGTGCCGGCGGATTCAGCGAAGGCGCGCGCTTGGCGGGCGTGCGCGTGACGTGGGCGGCGAACCACTGGCGGCAGGCCGTGAAGTACCACGGACAGAACCACCCGGAAACGGCTCATTCGTGCCAAGACTTGCAGCAAGCCGACTGGCGCGAGGTGCCGCGCCATGACGTGATGCTTGCATCGCCCGCGTGCCAGGGCCACAGCCCTGCACGGGGCAAGGAGAAGCCGCACCATGACGCGCTGCGCTCAACCGCGTGGGCGGTTGTCGCCTGTGCCGAGTATCACCGCAGCAGCGTTGTCCTGGTTGAGAACGTACCGGAGTTTCGCCGCTGGCTTCTCTACCCGGCTTGGTGTGATGCCATGCAGCGCCTCGGCTACGCGGTTGCGCCGCATATTGTGGATTCGGCAGACCATGGCGTCCCGCAACACCGTGAACGGCTGTTTCTGGTTTGCACCCAATCGAAACACCCGCTGCACCTTGACTTGCCCAAGCGACCGCATCGGCCGATTGCGGACGTGATCGAGTGGGACACCCATGACTGGAGGCTTATTGACCGGCCAGGTCGTAGTCCGAAGACCTTGCAGCGCGTGGCTGCCGGCCGCGCCGAGTTCGGCGCGCGGTTCGTCGCCCCCTACTACTCCAGCGGCAGCGGTTTGACCGGGCGCAGCATTCACCGGCCTATCGGCACCATCACCACGCGCGACCGTTGGGCCGTGGTCGATGGCGATCGTATGCGGATGCTTCAAGTACCCGAGGCCAAGGCTGCCATGGGCTTCCCGGATCGCTACATCCTGCCGAGAACCCATAAAGATGCTCTTTTCATGCTTGGTAACGCCGTCCCCCCGCCCGTTGCCGCGGACCTGCTAACCGCGATCCGCGGAAGGCTATAAACCATGTTGCGCTATCAGCCAACAAATGAAAGGAGGGCATGATGAACGTGGCAGATTTCAAGATCGGTAGTACTTACATAGTTACCACCAAGGCGTGGGAGACACCGGTAGGGACTGTTGCGCCAGGAAGACAATGACCATCAAAGTGCTTCCATCGCAAGAGTACGGTGAAGCGTTGGCCTTTGATGGTGTTGATAAAGTAGTTGCTAGTCCGCAAGAGGTCGAGGCGCGCAAAGAATTTCTGCGAGTCATTAACACTGACGGGGGAACGCACTTACTTCACCCAGAGACAATCGAGTCTGCCTGTGCCGCAGGTGCTCGTGTCTGACGCCATTTCACCACCGGGTTCGCGCGGTGAATACAGGAAAAACCACGGCGCCTGAGCACGCAAGAAGCAAAAACCACCCATGTCAAAGACGTGAGTGGTTTTTTTGTGCAGCCTTCTACTCGCCCACGCACAGCCAACTCTCTTTGAAGCCGTCGCACCTGCGCGGCACCAAAGGAGATGTGAAATGAAAATCAAAGTAAGCGAGGCAACGAAACTCCAGCTCGACTGGCTGGTGGCGAAGTGTGAAGCCAGAAAGCCTTCAGCTTGGGTAGACCATGAAAGCGGCAAAGCATACGTTTTCATGCAGGCTGGTGACTATCGCGTCGAAGCCGCGTTTTCCACTGCGTGGACACAAGGCGGGCCGATCATTGAGCGGGAGCACATGGAATTTGACTACGACGCCTGGACACAGATGTACCTCGCAGCGGATGGCAGCAGTACCGGACAAGGCAAAACCCATCTCATCGCAGCCATGCGCTGCTTCGTGGCGAGCAAACTGGGTGACGAAGTGGAAGTACCCGATGAACTCTGCTGAGGCGAGGGGTTGGCTGGACGCTTTGGGAAGACAAGGATTGCGAGACTGCAATTTGTTGATTGAGATACGGGCACCCATCAGACCCGCGAACCAAAACCACCCAAGCCTCTGGCTGGGTGGTTTCTTATTTGCTCACGCCCGACCAATTCCTCTGAACCCTCGCCTTCCGCGAGATTTTCGAGGAGAAGATATGAAATCCGTAGTGTTTAAAACCGTGTCCGGCAGCCCCGATACCGCTGAATGGCACACCTGGCGCCAGGGCGGCATCGGCGGCTCTGATGCGCCGATCATTGCCGGCGAGGCAGGGTTGCTTACGGACAAGCCGGGATGGCTAAAGTCGGCGAACTGGCTGTACCTCATCAAGACCGGCCAGAAAGAGCAGGAAAACCTCTCCAACAACCCCGCAGTCCGGCGCGGCAAGGAGAACGAAGAACCCGCTCGCAGGCTGTTCGAAGAGCAGACCGGAATCCTCGTGTCCCCTTGCTTCGGCGAGATGGACACGCATTCGTTCGTACGCTCTTCGTTCGACGGCATGACCTTCGAGCGCGATGTGCTCGCCGAAATAAAGGTTCCGTCGCAGAAGGTGCATGATCTGGCCAAGTTCGGTCGCGTGGTCGAGTATTACCGGCCACAGCTTGCGCACCAGGCACTCACTGCCTGGGGCCACCCCGAGTCCTGGACTGACCAGATGACCTTCTTCATCAGCTATGTTCCGGAAACGGATGAGCTGGTGTACGTGGAGCGTCCGGCGAAGGATTACCGGGCACTCGCTGAAAGTTTGCTGGCAGCGGAAATCAAGTTCTGGGAGTCGGTGACGGAAGCTGTCCCGCCGTGCGGTGTCGAGTGGCTGGACGCAGCGGCGCAATACATTGCGGTGAACGCAAAACTCGATGTGGTAAAGGCCGAAGTGGAAACCGCAAAAACACGTCTGATCAACCTGCTCGGTAATGGCTTGAAGTTGGAAGGCGGCGGGGTCTCAATCGTTCGCTCAGAGCGGGCGGGGTCGATGGACTACACGGCAATCCTGCAAAGCCTGATGCCCGACAAGTCGAAAGACGAAATCGCGGCATACTGCGAGCCGTTCAGGAAGGAAGGCAGTGAAACGCTGACCGTGAGGGTTGCGAAAGGCGGCGCGCAGTAGAGCACCACCGCAAGCGGCGCCGCGCAATGCCGCTTCCGTTCTCAGGGGACGGATCGCAAGTCTGAACTGAACCACACCACCCGCGCTTTTTGGCCGGGTGGTTTTTTTGGGCAAAAGAAAACCCCACATCTCAAAGAGACGTGGGGTGTTGGGCTTATGCGCTGGCCTCGAACCTGCCGTGGCGAACCATCCAGTTGTAGAAGAACTCCGCACCCTTGCCCGATGCCCACTCGCGCTCCAGAGTCGGGTTGCCTTTGAACAGCGCCGGGCAACTGGCTCCAGTGTCCGTCTCGCCGACCAGATGGGCCAACTTTTCCGCATCACGGAGCGCGCGACGGCTCCCAGTACGGCGATAGGTGTTGTACTTACAGCACGCGGCGACCATGGTGCGCCACTTTGTCAACGTCTCCATCATCTTGCTCTCCTTCAGAGGGCCTGCGATCCGAGGATCGCGACCATGAAAAAGACGAAGAGCAAAACTTCAGCTGCATAACGACTCGGTTTCATGACCGTCTCCCGATTCCGCCAACATGGCGGGTTCAAGGGAGTTGCAGCGGCGCTTCACGATAGAAATTGGGTATCCGGATTTAGTGGGTCAGAACGGTATCCCGTTGCAGTGTGCGGGTGACACCAGAGCAGGTAGGCTATCGCGCATGATTGTTTTCTCCGATTGGAAATGCACGCAAATGTCCCATCGCGCTCTCGGCTGCTGTGGTTCGTCGGCCTTCGGTGCGGTAGTCCACTGAACTTCGCCGTTATGCACTCAGGCCGGTACCGTTACATGCCCCACATTTCGGGCTACCTTTTGCGTCATGCCGCCCGCTCCCATTGCAGCCCACGCACTTCTTTTTCTCGTTGCGCTTTGCGGCTTCTTTACCAGCTTTAATCGCTGCTCGCATTTGTTTGTTCGGTTTCATGCTTCTCTCATGTTCTAGCCCAGCAATCCGGTCGAGCCGAGGCGATGTTGATCAAAGTCACGTCAGTCTCCTTTCTGCCGTCAGGCCCTTTCCCAGACAACTTTGCGCTCATCCAGATCAAGAATCTCCTTGAAGTCGGCTGTTTCATTCTCCGCCGCTGCGATTGCTTCTTCGAGCGTGTCGAACGACACGTCACAATCTGAAACCCCTCCGTCTGGGTAAAACTGGTTATAGGTGAAAAGCATGAATCGCTTGTACTTGCCTTCATCTTCCCTCTGTCCGTTGGGCACCCCATTGCGGGCGTTGGGCACAGTCTCAACTTTGGCATCGACAAAAATCCTGTCACCGTCTGGTAGATCAAGAACGTCTAAGGCGCGGCGTAGTCCATGAGCAAGTTCATCCGCAGTTGCTTCGATAGTCGTGATCTTCACCACAAAGCTGTGTTCCATATTTTTTCTCTCTAGTTTAAGCCCGCATTTCCCGGCGAGCCGCCAGCACTTCCTCAACCGTGATGCTCATACCCTCATTGCGGATCACGCTATCAGCCGCCTCGGTGTTGAGAGCAGCGTCGAGGATGTTCTTCACCACGCTCGGCGCCAATCCTTCGAGCGCCGCAGCCACGTCGTTCGACCAGTCATCCACACCACCGGCAATCATCTCAGTCCGCTTGGAAGCCCAGTCGTGGACCATCTTCGCGGTCGTGGCAAGACCAGGAACCGGAAGCTCGATCTTCGTCGGGAAGCGACGGATCACCGCCTCATCCAGGCCATCGATATCGTTGGTGGCCAGCATCCACACCACGTCATGTAGCGGCTCGCCCGCGCCGTCAATGGTGCGAAGCAGGTCGTTGGTGTGCATCTTCATGCCGGACATGCGACGGTCACCCAGGATGTCGTCAGCCTCGTCGATGAAGACGATGGCCGGGCGCAGATCCGAAGCCTTGCGACGGATCTCGGCGAGCTTGTTCGAGTCCGACAAGATCTCCTTGCCACTCGTGGCGATAAACGCCCAGCCGGACTCCTTGGCCAATGCCTGCGCCATCGTGGTCTTGCCGGTGCCAGGCGGGCCGTAGAAGACCACGCCTTTCGGCACGGAGCCGCCGCGAGCCTCGATCTCGTCCGACCTGGCGAACGTCGTCGCCAGATTCGCCAGGCGCACCTTCAGTTCGTCGTCGAAGTACAGATCGGCCAGGCCAAGCGCGCCCTCCGGCACACCGGTCTTATTGCCCTGCACGTCGCGCAGGCCGCGCATGAACTCGACCATGCCCACGGTGTTCGCCGTAGCGAAACCGGCAGCACGGCGGGCCGCCTCCTGGATGCGCGCCACGTTGAAGCCACCCCAGCGGGTCGCCAGGCGATCCATGACCGCAGGTTCGACAGTCTTGCCCGCCTTCGTGAGCACGTTCTGGATGAGCCCCTTGCGCGCCTCGAAGTCCGGCACCGCGACCTCGATATGGAAGTCGAAGCGGCCCTCGCGGATCGCGGCGGCGTCCACGCGATCTTTGTAGTTGGTCGCGGCAATGAGGAGCACGCGGCCAGCGCGCAACTTCTCGACAGACGAGAGGAAGGACGCGACCACCTTGGACTCTTCCGAGTCGCCGCGCTCGATGCGGCTGCGGTCGGGGAAGATGGCTTCCACTTCGTCCAGGAACAGCACGCACGGCGCCTGGCGCAGCGCGGAGTCGATGATGTCCTGCAGTTGCTCGGTCGTTTGATTGATGAAGCGCGACGCCATGCTGCCGACGTTGACCTTCATGAGCTTCAGACCCAATTCGCCAGCCAGAGCCTCGGCGAACACCGTCTTGCCCGTTCCGGGGACGCCGTGCAGGAAGATGCCGTTCTTGGTTTCCTGTTTAGGTGCGCGCAGACGTTCCTGCTTGGTCGTGCCGCGCTTGCTTGTGGACATCCACTCAGCAGCAGCGTCGGAGAGCTTCTTTTTCAACTCCTCGTTGCCCGCAAGATCACTGAAGATTAGCTTGGGTTGCAGAGCCTCGGTGTCACGGGTGGCGAGTGGCGATGCGTGGGCGCTGGAAGTGGGCACGGGCTTGCTTTCCTTTTCCGGCTCCGGCTCGGGAATATCCATGATGACAGGCTTGGCGCTAAACGCAGCACGGATATCGGACAACGAGAACAGGACCAGCGAGAGGATTTGCGCGCTAGTGATGTACTTCATGGCAGCAACAGGCAGCGCAAACAGCGTCGCGCCGTAGCTATCCGTGGTTTTGACGATTTCTGCCTGCGCATACAGACCCACCTGGTCGATGTGGTCCAGGAGAACAAGCATTGTCAAAGCCGACGCGGCAAGCCAGATGAGTCCGGGGGTGATAGGGGTCAGGTTGACCTGGCTATTCCCGAGAGACATCCTGTAAAAAAGGTAGCCAGAGATGGCAATTGTGGAGGCAGCCCACAAAGCTAAGTAGTCATCAGGCAGGAGCGGGTTTTTGCCTTCCAGCCACCAACCAAAATAATAGCTCGCGTTTGCCAGCAGCGCGGTAACCATGAACAGGTATTGCCGTGCCACAGGGCTGCGCAGCGCATATCCCCGAATATCTTTTGTTTTGTTGTCCATCACCACTCCACTATTTCAAGACCCCGAGCAATGCCACCAGCAACCCGAAAAGCACCAGTGGCACCTGCAGCACCAGCCACCACGAAGCAGGAACGCCGGTTAAAAGCCAATGAAAAATCTGGTAAAAACACACCGCCCCAATCCAGAACATGAAGACTTGCTTCAGGACATCGATCAGCCTGGTGAACGAAGTAAGCCAAAAAACAGGCGCAAGAAGCTCAACAGCCTCACGAGCAAGAATTGCTTTTGCCCCCGACTCACCCGCCCCACAATCCGATATGGACCCAGGCTTGTCGAACATACGCAGAATCTTCCGCTTGATTTCATCATTCATTTGAATTCCCGCTTTCCGTCTCCCCAAAACGAGACAGCCATTTCTCGACATCGGTTTTCAACCACAGCGTCCTTGAACCACGACCACGCAAAGCAGGTTTCGGCAGGCTCTCCGGGCGCCTCGAAAGCCGCACGCGCAGCGATCCCGCCGTGATTCGCAAAATCTTGGCCAGATCGCCTGTGGTCAACATGTCCATCTCTTCCCCTTTTCCATAGATACAAGTATACGCAATGGTTAATACAAAGTCAACAACTTTATACGAAAGCTAACACCGGGGCAAAAAAAAACAGCCGCGCATCGGCGGCTGCCCTAAACTTCCCCCCCTTATGTTTTCTTGGCCGAATCAATCGCTTTCTGCGCCCCCGCAGCTGCAACGTTTGCAGTGTCGCCAGCCAGCTTGCCGGCACCAGATGCGGTTGCATGAGCCGCCTTGGATGCCGCCCCCCCTGCAGCCTTCGCTGCATCCCTGACACCCATGCCGAGCGCCGGACCGGCTTTACTGGCGACATGACCAATGCCATAACTGATCGAGGCGGCACCCGCGAGCACGCTCCCGCTCGCCCGGTTGCCAAGGCTACCACCACCCTTGTTGAGCATATCCGCCGCCTTCGTGCCCATTGTGTTGCCTGCGGCTTTGAGCCCGGATCCTCCTGCCGAAATCCCTGTCTGCGCGGCTTTGCCGGAACCTCCCAACCCACCCTTGGCGAGTTTGCCCATACCGCCAGCCGCCATCGCAGCCGAAATCTTCCCGAACAGCCCCTCGCCGATGGACGTACCTCCAGTCATGCCCTGGGCAATATTGTTCGCCTGCAACATCAGGTTCATAGAGAAAAGATAAGTCGCTGCGACGGCCACCAAAGTAACCAGATACCCGGCAAGCCCAACCATGGCACTTTGTTCGGACATCCCGTTCATCGTCTTTGAAAGCCCTTCGATCGTTGTTGCCATTGCGGACATAATCGCCATTGCAACCACAAAGGAAAGACCGTTGGCGATCATGAACCCAGTCCAGCGCGCCGTCATGTCCGACAGCGGCTTCCAGGGCATCCAGGCAAGAATCAGCGGCCCAAAGATTGCGCCGATGTAAAGCGATGCCAACGGCATAAAGACCGCGAAGAGAATGGCGAATGCAAGCAACGCATTCAGAATAAAAACAATCAAGGACAGCATCAGACCGTAAATCATCTTCATGGAAAATGTGTCTGACAGCGCTTGAAGCCAACTTTTTTTCGCATCCTCCGCATTCAGCGGTTCAGCCTTGACCGCATCCATTATCTTTTGAATGGATTCACCAACAATCTTCGCAGAATCACCGCTCGTCATGCCGAGTTGTTGAGGCAAGTCCTTGAAGAAATCAAAAAAATCCTTCATGTACTGCGGCCAGGCACTCAGAAGGATCAACAAGGGAGCGACCACAATGACCGTGCGGACACCGTTCGACACCAGATCTTCAAGGGATCCGGAAGCCCACCAGGTATACATCCCCCCCAAGACTGACAAAACAATCGCAATGGAAAGAAATATGTACCCCGTCCCCACAAACACACCCGCCATCCCCTGCAGCGATTGCAGCAGCGGCGTGATGGACACGCTTAAAATATCGCCAATAGAATCTCCCATTTCCCGCCCCTTAGATGAACTGCTTTACGATGAGCGTCAGATAACAAGCCACAGCCACAATCGGCCCGAATATGTAAAGCACCGGCTGCCTCAGTAAGCCGACAAGAAACACGTAACGAAACACGACGCCGAAACCGAGCCTCGACGTACGCACACTTCCTGGCTCGGCAATCTCGCGCCTCGCCGCCCGGACAACAGCAAGCATGTCCTTCCTATTGCTACAGGTTCCCAGGACGAACCGTTCAGCCGGGGTTAGCATGCTCACTTGAACATGCCGCTTGTATCGATGGCATTACGCGCATCATTGGATTTCTTAAGTGAGGCACGATACTGCTCGTCAGCTTCCGCAGCCCGCTTCGCGCGGTCGCCCGCTTCATTCTTCGCCTTCTCAGACTCCATCGCCGCATTCGCATTCGCCGTCTGGATCGAGTCGTTCAACTGCACAAGCGATGCCTGCATCTTGACGTTCTGCCCGGCGAGAAACTGAATGCCCTTGACGTTGGCGTCGATCGATTTGACTTGCTCGGCTTGCTGCTGAACGTCTTTCGACACAGCTTCAAGCGCTGCGAGCTTTGCTTGCTCCTGCTCATACGTCTGCTTGTAGACGCCGCCGTGTTTATAAGCGGCGTCAGCCTTGTAGCGCAGCAGTTCAGATGGCGTGATGCCAAGCCGCTGCGAGTCGTCAGCAGCTTTCCGCAGCACATCGGACGCATCTTTGTACACGCCGACCGACCGGCTCATCACGGTGTATGCGTTCGCGAGCTTCTGAACCTGATCGATCGGCACCCCTGACATCTGTGCAATGGTGCTCGGCGCGAGCTGGCGAAGCTGCTGCATCGTCGCCTGCGCGGACATGAGCGTGTTCGATGTCGTCTGCACAGACTCACCGACCTGAGCGACAAGCTCGGCTTTATTCAGCAGCTGCGTGACCTCTGTTGCGCCACCTGTCGCGCCACCCCCTGCATAAGCCAGGCTGGATGCAGCGAGCGCCGCGATCAGACCGACTGCACGAGTTCCAGATACCTTTTTTTCCATGTCGGATCCTCTCTGTCATACACTTTGTTGAACAAGGCACGCGCTGGCGCATCGCTGCGCAGAACATTGACCGCCTCGGGCGGAAACTCGGCTCGCACCACACGGAATAGCCCGGTCTGAGGCTGAAATACGCAATACTCTTTGCGCGGCGCGACGCCCGCGATAATCTCAAGATGGTTATCGTTCACGCCAAACGCCTGCTTGTACTTGAGGCCCAAATCCCCTGTTGCCTGCTTGTTGGGCATGAAAATAATCGTCGCCACGTTGTCCCGGACAGCGGCGCCCAGCTTCGGATGGTTGATGAACGGTTCCGGCGATTGCGCGGTCATGACCAGGAAGGCCCTCTTCTTCGCCAGCGTCATCAGGTAATCGCGCGCCTTGGACGCAAAAACCTCATCGTCAAGCAGGAAGCCCGCTTCCTCGAAGTACACCATCGTCGGCCCAATTTCCTCGATCTTCCGATCCGCCAAGAAGCGTTCGATGCGGTAGAAAGCGTACTCGGTGAAGGCGTTGACAACATCGGACAGCCCGGCGTTGATGAGCCCACCCACTTCCGTACTCATGACGCGAGAGAAGTTGAAATTATCCTCGGAGTTGTCGAAATACTGCCCCCACGGACCACCTTCGCACCAGGGCGCAAGCCGCGCACGCAGGTTCTCGGGAAGCTGTGACATCAACGACGAGAGACGGGCGCCGGGCACGTTGGCGATACGCTTCACAGCGTTGGCTACCTCGTTCACCTCCTGGTCGGTCGGGCGCGTGCCGCGACTGGACAAAAGCCGGTCGAGCCAACCCACGAGCCATGCGCGGCCAAGATCGTCCGTAGCCAACGAAACCGGGTTCATGCGGACTTTGCTCTTGCCCGGTTCGAGATCGATGTACTCACCGCCCAACAGCAGCGTCTGCGGCTGCAGCGAATAGTCTTTGTCGATGTTGAAGATGCGCGAGTTCGGGTACTTCAGGAACTGCGATTCAAGGAACATCTGCAGCACCGTTTTGCCGTTACGGGACGGGCCGATCAGAAGCGTGTGACCGAGCTGCCCAACGTGATAGTTGAAGTAAAACGGCGTGCTGTAGCGCGTACGGAAGATCGCATTGGGCGGCAAGCGTTCTTCATGCCCCTCGCTGAAAAACGGGTGATACGGATCCCCAGAAGCAAATGTGATGAGCGGCGAGACATCGGTGAAATTCGATGCCTCAACAAAATGCCAACGCACAGGCTCCGTCATCTGACCGGGAATGCCCGTGCAGAAAGCAGACAGCGCGCCCTCGCGTTCGCGCACGAACAGCAACCCACACTGCTCAAGTGAACGCTCGACGCTCTCGCACGATATCGCCAGATCCTGCGGACTGTCCCCATAGACCATGACGGTCGTAGTCAGCCACCCGCAAACAGCCCGATGCTGTTTGACCTCGTTCTTCATCTCCATCGCAAGCGCACCGATCTCGGTGCTCGGGGTGTCGTCCCTGGATACCTCATGGTTCTGCGAGAAGGCATACCTCAGAAGCTTCTTCAGCTCCATCTGACGCATCTCGTCGAACGTCCGCGCACCGCTGAAAAACTTCTCCGACTCGGGCCGGGATGCCACCTTCCAGCAGGAAGCGACGGACAGGCTCACCGGCTGACTCAGCAGAAGCTTGAAGAACTGGCTCACCTCATTGTGTGGCGCCTTCTTCAGTGTGTACGTGGCGACATACTGACGCTTACCCCCCTCCAGGATGAGGTGGTCGGACATTCTGTTGTCGATGAACGAATCCGACAGGTAGGTATCCAGGTACTCGTGATGATCGACCGCGATCGGCGCAAGGGGGTTGGCGCTCGCCGTGGATTTCAGGAAACCAAGCAAATCCCTTCCCTTCAGGCGCTTTACCTCCAGGCCGAGACCACCGTTGGTGATGGGCGAGCACATTCTCTGCTCGAACCGGCCGAGTGCCACGTCCAGTTCGTCTCGCGACGTGAAACCAAAACGCTTCTGCCCGCCGATGTACTTGTTCCGCATAGCTTCGGCGAACGCGCGCACCGGCTTCATGCCGGCGTCCATATTGCTTCTGGTCGCCTCGCCCACGCTCATGGCGCCACCCACGACCGGCATGCCGATTGCGATGTGATGCCGGTTGCTGAAAAGCCCGCCGTTTGAAAAACCCTCGCCCCACAGCCTGTCCACGTCCTCAGCAAGAGGATCGCGAAACTCGCCGTAAATGTACCCATCAAACGGCCGGCGATCCACGCGCGTCCAGATAACCGGCTGTGAATCCCCCATCTCGCGCAGCGCACTGTCAAAAGCCGCTGAAGCGTCATCAAGCACTCCAAGATAGCCCGACTCGACATCGACACCCTCAAAGCTCCAGGCCGCAAGAAGCGAGCTGTCCTTGTTGCATACGACCGAGCACGCATCGTCGGCAACGAAAAGCCACGGCAGGATCTCATCCATGCCGTTCTGCTTGTGAGTCGTGTCTTTCGTCATCAAACAACATCCAGGCGCGAGAACCCCGCCGGACGCGGGGCTCTCAGGTTGACCGCGCAAAGCTGCGCAGGCGAATAAAGATCGCGCTGCACGGAATGACGGCGGTATACCTTCAGGAAATCCGGATCGCGGTTGCCCGGCCCCCGCAAAAAGAGCAGGATGATGACCGGCGCGATCAGGATGGCAGGAGCCTTGAACATGACAGCAGCCAGCCCGAAGAATAGTGACACCGCCACCACGAGCTTCCACTCGATGCCGGCGATGGTGCGCGGGATGTTCACCCGCGACACGTCATAGACCACACGCATGTCAGAAGACGCTGCCGCAGTTGAGAGGCTGCAAGCCGACTAGGGTCGGCAGCGTAAAGAGGTTGATGAGAACAGCGAGCGCAAGACCGGTGCGCAGCACCCAGGTAATGACGCCCTCCTTGTTCTCGCTCATCCACCACATGAACATCATCACACCCAACGCGATCAGGAATACAAGCGAAAGGACTTTCGAGTTTGCCCCGGCAAGCGGGCCAATCAGACCGCAGATCGAGCTGACCATCCGGTCGATCGGACCGCCGCCACCGGGAAGAGCTTGCGCCATCGCCGCACCCGGCAACGCCGTGGCGCCAGCCACCAAGGCACGCAGGATCATGATGTTCGCCCAGTCCCGCAATTTCGTCATACCCATTCCTCTCTCCTCTGTGAAGACACAGTTTTCTCCGTGCCAAATATCAATACGCGCGATAGTATAGTGACACACGCGGTTAAGCAAGCTCAATCGAATCTGCTGTAGATCGTCCGGTAGTCGTAATCCCCGTCATCGCATATCCCATCGAGTGCAATGACCTGCTCCGGCGCACGCACCCCGTTTTCGCGTGACTGGTAGACCACATAATCGATCGCAGAGGCGATCGAGGTACGCATGTCGCGCAACGGAAGATTTGTAGCCGTCGGCGACATGCGTACCAGCGACTCCAGGCGGCGCAGGGCCAGGAACGCCGAGTCTGCGTGCAGCGTGCAAAGTGAGCCTGCATGCCCAGTGTTCAACGCATCAAGGAAGTCGTAAGCCTCTGGGCCGCGGATCTCGCCGACCACGATCCGGTCGGGGCGGCAACGCAAACACAGGCGGATGAGATCGCGGATCGTGACTGGCGGCAGACCTGGAACGGCATACGCCTCGAACTGCACCACGTTCGGCTGCGCCAGCGTGATCTCGCTGGTGTCCTCGCAGGTGATGATTCGCTCCCACTCCGGGATTTCCATTAGGCAGGACGAAAGCAGCGTCGTCTTGCCCGAGCCCGTACCACCGGCAAGCAGAATGTTTTTGTGACTACGGACAGCCCAGCGCAGGAATTCGGCCAACCCCTTGCCGCCGTTCTTCGCGCCATCCTCAAAGACAAGATCCTCACCCTTCTGATGCGATTTGCCGAGCAGGCTCTTCTCGAACACGCCCTGTTCAACATACTCGTCCAGGTTGAAGCGGCGCCGCGCGTGCTTACGAATCGTCATCATCGGGCCGTGAATCGCGACCGGCGGAAGCGCACAGGCAACACGAAGCCCAGGCAGCCGCGCATCCATGATGTGCGCGGTCTCCTTGTCGTTCACAGCCATCACGGCATGAATGGCCGCGTCAATCGCAAAAGCCGGCAGGTCAACCTCGACCCGATCGATGCGACCGTGCATCTCAACGAAGTAGTTCCCATGCCCATTGACCATGATCTCGTTGACGGCATCGTTGTCCATGTACGGAACGAGCGGCGCCAGGCGGTCTCGTAGAACGCGCATGGCTTCTTCGTGAAGCCGACTCAATTGACCGCCCCCTGAGAGTCGGCGAGCGCAAGACGGCGCTCACGCAGTATTCGCTCGTGCATGGCAAAGACCTTTCTGGCGTAGGTTTTCCGTTTTTCGGTGGATCCAGCGTTGTAAGCGCCGATGGCAACCCAGTTGTAACCATGTCGAGCAATGGCCTCCGCCAGGATCGATGCGCCGACATGAAGATTGAGGCAAGGCTTATCGAGCAGATCCTGCTCGGAGATACGGTGTTTCGCCAGACGGGGAAGGTGCATCGAATTGATCTGCATGAGCCCGATGTCGTACGTACCGTTTTTATTCCGCGGTGACACTAGGCGCGAGCGATTGCCGGTCTCGACACGGGCGATTGCATAAAGCAGATCCACCGGCACGTCGTACCGGGCCGAAGCGTCAGCCCAGCATTGCCAACCCCCATTGTTCGCCCACGAAAATGTTGGCAGGAGCAGCGCGGCAAGGAAAACACATAACCGCATTACTTGCCCTTGCCGCCATCAAACGTGCGGAACTCGTCTTCGTAGAGCACTCCCCAGCCCCAGGCCCGGCAACGGCCAAAGCCGGCTTCAAACGCTTCGTTGATCGTGGCCTCGGCTGACGGTGAAAAGATTCGCGCACCGGACGCAAGGAACTTCTTGGGCCACTGGAAGATAGGCGTACACGTGCGATCAAGTGTGTCGATAGGGGTCGGTGCAACGGCGATATAGCCCAAATACAGCAGGATGCTGATGCCAACAGCAGAGGCGACGTGATTCATACGGATACTCGCTAATGTATCAATATGCGCAATAATATATGAACCCCAGGCGGGACGCAAGATACGCGATGGATTTTTGATCAACGCACGCACACCCAACTTGATCGAACACGCCATTCAGGTGTTTCGATCGCCCACCACCGGGTATTTCTTAGGAGAAAGCAATGAAATCAGCTCTGTTTTTTATCGCCGCTTTTGCAGCATTCGCATCCGTTTCGGCGCACGCGAACGAAACTGCAACCAGCATCGAGCCGGTCTACACCACGACGACCCGTACCGAGTGCCAGCAGGCATCGGCTGGTGCGCCGAACTGGCTGGGCACTTCGCTCGGAGCAATCGTTGGAGCGGCCGGCGGCAGCGCTATCGGCAAAGGAAAGGGAAACAACATCGCGACGGCTTCCGGCGCGGTTCTTGGATCTCAAGTGGGGGCCGCGCTCGCCGGTAACGGTAGTGGACAGCCCGCGCAGCAATGTCATCAAGTGGTGGACAGGCAGCACAACGGCTACCTGATCAGAACGGATCGCGGTAACACGGTCTTTGTGCCCACATACCTCATGCAGGCACGTTAAGGAAACACTGATTTATTCCCCTCGTCGAGCCTAAATTTGAGCGATGTCTGTCAGAATTCATTTGTCCTTGTCACGGGTGATTTTGCGATGCAA
>NCIF01000021.1 GCA_002256785.1 Hydrogenophilales bacterium 17-61-9
GCCAGCGAACTGAAAATGCTCACGTTGTCCGCATTGTCGGCGCGCAGCTGGAACCCGAAGCGCTTGGACACCACCAGCGCCACTTCCAGAATATCGATCGAGTCGAGCCCCAGGCCCTCGCCGTAAAGCGGGGCATCGGCTTGAATCTCTTCGGGGCTGACGTCGAGATTGAGGGCGGAGACAATGAGTCCGGCGACCTCGCTCTGCAATTCCTGGTTTACTTCAGACATGGCAACTTCGCATTAAAAAGGGGAAGGCAGGCCAATTGCTACGGGCCAGCGCTCATTATATTGGTTAAGTCATGATTAAGCGCCCTCAGGTTCCCCCGGCTTGTTTGTCAGGGAATTAAAAGGGGTGCGCATTTGCGCGGTGCGCAAGTCGGACCGGCGGGGGAAGGGGTCCCGGAAAGGGTGGTTTCCCCCGCTTCGGGAACGAAGTCCTTGCCCGAACCCTTGCGTTCCACCCCGTGGAAATCGCAACCTGGCGCGCAGCCGGAAACCTCAAACTGTCTGGTTCTTTGGCGGGGCGCCACTAGCCCGCGAAGTCGTATTTAATAGAATTGTGCGGCGCGTCCCAGCGACCGAAGGGAGCGCCTTGACGCAGGGTTAGACGCCAGCGGTTGAATGGTATGGGAGAGACGACTCATTGCACACCGCCGGGCATTCCATCGCTGCCACTTATATTTGGTCCATCTGGGCCGCGAGGCTGGGCATCAGCCCGGCGGAACAGATAAACAAACAGGGCGCCAACGACGGGCAAAAGCCAGACTATGGCTATTTGCATGGCCTTTTGCTTCGATGCCGAGTCCTCCGAACAGGCTACCTGAATGGTGACGAATAGGCTCAGGAGCGCTACCGCGGCTATGGCATACAGCAGGATCTCAGTTGTGGACATGGCGTCTAACGTTCAAGCTCACCGCCCCGCGCAAGCAAGCGGCGTCCCCCCGGTTTTCAGTAGCACTCGGCTTTAGAGTACGGGGGGTAATGTAGCCGATTTGCCGGCCAGTTGCCTGGCGTAGGCCGAGGGCGTCAGCCCACCCAGGGATTTCTTCGGTCGCTCCTCGTTGTATTCGCGCCGCCACACTTCGATCACCGTCCTGGCATGCGCCACATGGTCGGGGTCGTGGCGGCCATCGTAAAAATTGACGGGTAGCCGCATTTGAAGATTGTCGAAGTAGGCGTTGAGGTCGGCGGTGTAGTGCGCTTCAAGCAACAGAAACCCGCGCATGTCGTAGCCGCTACGCCAAAGCTCCGTGGTCGCCAAGGCGCGGGCCGTGCGTTCGTCGCCGAACGGGTGGATGCTACAAAGCGGTGCGCCAGAAGGCCGGCGCGTAATCGATCCGACCGCTACCACTGCCTGAGCGGAAATAATGCACCATCCTATGATCCTGACAGTCCGCACTGTATGCGGACTTGTTGCGTGGATGATGCGTATGCGACTTGGATGAATGTGGTGGAGAGGAGGAGGATCGAACTCCCGACCTCCGCATTGCGAACGCGGCGCTCTCCCAGCTGAGCTACCCCCCCGACGCGACAGATTATAGCGTTAGCGATACCGGGCGGGAAGCGTGGCAAGGCGCGTGGGCAGGTTGGGGCTGAGATGGGCCGCCAGCCAGCCGAGCAGGACGCCGGCGGTGTTGGCCAGGGCGTCGAGCGGGTCGGGCAGGCGATCGGGGGTGAGGCCTTGCAGCCCTTCGATGCCGACGCCGAACAAGACCACTGCCAATGCGAGCTTCCAGCGTCGCCGGACGATGGGTTGCGCCCACCAGAACATCAGCAGCGCATAGCCGAGCAGGTGCGCGACTTTGTCGTGGTGGGTGTCGCCGCCGCCCAGTGCGGGCGGCATCAGCGATACGATCAGGGTGGCGACGATGCCGAGCCAGCCGCCCATGCGCCATAGGCGCATCAAATCAACATGGCGCCACAGCCGGTGGATCATGTCTGGCCTGATGCGGGTTGACGCTGGGCCCAGCGCAGCATCAGCACGCCGGCGATGATCATCGGCGCCGACAGCCATTGCCCCATGCTCAAGCCCAGTCCCAGCAGGCCCAGATAGCTGTCGGGTTCGCGGGTGAATTCGGCGAGGAAGCGGAAAGCCCCGTAGCCAATCAGAAACACGCCGGAGATGGCGCCGACCGGGCGCGGTTTGCGGGCAAACCACCACAGCAGGACAAACAGCAGCAGGCCTTCTCCCGCAAACTGGTAGAGCTGCGAGGGATGGCGCGCAATGCCGTCGCCGGCTTGCGGGAATACCATGCCCCAGGGCAGGTCGGTGGCGCGGCCCCACAGCTCGCCGTTGATGAAATTGCCGAGCCGCCCGGCGGCCAGGCCCAGCGGCACCAGCGGGGCGATGAAGTCGGTGACGGACAGCCAGCGCAATTTGCGGGTGTAAGCAAACAGGGCCATGGCGATGATCACGCCGAGGAAGCCGCCGTGAAAACTCATGCCGCCTTCCCACACCTTGAGGATGTCGAGCGGGCTGGCCAGATATTCCATCGGTTTGTAGAACAGCACGTAGCCAAGCCGCCCGCCGAGAATGACGCCGAGCACGCCGTAGAACAGCACGTCGTCGAGCATTTTCGGGGTCCACCCGGACCAGGCGCGGTTGGCGATGCACCAGCGTCCCAGCAGGATGAACTGCGCGAAGGCGGCCAGATACATGAGGCCGTACCAGTGAATGGCGACGGGACCGAGTTGCAGGGCGACGGGATCGAATTGCGGATGGATGAGCATGTTTTGGGAGCCAGGGGCTAGGAGTTAGGGGCTAGGGATTTGGCGAAGCGCGCGGGTAAAATGCCTGACTGATTATAAATTGCTTGAGAGTGACCATCATGCCTGACTATCGTTCCTGGACAACCACCCGTGGCCGCAACATGGCGGGCGCGCGCGCGCTGTGGCGCGCCACCGGCATGAAGGACGGCGACTTTTCCAAGCCGATCATCGCGATCGCCAACTCGTTCACCCAGTTTGTGCCCGGCCATGTGCACCTGAAGGACATGGGCCAGCTGGTGGCGCGCGAGATCGAGGCGGCGGGCGGCGTGGCCAAGGAATTCAACACCATCGCGGTCGACGACGGCATCGCGATGGGCCACGGCGGCATGCTGTATTCGCTGCCGAGCCGCGAGGTGATCGCCGACTCGGTCGAGTACATGGTCAACGCGCACTGCGCCGACGCGCTGGTGTGCATTTCCAACTGCGACAAGATCACGCCCGGCATGCTGAACGCCGCGCTGCGCCTGAATATTCCGACGGTGTTCGTGTCGGGCGGGCCGATGGAAGCCGGCAAGGTGAAATGGGGGGGCAAGGTCATCAAGCTCGACCTGGTCGATGCCATGGTGTCGGCAGCCGATTCAAGCTATTCCGACGAGAAGGTGGATCAGCTTGAGCGTTCGGCCTGCCCCACCTGCGGCTCGTGCTCGGGCATGTTCACCGCCAATTCGATGAACTGCCTGACCGAGGCGCTGGGTCTCTCGCTGCCGGGCAACGGTTCGCTGCTGGCGACCCACGCCGACCGCAAGAACCTGTTCCTCGCCGCCGCGCGCCTGATCGTGAAAAACACCCGGCGCTACTACGAAGGCAACGACACGTCGGTATTGCCGCGCGCCATCGCCAGCTTCGACGCGTTCGAGAACGCCATCGCGCTCGACATTGCGATGGGCGGTTCGACCAATACCGTGCTGCACCTCCTGGCCGCCGCGCATGAGGCCGGCGTCGATTTCACCATGGCCGACATCGACCGCATGAGCCGGCGCGTGCCGCACCTGTCGAAAGTCGCGCCGTCGATCCAGACCTATCACATGGAAGACGTGCACCGCGCCGGCGGCGTGATGGCGATTCTGGGCGAACTGGAGCGCGGCGGGCTGGTGCACCGCGAACTGCCGACCGTGCTGTGCAAGTCCATGGGCGAGCAGATCGACACCTATGACATCCGTCGCACCACCAACAAGGACGTGAAGGAATATTTCCGCGCCGCCCCCGGTGGCGTGCCGACGCAGACCGCGTTTTCGCAGGACCGGCGTTACCCCACGCTGGACGATGACCGGGTCAACGGCTGTTTGCATGACATCGAACATGCCTATTCGAAAGACGGCGGCCTGGCCGTGCTGTACGGCAACCTCGCGGCGGACGGCTGCATCGTCAAAACCGCGGGCGTCGACGAAAGCATGTTCGAGATCGAGCAGCTGCGTTACACCACCAGCGTGCCCACTTCCACGCTGCGCGTGTTCAAGGGGCCGGCACGCGTGTTCGAGTCGCAGGACGCGGCGGTCGAGGCGATTCTCGGCGACAGCATTGTCGCCGGCGATGTGGTGGTGATTCGTTACGAAGGCCCGCGCGGCGGTCCCGGCATGCAGGAGATGCTCTACCCGACTTCGTACCTGAAATCCAAAGGCCTCGGCAAATACTGCGCGCTGATCACCGACGGTCGTTTCTCCGGCGGCACCTCGGGCCTCTCCATCGGCCACGCTTCGCCGGAAGCGGCGGAAGGTGGCAACATCGGCCTGGTCGAAGAAGGCGACCTCATCGAAATCGATATCGCCAGGCGCAGCATCAACATGCTGGTGAGCGAGGCGGAACTCGAGCGTCGCCGTGCCGCGATGGACGCGAAAGGCGCGCATGCCTGGAAGCCGGTCAACCGGGTGCGCACGGTGTCTCCCGCGCTGCGCGCTTACGCCGCGATGGCGACCTCCGCTGCGTTCGGCGCGGTGCGCGACGTCAGCCTGGTCGAGCACCCCACCGAGGCGCAGATCCACGCCGATCCGCTGGCGCGCTTCGCCATTCCCGGTCAGTTGAGCTTCCGCGAAGGCGCCGGCGGGCTGACCTACGCCGACATCGACAACCACGGCGGCCGCGCGACGGTCTGCCTGCAGGGCGCGCATGTGGTCAGCTTCCGTCCCAAATCGCAGCAGGAGCCGGTGGTGTGGGTGTCCGACGCTGCCAGATTCGCGCCGGGCAAATCGATCCGTGGCGGCGCGCCGGTGTGCTGGCCGTGGTTCGGCGCGCACGCCAGCGAAGCCGCGTTCCCCGCGCACGGTTTTGCGCGCACCGTGCCTTGGAACGTGATCGGCAGTCGCAAGCGCAACGACGCCAAAACCGAACTCACGCTGCAACTGGCCGACACCGAGCAGACCCGCGCGCAATGGCCGCATCCCACCCGGCTCACGCTCACCGTCATCGTCGGCGACAAGCTTGAGCTGCATCTGGCCACCACCAACCTGGGCGACCAGCCGGTGCGGATCGGCGAAGCGCTGCACACCTATCTGCAGATCAGCGACGTCGGCAGCGTGAAGATCGCCGGACTGCAAGGCAGCACCTACCACGACAAGGTCGAGAACTTTGCGCAGAAGAAACAGTCCGGCGCGATCATGCTGAAAAGCGAAGTCGACCGCGTCTACGTCAACACGCCGGCCGAATGCGTGATCGAAGACGCGGGCCTGAATCGCCGCATCCGCATCGCCAAAACCGGCTCGCTGTCCACCATCGTGTGGACGCCGTGGACCGAAAAGGCCGGGCAGATGGGCGACATGGGAAAGGGTAAATCCGGCGCCGGCTGGCGCGAAATGGTGTGCGTGGAGTCGGCCAACGCGATGGACAACGTCGTCACCGTGGCGCCGGGCGAGACCCACACGCTGGCGGTGACGTACAGCGCCGAGGCGCTTTGAGTTTGAGCGGGAAAAGCGCCATGCGCGTGATTCTGGTTGCCAACCCCAAGGGCGGCAGCGGCAAGACCACGCTGTCGATCAACCTGGCGGGCTATCTGGCGTCGCAGGGCGAGCGCGTGGCGATGCTCGACCTGGACCGGCAGAAATCCGCGAGCCAGTGGCTGGCGATGCGCGATTCAAGCTTGCCGAAAATCGATTTGCTGCGGGATGGCCAAAAAGGCGGCAGCGACTGGCTGGTGATCGATTCGCCTGCCGGACTGCACGGCAAAAACCTTGAACACGCGCTGAAACTGGCGCACAAGGTGGTGGTGCCGATTGCGCCCTCGCTGTTCGACATTCGCGCCAGCCAGGCATTCCTGGCCGCGCTGCATGCCGAGAAAACAGTGCGCAAGGCGCATGCCTTTGTGGGGGTGGTGGGGATGCGCGTCGATCCGCGCACCCGCGCCGGCGTCACGCTGGAGCAGTTCATGCAGCAGCAGGATTTGCCGGTGCTGGCGCATCTGCGCAACACCCAGCATTACGTCAACGCCGCGTTCGAGGGCAGGAGCCTGTTTGATCTGCCGCTGCATGTCGCCGAGCGCGACATCGAGCAGTGGCGGGATTTGATCGACTGGCTGAACGTTTGACCGTTCACCCGTCGGGCAGGCGCTTAGTGCGTGGTCGGCTTCATCAGGTTGACCACTTGCGGCTTGGCCACGCCGTGGGTTGACGAGCACGAGCCGTCGACCGACACGCCGAGCTGCTGCTCGGCTTCGTGCAGCAGATTGATCACATCCACATAAAACTTGTCGTCCGCCATCATGCGCGCGGTGCGGCCGCCTTCGTTGGTGGCGAGCACGTCCGCGCCATGGTTGATCAGCCATTCCACCACCGAGGCGTCGCCGCCGCCGGCGGCCAGCATCAACGGCGTAATGCCAAAGAAAATGGGCTCGTTCACCGAGGCGCCGGCGTCTGCCAGCACTTCGATGGCCTCGACATAACCACGCTCGGTTTCACCGTTGTAGGCGGCCTTGGCCAGCGCGGTCCAGCCTTGCGGCGACTTGGTCTTGACGTCGGCGCCGGCGGCAATCAGCACCTTGACGGCGTCAAGGTGGCCCGCGTGAGCCGCGTGCATCAAGGCGGTTTCACCGGCTTCATCAGCGGCGGCGTGATCGCTGCCCGCGTCGAGCAGCTGTTTGATTTGAGCAGCATCGCCCGACTGGGCGGCGGCGAATAATTCCTGAGACATTTGGGACTCCTGCAGATTACAGATCTATCGATAGCGTACAATTGTTGACTGATTTAATCAACTATTATTCTGCTATGCCCAATCGTCTCGCCACTGAACCCAGCCCCTATTTGTTGCAGCACGCCGACAACCCGGTCGACTGGTATCCGTGGGGCGAAGAAGCGCTGGAAAAAGCGCGCCGCGAGGACAAGCCCATCCTGCTGTCGATCGGGTATTCCGCCTGCCACTGGTGCCACGTGATGGCGCACGACTGCTTCGAGGATGCTGAGGTGGCGGCGGTGATGAACCGGCTGTTCGTCAACATCAAGGTCGATCGCGAAGAGCGCCCCGACCTTGACCAGATCTATCAATCCGCGCACCAGCTGCTGACCCAGCGCGGCGGCGGCTGGCCGTTGACGATGTTCCTCACCCCGGATCAGACGCCCTTTTTTGCCGGCACTTATTTCCCCAGGACGCCGCGCCATCAGTTGCCGGCCTTTCCCGACCTGATGGAGAACATCGCGCGCGCCTGGCACGAACGGCGCGGCGAAGTGCTGGCGCAAAACGAGGCGGTGCGCGACGCGCTGGCGCGCCAGCAGCCGGTCGCCGGCGCGCAGGACAAGCTGGGCGATGACATATTCGGGAATGCCGTGCGCGATCTCGCGCAGGCCTTCGATCCGGTGTGGGGCGGCTTCTCGCGCGCGCCCAAGTTTCCGCGTCCGGGCGAGCTGTTTTTTCTGCTGCGGGAGGCGCAACGAAGCGGTAACGCCGAGGCGCGCGACATGGCGCTGTTCACCCTGCGCAAAATGGCGTCCGGCGGCGTGCGCGACCAGTTGGGCGGCGGCTTCTGCCGCTATTCCGTCGACAAACAGTGGGCGATTCCCCATTTCGAGAAAATGCTCTACGACAACGGCCCGCTGCTGCATCTGTATGCCGATGCCTGGGCGTTGACCGGCGAGGCGTTGTTCAGGGACACCGCCGGGGATCTGGTCGGCTGGCTGCTGCGCGAAATGCGCGCGCCGGCGGGCGGATTTTATTCCGCGCTCGACGCCGACACCGAAGGCCACGAGGGCAGGTTCTACGTCTGGACGCCGGACGAGGCGCGCGAGCTGTTGAGCGACGAAGAATATGCAATGGCCGCGTATGTATACGGCTTCGATGGGCCGGCGAACTTTGAAGGCCGCTGGAATCCCATTCTGGCGCGCTCGTCCGATGCGGTTGCCGCCGAATTGGGGGTGGCAGAAGCCGACGCGGCAGCGTGGCTGGAGCGTGCGCGAAGCAAGCTGTTCGCGGCGCGCGAAACCCGCGTCAAACCGGGTCGCGACGACAAGCAGCTCACCAGCTGGAATGCCTTGATGATAGCCGGGCTGGCGCACGCCGGGCGGGTGATGGCGCGGCCCGATTGGGTCGAGGCCGCGCACGCCGCCATCGATTTCCTGCATCAAAACCTGTGGCGAGATGGACGCCTGCTCGCCAGCTACCAACACGGCGAAGCGCGGCTCAACGCCTATCTCGACGACTATGCCTTCCTGCTCGATGCGCTGCTGGAAAGCATGCAGGCCGGTTACCGCGAGGCCGACATGGCCTGGGCGCGCGAATTGGCCGATGCCCTGCTGCTGCATTTCGAGGACACCGATGCGGGCGGGTTTTTCTTCACCAGCCACGATCACGAAGCGCTGATCGCCCGCCCCAAGACCGGCTACGACAACGCCACGCCGTCCGGTAACGGCGTCGCGGCCTATGCGCTGCAGCGGCTGGGGTATTTGCTGGGGGAGACGCGTTATCTGGATGCCGGCGCGCGCTGCCTGCGCGTTTTTCAGGCGCAACTGACGCAGCAACCGATCGCTTATCCCACCCTGCTTGCCGTGCTGGAGGAATCGCGGGTGCCGCCGCGCGTGATCCTGCTGCGCGGCCCGGCAGACGCGTTGCGGGAATGGGCGGCGGCCACGATGCCGACGCTCGGCGCGCGCGACATGATGCTGAGCTTGCCCAATGGCCTTGAATTACCCGATGCGCTGGCCAAGCCGGAACCGGACCGCCCAACCGCCTGGATATGCAGTGGTACGGCCTGCCAGCCGCCCGTCACTGCGTTGCCGGCCTGACCGGCTTGTCCGCCGCTATTGGAAAAAACGCCGGGCGCCTGCTAGAAAGAAGTGTCTTGTTGTAGACGGGAGTCATCATGAGCACACATATCGAACCCGCTGTTTTCCACCCGCACGCCGCCAGCATGGATTTGCCGGGCATCCGCAACGTATCCCTCGACCAACCCCTGCGCTGGCTGCGTGCAGGCGCACAGGATCTGGCCAGGGCCTGGCCGCTGAGCCTGTTCTACGGCGTCGTGTTTGCGCTGCTGGGCTACGGCCTGGTGCATGCCGCGGGCGACAGGCCGCACCTGGCGATGGCGCTCATCTCCGGCTTCCTGTTCGTCGCACCGGTGCTGGCCACGGTGTTTTATTGCGTGAGCCACCGGCTGGAGCACCACCACAAGCTGCCCCACCTGTTTGTTCCCCTGCTGTCGTGGCGCGCCAACCCCGCCTCGCTGGGGCTGTTCGCCCTGATGCTGGTGTTTGTCCTGATCTCATGGGAGCGCATCTCGGCGATACTGGTCGGCCTGTTCCTCGGGGACTCGGGAATCGGCAGCCTCCCGGATCTTTTGAGCTTCGGTGCGATTCAGCAACACACCGATTTCGTGCTGACCTACCTGGTGTTTGGCGGGGCCCTGGCGCTGATGGTGTTCAGCCTCTCGGTGGTCTCGTTGCCCATGTTGCTGCACCGCAAGGTCGATTTCGCCACGGCGCTGGTTACCAGCTTCATGGCGACCAGGCTCAATTTTCCGGCGATGCTGCTGTGGGGCGCGCTGATCGCGGTCCTGATCCTGATCGGGATGGCAACCGACTTTATCGCCATGGCGGTGATATTTCCCTGGCTGGGGCATGCCAGCTGGCATGCCTACCGCGAACTGATCGAGCGGGGTTAACATTGTTTTACGCGGCTTGGTAGCAAATAACCAAGCCGTGTCCTTGCGCGGAACCGGGTTTTCTTGGATATTGCAGGTGTGAATATGACGCTTACCCAACCCGACCCCGATGGAGTAATGATGAAAACATTGATGATGACCGCGGCTTCTGCTGCCCTGTTGATGATGTCTGGCATGGCTTCCGCCGACCAGGCGCTGGCCCAGAAAAACGCCTGCATGTCCTGCCACGGCGTGGACAAAAAGATTGTCGGTCCCGCCTTCAAGGATGTTGCCAAGAAATATGCCGGCGACAAGACTGCGCACGACAAGCTGGTCGCCAAGGTGAAAACCGGCGGCAAGGGTGTGTGGGGCGAGATCCCCATGCCGCCGAACCCGCAGCTCAAGGCCGAGGATGCAGGCAAGATCATCGACTGGGTTCTTGGCCTGAAGTGATCTGAATCCAGAGCAAAAAAGCCGGCGTGCGCGCCGGCTTTTGTTTTGGCGCAATTTATCGGTTCAGCCGCAAGTTTGTTATTGTTGTGGAAAATAACAAACTCAAGGGAGGCTTGATCGTGATTCGTTTATGGGTATTGTGGGTGGTCGCGGGGTTTTTTCCGCAGATGGCGTATGCGGCTGAACCGGGTGCGCTCGACGCCTTCTTCGGCACGCTCAACGGTTATCTTGCCAGCGTCATTTTCTTTGACGTTTTCCCGGGCGAGCCGGTCATGCCCTTCATCGTCGCCTGGCTGATTGTCGGCGCGGTCTATCTCACCTTCCGCTTTAGCTTCGTCAACCTGCGCATGATGGGGCACGCGTTTTCGGTGCTGCGCGGCAAATACCGCACCGCCGACGACAAGGGCGAAGTCAGCTCCTTCCAGGCGCTCACCACCGCGCTGTCGGCCACCGTCGGCCTGGGCAACATCGCCGGGGTGGCGATTGCGATTTCCATAGGCGGGCCGGGCGCCACGTTCTGGATGATCGTGGCGGGCTTTCTCGGCATGACCACCAAGTTCACCGAGGCGACGCTGGCGCAGCGCTACCGCGAAGTGCGCCCGGACGGCCGCATCATGGGCGGCCCGATGGAATATCTGTCCAGGGGCTTTGCCGAATTCAACTGGCCGCGCACCGGCAAGCTTCTGGCCGGCATGTTCGCCATCTTCACCGTGCTCGGTTCGTTCGGCGCCGGCAGTGCGTTCCAGGTCAGCCAGTCGCTCGGCGCGGTGCAGGAGCTGTTCCCGTTCTTCCATGAGGTGCCGATCGCCTACGGCCTGATCATGGGGCTGGCGGTGGGGGTGGTCATCATCGGCGGCCTGCGCCGCATCGCCCACACCGCCGAGGCCGTGGTGCCGACCATGATCCTGATCTATCTGGCGGCCTGTCTGTGGATCGTGCTCGGCAATCTTGAGCAGGTGCCGCAGGCGCTGGCCATGATCATCACCGAAGCCTTCGCGCCGATCGCGGTGGCGGGCGGCATGGTGGGGGCGCTGGTGCAGGGTTTCAAGCGCGCGGCGTTTTCCAGCGAGGCGGGCCTCGGCTCGGCGGCGATCGTGCATTCCACGGCCTCGGTCAAGTACCCGATCCGCCAGGGCATGGTCGCGCTGTACGAGCCCTTCATCGACACCATCGTGATCTGCACCATGACCGCACTGGTCATCATCCTGACCGGCGTCTACAACGACCCGGCCACGCTGGCGCTGCGCGAGGCCAGCAAGGGCGCGGCGCTGACCTCGGCGGCGTTCGCCACGGTGTCGGACTGGTTCCCGATCATCCTCACCGTATCGGTCGTGCTGTTCGCCTACAGCACCATGATCTCGTGGTCCTACTACGGCGAACGCTGCTGGACCTATCTATTCGGCGAGCGCCTGTCGATGGTGTACCGCGTGCTGTTCCTGCTGTTCATTGTCGTCGCCTCGGTGGCGAGCGCGGCCAACATGCTCGACTTCACCGACCTGCTGGTGCTGGCGATGGCCTTCCCCAACCTGATCGGCCTGTATCTATTGAGCGGCAAGGTTCGGACGATGCTGACGGATTATCAGGCGCGGCTGAAGAGCGGCGAGCTCGATCGCGAGAAGCAGCCGGGCTGATCTTGAAAGCCTCGCCACAGAGGCACAGAGAAAAACAGGATACTTCGGCCGCTTGTCGGGTGAAATCCTGACCCGGCGCCAGCCATGGATTTGACGGGTTTCTCCGTGTCTCAGTGGTGCAGCCGTTTTTCAGCTTATTTAGAATCCGAATTGAAGCGGTACAGCCGACGTTCGGTGAGCACCGCATCGAGCGGCATGTCCCACGGATCGTGCGGCAGTTTTTCTACCCGCTGGCACTCGTAGGCAATGCCCACCAGACGGGGTTTTCTCCAGCTTCGCCGGCGCCGCATACAGGCCAGCGTGGCATCGTAATAGCCGCCGCCCATTCCCAGCCGGTAACCCTGGCGATCGAACCCCACCAGCGGCATCAGCAGCAGATCCAGCTGGCGCGCGCGCAAGGCCCGCGCATCCACCGGCTCGGCTATGCCGTAGCGGTTTTTCGTCATCCGCGTTGTGCGGCCCACCTGTCCAAATCGCATGATCCGTCCGCGTCGTGGCAGCATCGGCAGATAGCATTGCCGCTTCATCATCAGGGCCTGGTCAAGCAGGGGATGAGCATCGAACTCGCCGCCTTGCGGCAGATAAAAACCGATACGCTGCGCGCGCAGCAATAGCCCATGACGCAGCGCGATTCGGAGCGCTGCGCGGGCGGCCAGGCGGCGGGTTGTCGGAGTGCAGGCTTTGCGCGCAGCCTTGAGCTGGCGCCGGAGGTCGAATTTATTCATGCAATGGGAAAGGCTCCCCGCCTGTGCCGTGACCCGTCGCTGACTCTTGAACCGGGGTCCAAGACGGCCGTGGTCAAAGATGTTTTGGGCACATGAAACGTGTCACGCGCACACCCGCATCGGAAAAGACTACAGCCTTGCACGTATGCATTGGTTCAGAGAAATAGCAACCGGCCTCGAACACCGCAGGGAACGGCTCCAAGTTTAGAAGAGTTTGTCCTGATCTTCCAGCACTGAATCGAGCAGGGCGTTGCATTGCGTCAGCCGGACGCGCGCTTCCTCGACCAGACCGCCGCCGCCGTGGGTCAGCAGATCGTGCGCCAGATTCAGTCCGGCCATGATGGCGATGCGCTCGGCGCCGATGACCTTGCTGTTGCCGCGGATGGCGTGCATTTTCTCGTCGAGAAAATCAGCCGCGGCAACCAGCGCGGGCTCTTCTTCCCGTGTGCACGCTACTTTATAGGCGCGGCCCAGGATATTGATTTCAATGGAGCGGGGGCTGGCCATTACGCGTCCTCCGGCAAGGTTTCGAGCAGCGCGTGCAGACGGGTCCTGGCCGCATCGAGACGCGTGGCCAGGTGTTTGTTGTCCTGCTGCGAGACGAGCAACTGCTGCCGCAGAGCAATGTTTTCAAGTCGCAGCGACTGGCAAAGCGCAGCAACCTGGCGGATTTTGGCTTCGAGCGTATCGAGTTCGGCGTGCATGGCGGGACTATAGGGGGCGTTGCGCGCACGGTCAATCGCATCCTGGCGCAGATGGGTATAATGCGCGGCTTCAGGTGCCGACGCGGCTTTCCGCCGCCGAGGATAAACGGGAAACAGGTGCAAGGCTTTTCGCCTTCAACCCTGTGCTGCCCCCGCAACGGTAAGCGCTAAACGATCCATCACATACGCCACTGGGCTCGCCCGGGAAGGCGATGGATTTCAAGCGCGAGCCCGGATACCGGCCTGAGCCCTGCCGCGAATGCGGCAGCGGATCGTGCAACGCGCCTGCGGGGAAGCGGGCGCCCAATTCGGACTACATCATGCGTCAAACTACTCTTACGCTCGCCCTGGGCGTCGTTTTTTCATCGTTCGCGTACGCGGAAACCGAGCCCGAGTTCGTCGGCGAAACCATCGTCGTCACGCCGACGCGCACGGCGCGTGCAGCGGATGAGGCGCTGGCTGCAACCACGGTTATTACGCGCAGCGACATCGAGCGCAGCCAGGCCAATGACCTGATGACGCTGCTCAGTCAGCAGGCAGGCATCAACGTCGCCCGCACCGGGGGGGAGGGCAAGAATACCGCCGTCTATGTACGCGGCACCGCCACCAAGCATGTTCTCGTGCTGGTGGACGGCGTGCGCGCCGCTTCTGCGACCACCGGAGAATACGACTGGAACGCCCTTTCGCCGGAACAGATCGAGCGCATCGAAATCGTGCGCGGCCCCTTCTCCAGCCTGTACGGTTCCGACGCCGTCGGCGGTGTGATTCAGATTTTCACCCGTCGTTCGGCCGGTCCCGGCGTCAAGCTGACTGCGGGCAGCCGTGGCACACGTGGCCTGGGTTTTAGCCTCGGCGGCGGCGATGCCTGGCGCTACAGTGTGGAAGCCGGGCGCGAAAGCACGGATGGCCTGCCCACTTTTTCCGACGGCAACACTGCTTATGGCTTCAACCGCAACCATCTGTCGGCTGGCGTCGACGGCCGCTTGACGCCCGACCTGGCGCTTGCCGCCAGGCTTGCCCAGTCGTGGGGACGCAACGAGCTTGATCCCGCCACGGGCGACAATGATTACAAGAACCGCACCGCCAGCCTCAAGCTCGATCATCGGGTCGGCGCGCAATGGCGGCAGAGCCTGACCCTGGGCAACACGCTGGACCGCTACACGTCGTATAGCCCCTACGTGCCCGCCCGCATTGAAACACGCCGTAACAGCCTGTCCTGGCAGCATGATCTCTCGTATGAGCCAGGGCAGCTTAGTCTGGGTCTCGACTACTGGAAGGATCACGCCAGCAAGGACAATAGCGGCCTGCTCGACGAGCGTCTCGCAAATACCGGGCTGTTCGCGCAATACCGTTTTGCCGCCCTGGGCGGCGAAGCGCAACTCGGTGCGCGCCGCGACAGGCACGACGCTTTTGGCGGCCAAAACACCTGGAACCTGCGTTGGGGCCGCGAACTGACGCCGGGCCTGCGTGTCACGGCTGGGCATGGCACTGCCTTCAAGGCGCCTACCGTCAACGACCTGTACTGGCCCAGCAGCAGCAACGGCCCCTACACCTACACCATTGACGGCGTCACTTACAGCGATACCTACGCAACTGGCGGGAACCCCAGCCTGAAGCCGGAAACCTCGCGTACCAGCGAACTGGGCCTGCGTTACGGGCAGGCAGGCTGGGGTGCGGCGGTAAACCTGTATGAAACGCGTGTTGACGACCTGATCGAGTGGAAGCCGACCGTTATTCCCGGGGGCACCGGTTCGGGCGGGGAGATCCTGACGACCTACGATTGGCAGCCGGAAAACGTCAGTTCGGCGCGAATGCGCGGCCTGGAACTTGGCGGGCATGCGCGCTGGCTGGATTGGGACTGGCGCGCGGGCCTGGCGCGTGTGCTGGCCGTCAACCTCGGTACCGGCCGGCAGCTCGACCGGCGTCCGGAAAACAGTCTCACGCTCAGCGCCGCGCGCACGTTCGGCAGCCATGGTCTGCGTATCGAAGGCAGCGCCTATTCGCGGCGTCTGGACGTGAATGGCACGAGACAACTGGTCGGTTATGGCCTGGTTAACGTTGCCTACGAATACGCGCTGAACAAGGACACCCGGTTCGGGGTTCGCATCGACAATCTGCTCGACAAGGAGTACGCGCTGGCGCGAACCAGCACCCGCTATTACGAAACACCGGGACGCGGCGTGTTCGTGACCTTGCGCTATCAGCCGGGCAAGTAAGCAAAGGGGCGGGCGATTCCGCCCGTCCCGATACAATAACCTCAACGCCGACCAAGGAGCCGCCATGCTGAACCTCACCGCCCGCCAACAAATCGCGATCAGCCTCGTGCTGATCCTGCTGATGCTCCTCACCCGCAGCCACCACTGGGCCAGCATCCATTCGCTGCCGGACGCCTCGTGGGCGATCTTTTTCCTGCTCGGCGTGTACGTGCGGGCGCTGTGGGTGGTGCCGGCGCTGATCGCCGCCAGCGTAGCCATCGACTACGTTGCCATCACCTGGGGCGGGGTGTCGGATTTCTGCGTGTCGCCGGCCTACTGGCTGCTGATCCCGGCCTATCTGGCGCTGTTCGCCGGCGGCCGTTTCTACGCCCGCGGGCACGGCCTGTCGCTGCTTGGCCTGTTCAGGCTGATCGGTGTTGCGCTGGCGGTCGTGGTGATTGCCGAGCTGCTCACCAGCGGCGGGTTCTATTTCTTCTCCGGGCGCTTTGCCGAGCCGACGCTGGCCGGCTTCATCCCGCGTTTCGAGCAATATTTCCCGCGCATGCTGGGCACGTTCGCCTTGTATCTGGGCGTGGCGGCGGCCGTGCACGTGGCGCTGGCGGCCGCCTTCCGGCGCGACGGCGATCCGCGCACGCTGATGGGGACGCATCGTGAGCGCTGATCCGGCGAAAAACGCGCGCCACGCCGCGCGCATGGCGCGCAAAAAGGCCGTCATCGACGCGGCGATCGCATCGGCCACGATCGAGCGCGGCCTGCTCATCGTCGTTACCGGCAACGGCAAGGGCAAATCCACCTCGGCCTTCGGCACGCTGGCGCGCGCGCTCGGCCACGGCATGAAAGCCGGCGTCTGCCAGTTCATCAAGAGCCGCACCGACACCGGCGAAGAAGCCTTCTTCGGCAAGCAGCACGCGGTGGAGTGGCATGTACTGGGCGACGGCTTCACCTGGGACACGCAAAACCGCGAACAGGACATCGCCACCGCGCAGCGCGGCTGGGAAGTGGCCAAACAGATGCTGGGCGATGCGTCGTACCAGTTGGTGATCCTGGACGAGCTGACCTACCTGCTGAGCTACGGCTATCTCGATGCCGACGACGTGCTCGACGCGCTGGCGAACCGCCCGCCGATGCAGCACGTCATCGTCACCGGGCGCGGCGCCTCGGATACGCTGATCGAACTGGCCGACACGGTCTCGGTCATCGCCGACGAAAAGCATGCCTATCGCGCCGGCGTCAAGGCGCAGCGCGGCATCGACCTGTGAGCCCTTGCATCCGGTGAGCGACCACGCCTACAGCCCGGCCGAACGCGACGCGGTCTATCGCGTCATCCGCGAGCGGCGCGACATGCGTCACTTTCGCCCCGGCCCGATTGCGCCCGAGGTGATGCAGCGGCTGCTGGCGGCGGCGCATCAGGCGCCCAGCGTCGGCCTGATGCAGCCGTGGCGCTTCATCCGCATCACCGAGGCCGATTTACGCCAGCGTTTGCACGCTCTGGTCGAGGCCGAACGCATCCGCACCGCCGCAGCGCTGGGCGAGCGCGGCGAGGCATTCATGCGGCTCAAGGTCGAAGGCATCCTGGACTGCGGCGAGCTGTGGGTGGCGGCGCTGACGGATGCGCGCGAACCCTATGTCCTGGGCCGCCGCACCCTGCCCGAAATGGACCTGGCCTCGGTCGCCTGCGCGATCCAGAACCTGTGGCTGGCGGCGCGCGCCGAAGGGCTGGGGCTGGGCTGGGTATCGCTGTTCGATCCGCGGGCGGTCGCGCAGCTGCTGGGTATCCCGTCCGGCGGGCAGCCGGTGGCGATCCTTTGCCTCGGGCAGGTCGATGCGTTTTACGACGCGCCGATGCTGGAACGCGAGGGCTGGGACCGCCGCCGCGCCGTCGCCGATTGCCTGTTCGAAAACCAGTGGGGCCAAACCTGAGCGCGCTGCTGGTCGCCGCGGCGCTGCTGCTCGACGCGCTGCTCGGTGAGCCGCGCCGACTTCACCCGCTGGCGGGATTCGGGCGCCTGGCGGCGCGGCTGGAAGCCCGGCTTAACCGCAATGGGCGCGGGCGGCGGCTGCACGGCGCCGCGGCGCTGGCGCTGCTGGTGCTGCCGGGGGTCGCGTTCGCCGGCTGGCTGCAGCAGCAGCCGGTGGCCGGTGCGCTCATCAGCGCGCTCGTGCTGTATGCCGCGATCGGCCTGAACAGCCTGCACCGGCACGCCGAACCGGTGGCGGCCGCGCTGGCACGTGACGACCTCGACGCCGCGCGCGCGGGCGTCTCGATGCTGGTGAGCCGCGATACCACGGCGCTCGATGCCGAAGGGGTGGCGCGCGCGACGGTCGAATCGGTGCTGGAAAACGGCAACGACGCCGTGTTCGGCGCGCTGTTCTGGTTCCTCGTCGCCGGCGCAGCGGGCGCGCTGGGCTACCGGCTGGTCAACACGCTGGACGCCATGTGGGGCTACAGGACGCCGCGCTATCTCAGCTTCGGCTGGGCGGCGGCACGGCTCGACGACGCCCTCAATTTTGTCCCGGCACGGCTGACCGCGTTGAGCTACGCCCTGTTGGGCCGCACCCGCGTGGCACTGGCGTGCTGGCGCGCGCAGGCGCCGGCGTGGGACAGCCCCAACGCGGGGCCGGTGATGGCTGCCGGCGCAGGCGCTTTGGGCGTGCGGCTGGGCGGCGCGGCGGTGTATCACGGCCAACTGGAAGCTCGCCCGGCGCTGGGGCAGGGTGCGGTGCCACAGGGCGGCGACATCGCGCGCGCCCTCAGACTGGTGCGCCACGGCGTCGGGCTGTGGCTGGCGCTGATTGTTGTGGCGTCGCTACTCGCGTGGGGGGCCGGTCATGCTTGAACACGGCGGGAAACTGCTTGCCGCCGCCGCGCGCTATGGTATTGAGGCAGCCGACTGGCTGGACCTGTCCACCGGCATCAACCCGGCAGGCTGGCCGCTGCCGCCGATTCCGCCCGAGGTGTGGCAGCGCCTGCCGGAGCGGGAGGACGGCCTGGTGGAGGCCGCCGCCGCGTATTACGGCTGCGGCGACGTCTTGCCGGTGGCCGGGTCGCAGGCCGCGATCCAGGCGCTGCCGCAATTGCGCGCCGCCAGCCGGGTCGGCGTGCCGCATCCAGCCTATGCCGAGCACGCCCATGCCTGGCGCAGCGCCGGGCATGCGGTGACGGCCTGGCAGGCGGAACAGGGGGTGGGCGTGCTCGACGTGCTGGTGCTGGTGCATCCCAACAATCCCGCCGGACAGACCTATTCCCGCGCCGAGCTGCTCGACTGGCACGCCGGCCTGGCGGCGCGCGGCGGCTGGCTGGTGGTGGACGAGGCCTTCGTCGACGCCACGCCCGAGGCGAGTCTGGCGGGGCTGTGTCCGCGCCCCGGCCTCATCGTGTTGCGCAGCCTGGGCAAGTTTTTCGGCTTGGCCGGCGCGCGCGTCGGTTTCGTGCTGGCCGAGCCCGCCTTGCTCGGCGCCCTCGACGACCGGCTGGGGCCGTGGGCGGTGAGCGCGCCGGCGCGCTGGGTGGCGCGCGCTGCGCTGGCCGACAGCGCCTGGCAGCAGGCCGCGCGTCCGGCCCTGCTGGCGGCCGGCGCGCGCCTGGCCGGGCTGCTGCGCGCCCACGGGTTGGCGCCCGCGGGCGGCACCGCGCTGTTCCAGTGGGTGCGCACGTCCGAGGCCGCCGACTGGCACGAACGCCTGGCGCGGCAGGGCATTCTGACCCGCCTGTTCGCCGATCCGCCCAGCCTGCGCTTCGGCCTGCCGCACCACGAAACCGACTGGGCGCGGCTTGCCGCCGCGTTGAGCGCATGAACACGCCGATGGTGCAAGGCTGCGCCACGCTCATGGTGCAAGGCTGCACGTCCGACGCCGGCAAGAGCGCGCTGGTGACGGCGCTGTGCCGCTGGCTGGCGCGGCAGGGGGTGAGCGTGGCGCCGTTCAAGCCGCAGAACATGGCGTTGAACAGCGCGGTGACCGCCGACGGCGGCGAGATCGGGCGGGCGCAGGCGGTGCAGGCGCAGGCCTGCGGATTGCCGCCGCACACCGACATGAACCCGGTGCTGCTGAAGCCCAAT
>NCIF01000196.1 GCA_002256785.1 Hydrogenophilales bacterium 17-61-9
TTGCATCGCAAAATCACCCGTGACAAGGACAAATGAATTCTGACAGACATCGCTCAAATTTAGGCTCGACGAGGGGAATAAATCAGTGTTTCCCTAGCTACTTCCTGTCCCACGGCGGCGGCCCGTGGCCGTATCTCACGGGTGAGTTCCGCGCGCGCTATCGCCTGCTCGAAGCGTCGCTGCAGGCGATAGCGCGGGAACTCGGCGGCAAGCCCCGCGCGATCCTGATGGTATCCGGCCACTGGGAGGCGAGTGAATTCGCCGTGATGGCGAGCCCGCGCCCGCCCATGGTCTACGACTACTACGGATTTCCGGAGCACACCTACCATGTCCGCTACGACGCGCCCGGCTCGCCCGAACTGGCCGGCCGCGTGAAGAACCTGCTCGAAGCAGCGGGCCTCGGAGCCCGGCTCGACGCGAACCGCGGCTTCGATCACGGCTGTTTCGCCCCGCTGGCCGTGATGTATCCGGAAGCCGACGTCCCCGTCGTGCAGCTATCGCTGAAGGCCGGCTACGACCCGCAAACCCATCTTGCTGCAGGCCGGGCGCTCGCGCCTCTGCGCGACGAAGGCATACTGATCGTCGGCAGCGGCTTGAGTTATCACAATCTGCGGGAGTTCGGCGAGCAGGCCAAGGCGGCATCGGAGGCATTCGACGGCTGGCTGCAGGAGACCCTCGTGCGCACGCCGCCCGGCCAGCGTTCGCAACGCCTGCTGCAATGGGAACACGCGCCGTCGGCCCGGCACGCCCATCCGCAGGCAGACCACTTGATCCCGCTGATGGTGGCAGTCGGCGCAGCCGAGGACGAAGCGGCCGCCTGCGTTTACCACGAGCAAGGCTTCTTCGGCGGCGTGACGGCATCGAGCTTCCGCTTCGGCCCTGCGGGGGAATGACGGCTCTTTAACTGTCGTTTCTCGGCACGTCGTACCCGGCAAACTCTCGATCCTGCCTCCGGCCCGCCTGGGGCGCCGTGCCGGAAACCCCGGGCGATCTCCTGCCTCGCCCCGTCAATGCACAGTTCCCTGGGCCGCGTCGAGCGGCCGGCCATTACGGATTTCCTCCGGCGTGGCATCGCGGATGTCCATCACATTCACCAGGCAGGTCACGCTCTGCCCGGCCAGCGAGGGATTGCCGTCCAGCCTGAGCTTGCCGTCCTCGATCGAGGTGACGTAAAAAGCCTTGGTCTCGCCCGACTCGTTTTCAAACAGGACTTCGGCGCCAACCCGGCGGAACTGCGGCGGCACATTATCGAGCTCCTCGACGAACACCAGGCTCTCGTCGCGCAGCCCGTACCCCTCTTCGGGCGCCAGCGTGATCTCGACCCGGTCGCCCACCTTGCGGCCCGCTACCGCCGATTCGATCGCCGGCAAAATGCCGCTGTTGGCGCCGTGCACAAAGCCGACCGGAATGTCATGCTGCTCGACGACCATGCCGCGCGCATCGAGTATTGAGTAGGTGATATATACAAGTTTGTTGCGTGTCACGGTAACCATGCTGTCCCATCCCGAACCGTCAAAGAAAGCGCCGCGCCATGGCCTGACTGGCGCCTACGCCGCCTGCTGCTTATGATACCTTCGAAGCCTGCCCCACACACCGCCGCCATGAAACCACTCAAACACCTGCCCGCCTGGAAAACGCTGGAGCAGCACTTCAAGGACATGCGCGCATTCGACATGCGCAGCGCATTCCGCGAAGACGCCCATCGCTTTGAGCATCTGTCGCTGCGCTGCGGCAACCTGCTGCTCGACTACTCGAAGAACCGCGTCACGTCGGACACCATGCGGCACCTGATGCAACTGGCGCGCGAATCCGATCTGGAGGGCATGCGCAATGCCATGTTCAGTGGCGAGCGCATCAACTTCACCGAGCGGCGCGCGGTGCTGCACACCGCCCTGCGTGCGCCGGTGCGCCCGCCGCTGGTGGTGGAAGGCATGGATGTCGAACGTGAAGTCGCAGCAGTGCTCAACCGCATGCAGCGCTTCGTCGAATCGATCCACAACGGCAGCTGGCGCGGCCATACCGGCAAGCCGATCCGCGACGTGGTGAACATCGGCATCGGCGGATCGGACCTGGGGCCGGCGATGGTGTGTGCGGCACTCGACCATTACGCGCTGGAAAGCGTGCGGGTGCATTTCGTTTCCAACCTCGACCCGGCGCATCTGGCCGGCACGCTCAAGCAGCTCGATCCCGAGACCACGCTGTTCATCGTCGCCTCGAAAACCTTCACCACCCTGGAAACCCTGGCCAACGCCAACTCGGCCAAGGCCTGGCTGCTGGCTGCGCTGCGTGCCCCCGCCGCGGTGGCGCGGCATTTCGTGGCGTTGTCGACCAACGCGCAGGCGGTCGAGGCCTTCGGTATCGACCCCGACAACATGTTCATCTTCTGGGACTGGGTGGGGGGGCGCTACTCGCTGTGGTCGGCGATCGGCCTGTCGATCGCGCTGCAGATCGGCTGGGGCAATTTCCAGGCGCTCTTGGCCGGCGCGCATGCGATGGACATCCATTTCAAGGAAGCCCCGCTGGAAGCCAACATGCCGGTCATCCTCGGCATGCTCGGCATCTGGTACGCCAACTTCTGGGGCACCGACACCTATGGCGTGTTTCCCTACGACCAGCGCCTGCGCCTGCTGGTGCCGTTCCTGCAGCAGCTCGACATGGAATCGAACGGCAAGAACGTCAACCGCACCAACAAGCTGGTCAACTACAACACCGGGCCGATCCTGTGGGGCGCCCCCGGCACCAACGGCCAGCACGCCTTCTTCGAACTGGTGCACCAGGGCACCCGGCTGATCCCGACCGACTTTCTGGCGGCTGCGGTCAACCCCACGCCGCTGGCCGACCAGCACGAATGGCTCTTGGCCAACTGCCTGGCGCAGACCGAGGCCCTGTTGAAGGGCAAGTCGCGTGCGGTGATCGAAGCCGAGCTGATCGCCCAGGGCATGAGCCGCGAAACGGCCAAGGCGCTGGCGCCGCACAAGGTCTTCCCGGGCAACCGCCCCAGCAACACCCTGCTCTATCAGAAACTCGACCCGCACACGCTGGGCATGCTGCTCGCGCTCTACGAGCACAAGGTGTTCGTGCAGGGCGTGATCTGGCAGATCAACAGCTTCGACCAGTGGGGCGTCGAACTCGGCAAGCAGCTGGCGCCGCCGATCCGCGCCGCGCTGAGTTCGGTGCGTGCGATCGGCGAACACGACGGCTCTACCCTCGGCTTGATCACCGACATCCGCCGGCGCCGCGGCCTCAGTACTTAGGGAAGCGCTGAACAATTCACTTTTGAGTACGTTTCAACGCGTTCCTGGATAAACGAACCGTCAAGCCGCCGGTTTTTCTGGTTATTCGGTGGAT
>NCIF01000197.1 GCA_002256785.1 Hydrogenophilales bacterium 17-61-9
AGAATTTGGCTACACCATGCGCGTGGTGTCCGAAATCACCGAATCCAACGGCTCGTCGTCGATGGCCTCGGTGTGCGGCGGCTGCCTGTCGCTGATGGATGCCGGCGCACCGCTGAAGGCGCACGTCGCCGGCATCGCCATGGGCCTGATCAAGGAAGGCGGCAAGTTCGCCGTGCTGACCGACATCCTCGGCGACGAAGATCACCTCGGCGACATGGACTTCAAGGTTGCGGGCACCGAAAAAGGCGTCACCGCGCTGCAGATGGACATCAAGATCCAGGGCATCACCGCCGAGATCATGGACGCCGCGCTGAAACAGGCCAAGGAAGGCCGCCTGCACATCCTCGGCATCATGAAAGACTCGGTATCGTCCGGCGCGCATGAAATGTCGGCCTACGCGCCACGCATCATCGCGATGAAGATCAACCCGGAAAAAATTCGCGACGTCATCGGCAAGGGCGGCGCTGTCATCCGCGCACTGACCGAGGAAACCGGCACCCAGATCGACATCCAGGAAGACGGCACCGTGAAAATTGCCTGCACCAGCATGGAAGCCGGTGAACTGGCGAAGAAGCGCATTGAGGAAATCACCGCCGAAGTCGAAGTCGGCAAGGTCTACGAAGGCCCGGTCATCAAGCTGCTGGACTTCGGCGCGATCGTCAACGTGCTGCCGGGCCGCGACGGCCTGCTGCACATTTCGCAGATCGCCCACGAGCGCGTCAACGCCATCGGCGACCACCTGAAGGAAGGCCAGATCGTCAAGGTGAAAATTCTGGAGGCTGATGAAAAAGGCCGCCTGCGACTGTCGATGAAGGCGCTGCTCGAAGAGGTGCCCGCTGCGCCGGTGGTGGCCGCTCCGGAAGCGTCTGACGAACAGGCAAGCTGAATCGCCTGGCATGCGCTTACGCGCATACCCAGGCAATAAAAAACGCGCCAGATGGCGCGTTTTTTATTGCCTGTGACCTCCGAACTCAGGCCATGTTACCCAGGAAAGTCTGCCACCAGCGTTTGCGCTGGCCGGTCACAATCCCATTCATTTCAAGCTCGCGCGGGGGCGTTTTGCTCATCAGCCAGCCGGGAAGGATGCTCGACTTGGATGCACTGGAGCCACATGAACTCCCCAGGTGATTGGGGTCGTAGATCTTGATGAAATTGGGGGCATCGAGATTGTCTGCATACACGATCGCACAGTAGTCTTCGTGGTGTTCGCGCCGCAGCAGTTCGTCCATTTCCCCCATGAACTGTTTCACCTTGTCGGCCGCAGAAGGCGTTGTCGGCACATCCTGCCCCACGGCATATAGATACCACCCCGCCCCGGCGTCAAGTTTTTGCCAAAACGCCGTCAACTGGTCCCAGCGCATGACGCTGTAAAGCAAACCATTGTAGTAACGGTCAAACTCGTCTGTATCTGCCATGGTGCGTGCCTGTTTTCAAAGGAAGGAGCGTTTGGACATTGCGGCAGGGTAGGCCTGCCGAGCTGAAAAGAACGGGCGTGAGTTGAAATGCATTCGGGTACTCTTCGTCCGGTTTCACCGAATGAATTGGCCTCCCGGCATAAACCCAACGATTCCACGGATTTGGCAACTTTCAGTAAAATCCAGCCCGATTAAAACTCAAAAGGCATTCACGCCGCAACCCAAATGACCCTTCAAGCCCTTATTTTCGACGTTGACGGCACCCTTGCCGATACCGAGCGCGACGGCCACCGCCCCGCGTTCAATCAGGCCTTTTCCGATGCCGGTCTCGACTGGCACTGGGATGTTGCCCTCTACGGCAAGCTGCTTGCCGTCACCGGTGGCAAGGAACGCATGAAGTACTACGTCGAGCAGTTTCGCCCGGACTACCAAAAGCCTGCCGACTTCGACGCAATGGTGGCCGAACTGCACAAAAGCAAAACCCGCCATTACGCCGCGCTCGCCGCGCACGGTGGCATTCCGATCCGCCCCGGCGTCAAGCGTTTACTGATCGAGGCACGTGCCGCCGGTCTGCGGCTGGCGATCGCCACCACCACCACACCGGAAAACGTCACCGTCTTGCTGGAACACAGCCTGGGTGCCGGAACCCAGGACTGGTTCGAGGTCATTGCCGCAGGCGACATCGTGCCGGCCAAAAAACCGGCCCCCGATATCTATTTCTATGCGCTGGAAAAAATGGGCTTGAAAGCCGCCGACTGCCTTGCCTTCGAAGACTCCGAGAACGGCCTGCGCGCCAGCCTCGGCGCAGACCTGAAAACGCTGATCACAGTCAATGACTACACACTCGATCATGACTTCAGCGGCGCCGCAGTCGTACTGTCCGACCTGGGCGACCCCGGCGAACCCAACCAGCTGATCGCCGGCCCCGACCTGGAGCGGGCGTTTGTCGATGTGGCCTATCTCAAGGCGCTCCACCAACTCTGACCACACGCGCCCCGTCAGGGGTTGTGCATCAAGGCCGCTTCGAGGGTGTTTTCCAGCAGGGTCGCAACAGTCATCGGCCCCACCCCGCCGGGCACCGGCGTGATCCAGCTGGCGTGCTGAACAGCAGCGTCAAAATCGACATCGCCGACCAGCTTGCCGTCAGCCAGGCGGTTGATGCCAACGTCGATCACGATCGCGCCTTCGCGAATCCAGTCGCCTGGAATCATGCGCGGCTTGCCCACCCCCACCACCAGGACTTCGGCCGAGCGCACAAAGCTTTCCAGATCGCGCGTCGCGCTGTGACAGACCGTGATGGTGCAACCGGCCAGCAACAGCTCCAGACTCATCGGCCGGCCGACGATATTCGATGCGCCGACCATCACCGCGTTCTTGCCACGCAATTCCTCATTTGTGGCGCGCAACAGCGTCATGATGCCGCGCGGCGTGGATGGCCGCAGGGTCGGCATTTTTACCGCCAGGCGGCCGATGTTGTAGGGGTGAAAACCGTCGACGTCCTTGTTGGGCTGGATACGCTCGATCACCGTTTCGGTGTCGATATGCGCGGGTAGCGGCAGTTGCACCAGAATGCCGTCGATGGCCGCATCGGCATTGAGCTGGTCGATCAGCGCGAGCACCTGTTCCTGCGTCGTCGCGCTTGGCAGGTCATGTGCCACGCTGGTCACGCCGGCGCGTTCACAGGCGCGTTTCTTGTTGCGCACATAAACGGCCGAAGCGGCATCGTCTCCCACCAGGATCACGGCCAGACCGGGCGGGCGTTTGCCCTGCACTTCACGCTCGGCCACCTTGTCGTGAACCACGGCAAGAATGGTGTCGGCCATGGCCTTGCCGTCAAGAATACGTGCGCTCATTCAGTCCACCCTGATGCAA
>NCIF01000022.1:0-18662 GCA_002256785.1 Hydrogenophilales bacterium 17-61-9
CCTCGGCCCCACCGGCGTCGGCAAGACCGAGCTGTGCAAGACGCTGGCCGAATACCTGTTCGATTCCGCCGACCACATGATCCGCATCGACATGAGCGAGTTCATGGAGAAGCATTCGGTCGCGCGCCTGATCGGCGCGCCGCCCGGCTACGTCGGCTACGAGGAAGGCGGTTACCTCACCGAAGCGGTGCGCCGCAAACCCTATTCCGTGATCCTGATGGACGAGGTGGAAAAGGCGCATCCGGACGTCTTCAACGTGCTGCTACAGGTGCTCGACGACGGCCGCCTGACCGACGGCCAGGGCCGCACCGTCGATTTTCGCAACACCGTGATCGTGATGACCTCCAACCTTGGCAGCCAGATGATCCAGGGCATGAGCGGCGACGATTACCAGGTCATCAAGCTTGCCGTGCTGGGCGAGGTGAAATCCTACTTCCGTCCCGAGTTCATCAACCGCATCGACGAGGTCGTGGTGTTCCACGCGCTGGACGAAAAACACATCGCCAGCATCGCGCGCATGCAATTGCAGGGGTTGGAAAAACGCCTCGCGCAAATGGAGATGAAGCTGGAAGTTTCCGATGCTGCGCTGGCCGAAATCGCCAAGGCCGGCTTCGACCCGCTGTACGGCGCGCGACCGCTCAAGCGCGCGATCCAGAGCGAACTCGAAAACGCATTGGCGAAGGATATCCTGTCCGGACGCTTCGCGCCCAAGGACATCATCCGCATCGATGCGCAGGGCGGCGTGTTCAGTTTCGGGAAAGCGTGAAGATCGTTTTTTTCAAGCGAACCGGCTTGCGCTCATTTTCAGTCCCCAGCAGGATTTTTCTGGGGATTGATGGAAGCGCCCTTAGGTTTTTGCGCCCGTTTTAGCCGATCAATATTAAGTACGCGCCGATCGAACGAATGGCGGCTTTACGCCGCCTGCACCGGAATGGCGTGGCGGGTGTCGAGGATGCGGTTGCCTTCGCCGATGTAAACCAGCTCCGGTTCATAGCGCGCCAGTTCCAGCTCGTTGTAGACCGCGTAGGTGGCGATGATCACGAGGTCGCCCGGATTGGCTTTATGCGCGGCCGCGCCGTTTACCGAAATCACGCCCGAGCCGCGCGCAGCACGGATGGCATAGGTGGTAAAACGCTCGCCATTGGTGACGTTGTAGATCTGGATCTGCTCGTATTCGTGGATGTTGGCGGCGTCCAGCAGCGCTTCATCAATGGCGCACGAGCCTTCGTAATGCAACTCGGAATGCGTGACGGTTGCCCGATGAAGCTTGGACTTGAGCATCGTTCTTTGCATGACGGTGCCCTCACAAAAAATGGTCTGTCATTATAAAACTTCAGGGCAAATTACCCAACAGGGTAAATTCGATGTTGTCGATCAGCCGGGTTGAGCCCAGCCAGGCCGCGCCCAGTACGACCAGCCGGGTGCTGCCGGGTGTGGGCGTTTGCAGGGTGGTGGCGTCGCGCAGCGCGACGTAATCGATGCGCCAGCCTGCCATTTTCAGGTGGCGGCTGGCGGTGGCGCACAAGGCCTCGAAATCGCGTTCGCCCGCCTGGGCGGCCGCAACGATGGCGGCGAGCTGGCGTTGCAACTGCGCTGCCTGGATGCGTTCGGATGCGCTGAGATAGCCGTTGCGCGAACTCATTGCCAGGCCATTGGCCTCGCGCAGGGTGTCGCCCGCCAGAATGTCGATCGGCAAGTTGAATTGCCGCACCAGTTCATGGATTACCCGCAATTGCTGGTAATCCTTCTTGCCGAACACGGCCACCCTGGGCTGCACCAGGTTGAAAAGCTTCAGCACCACGGTGGCCACGCCGCTGAAATGACCGGGGCGGAACGCGCCGCACAAATCCTGCGCGAGGCTATCCGGCGGGCATACCGTAAAGGTTTGTGGCGCCGGATACAGCTCGGCCACATCCGGCGCAAACACCGTATCGCAGCCCGCCGCGGCCAGCTTTTCGCAGTCGGCGTCCAGCGTGTGCGGATAACGCTCGAAATCCTCGCCGGCGCCGAATTGCAGCGGGTTGACGAAAATGCTGGCGACGACGGGATGGCCATGCTGTTTGGCCAGCGCCACCAGCGAGATATGCCCGGCGTGCAGGTTGCCCATGGTCGGCACAAAGGCGGTGTTCGTTTGTCCGGACAAGGCCGCGCGCAGCTCAGCCGCAGTGTGATAAACCTGCATCAGAAGGCGTGGTCGGCGCTCGGGAAATGGCCGTTTTTAACGGCTGCGACGTAGGCGCGTGCGGCTGCCTCAATGCCATCGGCCCCGGCGAGAAAGTTTTTCGAGAACCTGGGCGCGCGCGGATAAACCCCCAGCATGTCGTACAGCACCAGCACCTGGCCGGAACAGGCCGCGCCGGCGCCGATGCCGATGGTGGGAATGGTCAGCGCGCCGGTGACGGCCTGGGCCACGGTGGCCGGCACCATTTCCAGCACAATCAGCCCGGCGCCGGCGGCTTCCAGCGCACGCGCGTCGGCCACCAGTTGCGCGGCGGCGGCCTCTTCGCGGCCCTGCACCTTGTAGCCGCCCAGCTGGTTGACCGATTGCGGCAGCAGGCCGAGGTGCGCGCACACCGGAATCCCGCGCTGGGTGAGGAAGGCAACCGTGTCGACCATGACCGCGCCGCCTTCCAGCTTGACCATGTGCGCGCCTGCCGCCATCAAGCGCGCCGCAGACGTGTAGGCGCGCTCGGGTGAGGGCTGGTAGCTGCCGAAGGGCAGGTCGGCGACGATGAAGGCGCGTTCGGCGCCCGCCGCCACGCAGCGCGTGTGGTAGGCCATTTCGGCCAGTTTCACCGGCAGGGTCGAGCCGTGGCCCTGGATCACCATGCCGAGCGAATCGCCGACCAGCAGCACGTCGATTTCGGCGGTATCGAGCACGCGCGCGAAGCTGGCGTCGTAGCAGGTGAGCACGGCGATTTTCTCGTCGCGCTCGCGCATAGCCTTGAGTGTGGAAAGCGTAATGGCCATTGTGATGAAGGCGCGCTTATGCCGCGCGGCTGAAAAATTCGCGGGGGCCGCGCATTTTACTCATGCGTTCCAGCAGCAGTTCAAAATCTTCATCGCTTTCGGCGAAGTTGAGATGGCTGGTGTTGACGATCAGCAGCGGCGACGCATCGTAGCGGTGGAAAAACTCACTATAGCCGTTTGCCAGACGTTGCAAATAGCCCGCGTCCATGCCGCGCTCGAATTCCACGCCGCGCCGCCTGACGCGATCCTGCAGCGCGTCGATGGGCGCCTGCAGGTAAATCACCAGGTCGGGCGTGGGCGCCTGCACGGTCAGGTCGGCATACACTTTCTGGTACAGCTCGAATTCGTCGTCGTCCAGATTCAGGCGTGCGAACAGCATGTCCTTGTCGATGAGAAAATCGGAAACGGTGCCGGCACGAAATAAATCGCCCTGCGCCAGTTCGCGTATTTGCCGCGAACGCTCGAACAGAAAATGCAGCTGCGTGGGCAACGCGTAGCGTTTGGGTTCCTGATAAAACCGCGGCAGGAAGGGGTTCTCGCTGGCGTTTTCCAGCAGGGTGTCGGCGCTGAGGCGTTCGGCCAGCTTGTGGGTCAGACTGGTCTTTCCCGCGCCGATCGGGCCTTCAATCACGACGTATCGGTAACGGTCCAGACTCATGCGTTGACGACCGCAGCAGGGGGAGGCAGGACGCTCACATGTTGATCGGCACAGGCGGCAAGCCAGTCGGCCGCCAGGCCGCGGCCGGGAATCACGGCGTTTGGCGCGATTTCAAGCAAAGGCAGCAGCACAAAGCCGCGCTCGCACATGCGCGGATGGGGGAGGCTGAGCGCTTCTTCATGGAAATGCGCGTCGCCGTACAGCAGCAGGTCGAGGTCGAGCGTGCGCGGCGCGTTGCGAAAGCTGCGTTCGCGACCGTGGCGGTGTTCGATGTCGAGCAGCGCGACCAGCAATGCGCGCGGCGCCAGACGGGTTTCCACCTGGGCGACTGCATTGATGAAATCGGGCTGGTCGACGTAGCCTACCGGCGCCGAGGCATACAGCGAGGAATACGCGATCAGCCGGGTGCCGGGCAGGCGGCCGAGTTCGGCCAGCGCGTATTCCACCTGCGCCGCCGGGTCATTGAGATTGGCGCCCAGTCCGATGGTTGCGATGACGTTCATGCGGGCGGGGTGTCGTTGGCGGATTCGCCCGGACTTTTGCGCTTGCGGCGGCGGCGCGGTTTGGGCGCGCTGTCGACTTTCAGCATGGATTCGCGTTCGTCATCGTCGACGTCCTGGAAACGCGTCCACCACTCACCCATCTCGGCATCGATTTCGCCTGATTCTGCGCGCAGCAGCAGAAAATCGTAGGCAGCGCGAAAGCGTGGGTGCTCCAGCAGGCGATAGGGGCGTTGCCCGCCGCGTTGCTCGAAGCGCGGTTGCAGCGCCCAGATCTCTTTCATCATGCCGTCGTAGCGGCGCGGAATGGCGAGCTGGCCGCGCTGCGCGTCGAGCACTTCGTCCATCGCCATGAACAGCGCAGGCTGCGGCTTTTCGCCGCCGGCTTCCAGCGCCTGCCAGCGCTGCAGCACCTGAGGCCACAACAGGGTGCCAAACAGAAACGCCGGCGAGGCGGGTTTGTCCTGCGCGATGCGCGCGTCGGTGGTTTTCAGCGCGGCGGTGATGAAGCGTTCGCCGGTGGGGTCGTCGAGGATGGTGTCCAGGAGCGGCAGCATGCCGTGGTGCAGGCCCTCGGCGCGCAACTGGTGCACGCCGCGCAGGGCATGGCCGGACATCAGCAGCTTCAGCGCTTCGTCGAAGATGCGGGCGCGCGGAATGTTGGCGAGTAGCGGCGCCAGCGTGGCAACCGGCCGGCGCGTGTCGGGGTCGATATGGAAATCGAGCTTGGCGGCAAAACGCGCGGCGCGCAGCATTCGCACCGGGTCTTCGCGGAAGCGCGTTTCGGGGTCGCCGATGATGCGCAGCACGCGCTTTTTGCAGTCGGCCACGCCGTCGAAGTAGTCGTGCACTTCCTCGCGCGAGGGGTCGTAATAGAGGGCGTTGATGGTGAAGTCGCGGCGTGCGGCGTCATCGGCCATGCTGCCGAAGACGTTGTCGGTCAGCAGACGACCGTGTTCATCGGTGGGCCGTTCGTCTACTTCGTCCGTTTCTTTTTGCTCGTTGGAGCGGAAGGTGGTGACTTCGATGGTGACGCGGCCGCACATGACGTGAACGATCTGGAAGCGCCGCCCGATGATTCTTGAACGGCGGAATAAACGTCGCACTTCTTCCGGCGTGGCGTCGGTGGCGACGTCGAAGTCTTTGGGCGTCTTGCCCAGCAGCAGGTCGCGCACCGCGCCGCCCACGAGATAGCCCTTGTATCCCGCCTGCGCCAGCGTTTCGCAGGTTTTCAGCGCGCAGTCGTCGAGCTGGTCGCGGCGGATGCCGTGCGCGGCGTGCGCCAGAACCTGGGCGCCGGAAGCGGAGCGTGTTTTGCGGCCGAATACTTTATTGAAAATGCGACGAATCATGAGGTGCGCGTAGGGCGGGTGAATGCGGAATAGACCGCGATTATACAGGCTGACCCCGGTCCTTAAGCTGCCAAAGTGCCGCCGTGCCGGGACCGTACAGGGCTTCGAGCGAATCCGGGGTGAGCAGCCCGGCCGGCGTGCCCAGTTGCCAGCGCCCGTCGCCGTGCAGAAACAGCAGGCGGTCGCAGTGGCCTGCTGCCCAGTTGGGATCGTGCAGCGTCATCGCCACCGTGCGGCCAGCGTCGGCTTCGTTGCGCGCCCAGGCCAGCAGGCGGGCCTGATGCGCCGGGTCGAGATGGGTCAGCGGCTCGTCCAGCAGGGCGATGCGCGGCGCCTGCACCGCCAGCTGCGCCAGCCGCGCGCGCTGGCGCTCGCCGCCGGAAAGCGTTGCGAGCGGGCGGCTGGCGAGATCGGTCAGCTCCCAGGCGGCGAGCTGCGGCGCCAGATCGGGCAGTGGCCCGCCGAAGGGGAAATGCCCCAGCGCGACGAAGTCGGCCACGCTGCCGAAGAAGCCGCCCTCATCGCCCTGCGGCAGCAGGCCGATGTGCTGCGCGCGGGTGAGCGGCGGCAGCCCGGCTACCGGCTGTCCGTCGAGCAAAATTTGGCCGCGCGCAGGCAGCGTAAGCCCGGCCAGCACAGTCAGCAGCGTCGACTTGCCGGCGCCGTTGGCACCGAGGATGCCGAGCACTTCGCCGGGCTCGAGGGTGAGGTCGAGCGAAGCGACCAGGGTGCGGGTGCCGGTGCGGAGGGAGAGGTGTTGGGTGGTCAGGCTCATAGCCAAGTTGGTAATAGGGGCTAACGTAAATTAGACGGTAGTTCTGCCGTATGACCGCCTACGCAGCCTGCAATATAAACTCGATCTTGCCCTCCGGCGTGCGGTTGAGGATGCCGGCCTCCAGCAGTGCGGTGACGTCGCCGTGCACGGCCTTGACGTCGCGCCCGGCGCGGCGGGCGGCTTCGCGGATGGAGACGGGTCCGGCGCTGCACAGGGCTTTGAGCAGTTCCCAGCGCTTGGCGGTGAGGACTTGCCAGAGCAACTCCGGCGTGGCGAAGCTGATCCGGGCGGATCGTTGGGATTTGCCTGTCTTCCAGGCCTGGACGAGGTCCGTCATCGCGTCCGAAAGCGAGCAGATATCAAGCGTCACGGTTTTCATCGTTCCACCTTCGCTATGTCACGTTGAAAGTCGGCAATCAGTTGCTCGGGCGTTGTGAAAGCGTAGTCGTGCTCGGTTGGGTTTGCTATTTTCCCGCAGCCTTGTTCAATAAATCGAGGCCGCGCGCGGTTTTGCCTGCCCCTCGTTGGGCGCGCAGGCGTAGGGTCAATGCACTCATGTCTTGATCTCCTTGAGAAAATCCTCGGGGCTTCAACCCGTCCAGTCTTCCAACCGCAAACCTTTCACCCTCGCGAATTCACGTGTGTTGTGCGTTACCAAGGTGGCATCCAGTGCAAGTGCATGGGCGGCGATCATCATGTCCATGGGGCCGATGGGCTGGCCGCGTTTTTCCAGACCGGTTCGCAGCTCGCCGTAAAAAACGGCGGCGCCCGCGCCATAGTCGCTCACATCGAAGTCCAGCAGAAACTCGTCCAGCAGTGCCTGATTGGCTTTGCGCCAGCGGCTTTTTCGTACGCCGTATTGCAGTTCGGACAATACAACACTGGAAATCAGAGGACGTTCGTTGCGCGGCAGTGCATCCAGCCTGGCGAGGATGTTGTGCTGGTAGTCAGGCTGGTTTCCGGTAAGCAGGTAAATGCAGGTGTTGGTGTCCAGCAGCCAGGCCATGCTTACCAATCCCGCTGGTCGGGTTGCGCGGGTTGATTGCGTTCGAGCTCGCCCTTGAATTTACCCAGGCAGGCACGAACATGCCGCCAGCGAGTCGATGACTTGGGCAACAGCACGATTGTTTCGCCTTCGCGGCGGATTTCGACTTCGTCCTCGGTCAGACGGAATTCCTTGGGCAGCCGCACGGCCTGGCTGTTCCCTTGCTTGAATACTTTAGCGGTTTTCATGGGGTCGTTCCGAAAACGTGTATATGTGTAAGTGTATACAATATTTCTGAGGGTGTGTCCGTTTCCAATCCTGTCGTATTCACGGTCTGCGCAGCAGCCACAGCATCAGCGGCACCCCGAGCAGGGCGGTCAGCACCCCCACCGGCAGTTCGCGCGGGGCGATCACGGTGCGTGCCAGCGCGTCGGCCAGCACCAGCAGGCTGCCGCCGGCCAGCGCGCAGGCGGGGAGCAGGGCGCGGTGGCCGGCGAAGCCGAGTTTCCTCAGCGCATGCGGCACCATCAGACCGACGAAGCCGATGCTGCCGGCCTGCGCGACGACCAGCGAGGTGCAGGCGCCGGCCAGGATAAACAGCATCCAGCGCGTGGGCGCGACGGCGACCCCGAGCGAGGCGGCTTTGAGCGGGGCGAGTTGCAGCACGTCGAGCCGGTTTGCTAGCGCCAGCGCGGCTGCGGTTGCCAGAATCAATGCCGCCCACAGCAACGCGGGCTGGGCGGTCCAGGCCAGATCGCCCATCAGGAAGAACAGCATGCCCGGCAGGCGTTCGGCCGGCGTCACCGAGAGCACCAGCGCGATCAGGGCGCCGAAGCCGGCCGCCAGCATCACGCCGGCGAGCAGCAGCGGCGTGTGGTCGCGCGCCAGCAGGCGTCCGCCGAGCGCGGCGGCGAGCGCCAGCGCCAAGAGGCTGCCGGCAAAGGCGAGTGCTGACACCCACGGCCACGCCAGCCCCGCCGCCATGCCGAGCAGCGCCAGCAGGCCGGCGCCGCCGGATACGCCGAGCAGGTAGGGCTCGGCCAGCGGATTGCGGAACAGCGTTTGCATCAGCGCGCCCGCCAGCGCCAGCAGGCCGCCGCAGGCAAACGCGGCGGCCACGCGCGGGCCGCGCAGCTCGGTCAGAATCTGCATCGCCAGTTCGCGGTCGGTCGGCAGCGCGCCGGCCAGCAGGCCGAGCGCAAGGGCCAGCGGCGCAGTCAGCCCGAGCAGCAGCAGTTTGGACGCAGGGCTCAGGGCTTGGCCGCCTCGGGCAGCAGCGTCACGCGCTGCATCACGATGGGCTCGATGGGGACGTCGCCGTGCGGCCCGCGATTGCCGCGCGGCATGGCAACGATGGCATCGACCACGTCCATGCCGTCGACCACCTGGCCGAACACCGCGTAGCCCCAGCCCTCGAAGCTTTTGCCGCGATGGTTGAGAAAAGCGTTATCCGCCACGTTGATGAAGAACTGCGAGCTGGCCGAATGCGGTTCGCCGGTGCGCGCCATCGCCAGGGTGCCGCGCAGGTTTTTCAGGCCATTGTCGGCTTCGTTCCGGATCGGCGCGTTCTTGGGTTTTTCCGCCATCTCCGCCGTCATGCCGCCGGTCTGGGCCATGAAGCCGGGGATCACACGGTGGAACACCAGACCATCGTAGAACCCGGTCTTCACATAATTGATGAAATTGCCGGCCGACTGTGGCGCCTGGCCGGGGAAGACTTCAACCGTGATGTTGCCCTTGCTGGTTTCGATCAGCACGCGCGGGTTGGCCGGCTGGCCGGCTGGCGGGGCGGTGGAAACGGTTTGTTTGCCGGGTTCGCTGGCGTTGCAGCCCGAGATGCCGAGCATGAGCGCGCCGATGAAGAAGGGGGTGGAAAACAGGGAAAAACGGGTCATGGGAAAAGCTCCGGATTTGAGTGTGGGGAGAGTGTAATGGCGGGCGTCTGCTGGTTCAAAGGCTGGGCGCGTCGATCTGTGCTGTCAGGCATCCGCTTGCAGGTAGCGGTCGATCGCCGCGCGCACGGTTTCCAGCGGCAGGCAGCCGTGACTGACCGAGTGCAATTGTGCGCCCTGCTGAATGATCAAAGCGGGAAAGCCGCGGATCCCCGCCTGACGCGCTTGCCGGAAATGCGCCTGGGTTTTGGCGCGCGCCGCGTCACTGTTAAATGCGTTCAGAAATGTGGCGGCATACACACCCAGTCCAGTTGCCAACCGGGTCAGAATAGCTGCTTGCGTCACATCGCGTCCCTCTGCATAAAATGTGTGCTGAATTGCCTTGAACAATGGAAAAACCAGGCTGGGTTCAATCCCGCCCATGGCCACCACAGCGCGGCTGGCGGGTTCGGTGTCATAGACAAAGCCATCGGGCAGTGCGCCTTCAAAACGGAATGGCTGCCCGGTCCGGTCGTGCACGGCATGCCAGTGATGCAGGATGTCCGCGCGCGCGGAGGGCGTCATGGGTTCGGTTACACCCGGCCGCAGGCCACCCAGCACCAGCGCGATTTTTAGCCGGTCCCGGTATTCATTGCGCAGCACTTCGATAGCGGGCGAAAACCCCCAGCACCACGAGCACATGGGGTCGGCAAAATACCAGAGGATGGGCGCTCGCATGTTGCAGGCTCCTGTGGCTGACAGACAGACAACAGGATACGCGATCGCCGTTATCGGGTCTTTTGCGAGCTGGCGGACGCCTCGGGTGTGGGCGGCGTGTCGTCGTCCATGACGACGCTGTGCGCCGGGCCTTCGAGATCGTCGAACTGACCGCTTTTGACGGCCCACAGCATGATCCAGGCGATGACGCCGACGAGGACGAGGCTCAAGGGAATGAGCAGCAGCAAGATATCCACGGTTAGCGGCGGGTTGCGAGAGCGGGGCGTGTTTCAGTTGGCGCAAGGTCACGGCTTTGCTTGAACTCGGACAGCCGCAGTGCGTTGAGCACCACCAGCAGCGAGCTCGACGACATGCCGATGCCGGCGATCCAGGGCGTGACATGGCCGAGTGCGGCGGCGGGAATGGCGATGAGGTTGTAGCCGAGCGCCCAGCCCAGGTTCTGGCGAATGATCTTCTGGGTTTTGCGGGCCAGTGCGATGCCGTCGGCGAGCGTGGCGAGGCGGCCGCCGAGCATGACCATGTCGGCAGCCGCCTGCGCCACGTCGGCGCCTTCGCCCATGGCGATGGAAACCTGTGCGCCGGCCAGCACCGGCGCATCGTTGATGCCGTCGCCCACCATGGCGACGATGCGGCCTTCGCTTTGCAGCGCCTTGACGTAAGCGAGCTTGTCTTCCGGCAATGCGCCGGCGCGCCATTCGGCGATGCCGAGTTGCTGTGCGGTGGCTTTGACCGCCGCTTCGCTATCTCCGGATAAAAGATGCAGGCGGAGTCCCAGTGCGTGCAGGGCGGTGAGCGAGGCGGCGGCATCGGGTCGGGGGGTATCGGCCAGGGCAAACCAGGCGATCAATCCGGATTCGTCGGCCAGCGCGATCCAACTCGATCCGCCGTCTTGTTCCGGCGGCGCGGGGGGCGATTCGCTGCGTGCAGCAAAGCGCGGCGAGCCGATGCGGTAGGTGTGTCCTTCGATTACGCCTTCAACGCCGCGCCCGGGCGTGTTCCGAATCTGGCTGGCATTGCATGCTGCCGCGCCGGCCGCACTCAGTGCACGCGCAATCGGATGCTCGGAGCCTGCCTCCAGTGCAGCAGCCAATGCACGGACTTCGGATTCGTTGCGTGAACCCAGTGGTACCACGCGACGCACGCTCAATTGTCCGTGAGTGAGGGTGCCGGTTTTGTCGAACACCAGATCGGTGGCGCGCGCCAGGGTTTCCAGTGCGTGGCCGCGCGTGGTCAGCAGACCCATCCGGGTGAGCCGGCCGGTTCCGGTGGTGAGCGCGGCGGGGGTGGCGAGACCCAGCGCGCAGGGGCAGGTGACGACCAGAATCGACACCACGATCCACAGCACTTTCGACGGATCGATGGCGTACCAGACGAAACCGACTATCGTGGTGATGACCAGCAACAGGCCGACGAACCAGGCGGCGGCACGGTCGGCCAGCTGGCCGATGCGCGGTTTTTCGCTTTGCGCGCGGTCGAGCAGGCGCACGATGGAAGCCAGCCGCGTATCGGCGCCGAGTTTTTCCACCCGCACCACCAGCGGACTGGCCTGGTTGAGGCTGCCGCCGACCACCCGCGATTGCACGACCTTGGACACCGGCAGCGATTCGCCGGTGAGCATGGCTTCGCTCACCGCGCTGTGGCCGTCGACCACCACGCCGTCGGCGGGCAGCGTTTCGCCGGGGCGCACCAGCACATGGTCGCCCACCGCGAGGCGCGCCACCGGCACCTGTTCCTCGTCGCGTAAAGGCCAGTTGGGCAGCCGCGTGGCGGCGGCGGGGATGAGCTTGACCAGTTCTTCCACTGCTGCACCGGCGCGCCTGCGCGCGTTCATTTCGAGAAAGCGTCCGGTCAGCAGAAGAAAAACGAACATGGTGACCGAGTCGTAATACACCTCGCCGTGTCCGGAGAAAGTGCTGTAGAGGCTGGCGATGAAGGCCGTGCCCACGCCCAGCGCAACCGGCACGTCCATCCCCAGCATGCGGCGTTTCAGGTCGCGCCAGGCGCCAATGAAAAACGGCCACGCCGAATACATCACCACCGGTATCGTCAGCACCAGGCTCGCCCAGCCCATCAGCAGCCGGACGTCGGCGGTCATGTCGGTGGCGGTGTAGGTCGGCAGCGCGTACATCATCACCTGCATCATGCCCAGCCCGGCGATCGCCAGCCGCTTGATCGCGGTGTTGCGCTCGCGCTTGTGGATATCGTCGGAACGGCCGGGGTCGAATGGATGGGCGATATAGCCGATGTCGGACACCGCTTTCAGGATCGCCGACAGCTGGATCCGGCTGTTGTCCCAGCGCACCCGCGCGCGGCGGGTGGCGTAGTTGATCTCGACCGACAGCACGCCGGGCAGGCCGGCGATGTGGCGCTCGTTGAGCCAGATGCACGCCGCGCAGACGATGTTTTCCAGGATCAGCGCGGCCTCGCGGATGTGCTCCGCTTCGACTCTGACAAAGCTTTCCTGGATCTCGGGCAGGTCGTACAGCCCCAGTTTCGCGAGTTCGGTTTCGGCCTCGCGCGGGGTGGCGGGCAGCGCCGTGCGGTGGGTGTAATAGGCGCCCTGGCCGCTGTCGATGATGGTTTGCGCCACCGCCTGGCAGCCACGGCAGCAGGTTGTCCGGACCGTGTCTTCGAACTGGACAGGATATTCGGCGCCGTCAGGAACGGGCAGGCCGCAGTGAAAACAGTCCGCAAAAAAAGGGGCGTTCACGAGCCCAGGAGAGAGACTCATAAACCGCCCCGAAAGAGGATGATGTTGCGCGACAAACCCGGGAGAGAGGTCGGACTTGCCGTTATCCTCAGGGAAAACGGGTGATCAGAAACGGAACCCGTAGCCGATGCCCCACACCACCGGGTTGATCTCCAGGTTGGTGATCTTGTCGCCATTGAATTTGACGTCGGTGTCGATCCAGATTTTCTTGACATCAAGATTGAGATAGCCATTTTTGCTGACAGCGATGTCGACGCCTGCCTGCAGGGCGCCGCCGAAGCTGTTTTTGTCTACGCTGAGACCGGTTGCGAGATCGACATTATAGAAGCGGGTGTAGTTCACGCCCGCACCCAGGTAGGGCTTTATTGTGGACGTGGGGTTGAAGTGGTACTGAACCGTCACCGTCGGCGGCAGGTGATTCAGCTTGCCCAGGCTCGCGCCGTCCAGCGTGACTTCATGGCGCGCGGTGCCAAGGATCAGTTCCACACCGATATTGGGCGTCACAAAATAGGTGAAATCGACTTCCGGTACCCACTCGCTGGACACGTCCAGACCGGACACGGTCGGCGAAGTGCCAACGTCCGGCGCGATGTTGACCGCGCGTATGCGCATCATGAAGTTGTCGGCCAGCGCGGTGGCGGGCAGCGCGGCAATCAGGGCGGCAATAATCAGGGCAGGTTTCATGGTCGCGGCTCCTATCGGAATTAAAGATATTTAAGATATGTTTATCGTAATGCAAAGTTTGGGCGGCAGCAAATGCTTTTGCATCCGTTACCATGGCGACATGCGCGAACGTCTCCAAAACGCCACATTCCACCCGCAAGGGGCAGGCCGTGGTTGTTAAAGCCGCTGCCCCAGGGGATACACCTTCGGATAAAGCGTCAACACCCACGCTCTTTCCGCCGGTCGAAACCGCGCTCAAGGACCCCAATGGCCTGCTGGCCATGGGCGGCGACCTCTCGCTCGAGCGTTTGCTGGACGCCTATCGGCACGGCATTTATCCCTGGTTCAACCCCGGCGAGCCGATTCTGTGGTGGAGTCCCGACCCGCGCATGGTGCTGGCGCCGGATGAAATTCGCGTCACGCGGTCACTCGCCAAGCGCATCCGCAATGGCGGCTTCGAGGTGCGCGTCGACACCGTCTTTGCCGACGTGATGCGAGCCTGTGCTGCGCCAAGACCGCCCGTAGGGCGAGCGTCTGGCGGCGTACTCCTTGCGGGTGCTGCGCCAAGACCGCCCGCAGGGCGAGTGTCTGGCGGCGGCCTCCCTGCGGGGGCCGCGCCGCGCGACGATATGGCCGGCACCTGGATTTCGCCGGACATGGTGGCAGCCTATTCTCGATTGCATCAGGCGGGCTATGCGCATTCGGTGGAAACCTGGCACAACGGCGAACTGGTGGGGGGCTTGTATGGCGTGGCGATCGGTCGCATGTTTTATGGCGAATCAATGTTCAGCCGCATGCCGGATGCCTCCAAGGTGGCGCTGGTGCGGCTGGCGCAACAGTTGCGGCAGTGGGGATTCGGGCTGATCGATTGCCAGATGGAAACCCGACACCTTGCCAGCCTGGGCGCCCGCAGCGTGCCGCGCAGCGTGTTCACAGCGCAGCTGGCGGACTTGGTAAACTTGGCCCATCAGCCTGGCCCCTGGACTTTCGATGCACCCGACTGAACCGCCGTTACAGCGCATCCAGTTTTACCTGACCGCATCCTACGACTGCAGCTATCTGCCGGGTCGGCAGGCGCGCTCGCAAGTGGCCACGCCCACGCATCTGATCGATGGCGGCGCCTACAGCGCGCTGATTCGCGCCGGGTTTCGCCGCAGCGGACAGTTCACCTACCGCCCGCACTGCGAACAATGCCAGGCCTGCGTGCCGGTTCGTGTCGAGGTCGACAGGTTTGCGCCCAACCGCACCCAGCGCCGCTGCCTCAAGCGCAACCAGCATCTCTCGGCACGCTTTTTCCCGCTGGATTTCAAGGACGAGCATTACGCCTTGTATCGCGCCTATCTCTGCAGCCGCCATGCCGGCGGCGGCATGGATCGCGACGGCCCCGAGCAGTACACGCAGTTTTTACTGTCGTCCAACGTCGACAGCGTGATGGTCGAGTTCCGCGACGGCGAGACGCTGGTCATGGTTGCGGTGATCGATCAGGTTGAAAACGGCCTGTCGGCGGTATACACCTTCTTCGATCCCGCGCGCGATCAGGACAGCCTCGGCGTGTATGGCGTGCTGTGGCAGATCGAACTGGCGCGGCGGCTGGAAGCGTCCCATCTCTATCTCGGCTACTGGATCGCCGAGAGCCGCAAAATGGCCTACAAGAAACAGTATTCCCCGCTGGAAGGCCTGGTCGACGGTCGCTGGCAGGCGCTCGACGCATGAGGCGCTGGATTCTGGTTGGCGTGTTGGCGCTGCAAGGCTGCGCGCTCACCGTGAGCAACCCGCGCGCGCTGTTGCCGATGGACAGTTTTGTTCCGCTGGCGAGCGATGCGCGCGTCTGGGTCGAGCCGGGGTTTGAGGACTATGGCGAGCGCGTGGCGAGCGTGCTGCCCGCCGCCATCGCCCGGGTCGAGGCGGCGCACTACCTGGCGTTTGCCCGTCCGCCGCGGGTGTATGCGTGCGGCAGCGAGGCCTGTTTCAAACGCTATGTTCTGACGCCCAAACTGTCCGCCGCGGTGGTGCCGGACAACCGTCTGATCCTGTCGCCCAACCTCAATGGCCGCGAAGCCCGGCGCCTGCCCGCGTTGCTCACTCACGAGCTGGCCCACCTGCATCTGGGGCAGCGCATTGGTCACTATCACAGCAGCCTGCCGGTCTGGTTCCACGAAGGCTGGGCCTCGCTGACAGCCAACGGCGGCGGCGCGGAGTACGCGACCGACGAAGCGGCTTACGCCGCCATCCACGCCGGGCGCCGGGTGAATCTGGGCGTGCGCGACACCTACGACAAACGCCACCGCGCGCCCGCATCCGGGCTGAGCATTCACGCGTTCTACCGCCAGTCCATGTTGCTGGTCGGCTGGCTCAAAGCGCAGGACGAAGCCCGCTTCCGCGATTGGGTGCTTGCCATTCAGGACAATGCCGACTTCGATATCGCCTTCTGGAATATCTATGGCCAGGCGCCCGACACTCTGCTCTCGGTCTTTTACGATGGCGTTTCAGGCGATAATCAATCCACCCAAGCCGCACCCGCCGGCCCTTAACTGCAACTTCGCCATGAAACCTTATCTCGATTTGATGCGCCACGTGCTCGACCACGGCACCCAAAAAAATGACCGCACCGGCACCGGCACCCTGTCGGTATTCGGCTGGCAAATGCGTTACAACCTTGCCGAAGGCTTCCCGCTCGTCACCACCAAAAAGTGCCACCTGCGCTCCATCCTCCACGAACTGCTGTGGTTTTTGCAGGGCGACACCAACATTAAATATCTGAAGGAAAACGGTGTCAGCATCTGGGACGAATGGGCCGACGAAAACGGTAACCTCGGCCCGGTGTACGGCCACCAGTGGCGCAGCTGGCCCAAGCCCGACGGCGGCGCCATCGACCAGATCAGCGAAGTGGTGAACACCCTCAAGACCAACCCTGATTCGCGTCGCATCATCGTCTCCGCATGGAACGTCGCCGACCTCGACAAAATGGCGCTGGCGCCGTGTCACGCCTTCTTCCAGTTCTACGTGGCCGACGGCAAGCTGAGTTGCCAGTTGTATCAGCGCAGCGCCGACATCTTCCTCGGCGTGCCGTTCAACATCGCCAGCTATGCACTGCTGACGCTGATGATGGCGCAGGTGACGGGGTTGAAGCCCGGCGACTTCGTCCACACCCTCGGCGACGCGCACTTGTATTCCAACCACCTCGACCAGGCGCGCGAGCAGCTTTCCCGCGCGCCGCGCCCGCTGCCGACGATGACATTGAACCCCTCAGTGCGCGACATCTTCGCGTTTCGTTTCGAAGACTTTACGTTGAGCGGCTACGACCCGCATCCGGCAATCAAGGCCCCGGTGGCGGTATGAGCGAATTGACGAAACCCCGCATCAGCGTCATCGCCGCGCTTGCCAGAAACTGCGTCATCGGCATCGAAAACCGCCTGCCCTGGCGCCTGCCGGAAGACCTCGCCCACTTCAAGGCGCTCACCCTCAACCATCCGGTTTTGATGGGGCGCAAAACCTTCGAATCGCTCGGCCGTCCGCTGCCGGGGCGCACCAACATCGTCATCACCCGCAACGCCGACTACTGCAAGGACGGCTGCCTGGTCGCCGACTCGATTCCCGCTGCGCTGGCCTTGTGCGCGGACGCCGACGAAATTTTCTTCATCGGCGGCGCCGACCTTTACGCCCAGGTCATCCCGCTCGCCAACCGCCTGTATCTGACCGAAGTGGACATCGAAGCCGAGGGCGACGCCTGGTTTCCCGACTACGACCGCAGCACGTTCCGGGAGGTGTCGCGCGAGTCGCACACGGGCGAGAAGGGCGATGCGCTGGGGTTTGATTTTGTGGTGTATGAGCGAGTGGGTGGGGCGTAATATTGTGAATCCATACGACCAAAGATTTCTTCTTATGAATTTGTGCCAAATTTCGTCATCAGTCGAACGCGTCCTTGCGCTTTATAGCTTGTCGGATGAAGTGGACGAAAGCATCTCACATGCAATAGATGCTAAGTGAGTAGTGGACGCTGCCAAAGCAAAGTTGGTTGCTGCGCGACAAGCGTTTGGATTTTCAATGCCTAATCGAGTCTAAAGCTGCTATCGGGGTAAGCTTCGGATTGATTTTCACCAGTGTGGGTTGGGCTAAACGTGACATCCAAGCCGGGGAAATACCCGGCTTTTTCATGCCTGCTTAAATTGACAGCCGATGCTTTACAGTTAACAATTCATTATGATTAAATCGTTCAGGCATAAAGGGCTTGAGGCGTTTTTTCGGACGGGCAGCAAGAAGGGCATCCAGCCGCACCATGCGACAAGGCTGCACCTTCAGCTTGCCGCACTGGACAACGCAGCCGGGCCGGAAGATATGAATGCGCCGAACTGGCGACTGCACGAATTGAGCGGGAGTCTGGCTGGTCACTGGTCTGTCTGGGTGAATGGCAACTGGCGGCTGACATTTCGTTTTGACGGCAAGGATGCCGAGCTGGTTGATTACCAGGATTACCATTGAAGGAGTAAACATGACCCGTATGCACAACCCTCCCCACCCTGGCGCCGTGCTGCGCGAGTGGATTCCGGAGACTTTGAGCGTGACCCAGGCGGCAGCCGATTTGCATGTGTCGCGGGTTTCCCTGAGCAAGATTCTGAACGGGAAATCCGGTATTTCCGCCGACATGGCGATCCGGCTTTCGCGTTGGCTCGGCACGTCACCGGATGTCTGGATCGGCATGCAAGCCCAGTACGATTTGTGGCAGGCGGGAAAGCTCAAGCAGCCGAAGATACAGCCCTTGCTCAAGCAGGCGGCTTGATGTTTGTAACGGGAAATAAGAAAACCAGAATGAATGGTAATGACAGCGGAAGTGCAGCATGAGCGGTTTACCCAAGTGTCCCCAGTGCGGCTCGGAATTCGCTTACGAAGACGGCGCCATGTATGTCTGTCCGGAATGCGCGCACGAATGGGTCAAGGATGCGGCCCCGGACGTGGATGACGCACGGGTGGTGCGTGACGCCAACGGCAATGTGTTGCAGGACGGCGACACGGTGACGGTGATCAAGGACTTGAAGGTGAAAGGCTCGTCGTCGGTGATCAAGGTGGGCGCCAAGGTCAAAATCATCCGCCTTGTCGAAGGCGATCACGATATCGACTGCAAGGTGGATGGCATTGGGGCGATGCAGCTGAAATCGGAATTTGTGAAAAAGGCGTAGCCAAGCCGGATTCCAGCTGGAAAGCCTGAAATAAAAACGGGGCCGCGGCCCCGTTTTTATTGGCAGTGACAGCCCCGTCAACTCAGCACTTCGGCCCAGATGTTTTTCGCCCAGGACTCGTTGTGGGTAAAGTTGCGTTCGTCGCCCTTGGCGGTGGCGCCGCCTTCGGGCTGGTTGACGTAGCCTTTGCCGGCCTCGTAGCGGTACACGTTGGCGACGTAGCCCGAGGTGGTGCTGGAGGTGGCCGAGTAGCAGGTGTTGGCGAC